>NZ_AP022584.1:4573207-4878088 GCF_010731675.1 Mycobacterium marseillense
GCGGGTTTTTGCAGGGTAACACCGGCGCACCCGGGCGGCTGGCCGCTTCGTCGACCTCGCGCAAGCTGGCGCGCAACCAGCCTGCGGTCACGTCGGTCGCTTCCCCATCAGGCGCCACGTCGTGCAGCGTGGCCATCCACGCGGTATCGATCGCCGTCGCCGAGGCAACCAGCCGCAGCTCGACATCGCCGACCACATCGACATCCTGGCTCAGCGGCGCGCTGGTCCATGCCAACATCGACGGCGGATCGATCTCGCTGGCTTTGATGCGGCCCAGGCCTGATCCCAACACCATGAATTCGCGACCGCCCGGCTCCCCTTCGTCGGCATCCAAAACGCCGTCAGTGCGCAGGGCCAGCTCGCGATGCGGGGCTTGCGAGGGCGGCCAGGAGTCGGCAGTTCGCCACTCGTCGGCGCCCGGCAGGAAGTAGCGGATCGGTGGCCCCTCGGTGATCCCGGTGTCGCGCCCCTTCAGCCAATGGTCGTACCAGGCCAGCGCCTCGGTGTGCATGCTTTCCCATGGCCATGTCAGCCCGAACTCGCCGAGCATGCCCATCCGCACACACCCGTTGCCCGACAGCCGCTTCCAGGTTGCGAACGTCGAAGGCAGGTGTAACGGCACATTCTGCCAATCACACCCCAGGTAGACCGGGATGTCGATTTCCTTGAGCAGTGGCAGCAGGTTTCGCTCATCCCACCACTCGTCGCGCGTCGGGTGCTTGACCACCGCCTCCTGCCATAGTTCGTCCCACGGATGGGGATTGTGCGGCAGCCTGAGCAGTTGGCGCAGCATGGTGACCGCCGCCTCGCCGTTCATGGTCTCGAATTTCTTGTGCACCCTCGGGCTCTTGAGCACGCGCCGCGCCAGTCCGATTGGCTTGCTGCGCCACAGCTTGTCGCTGCGGTCGGCAGTCAGGCCCATCATGGCGAGAAACGGTGTGATGAAAGACGAACTCAACAGCCCGTGGTGGTTGGCGCCCTCGTACAGGTCGCTGGTCACGGCCAGGGGAAAGATCGCTTTGAGGTGAGGCGGCCGCTCGACGGCCGCCTCGAGCTGGGTCATCGCGAAGTAGCTGATGCCGATCATTCCGACGTTCCCGTCGCACCACGGCTGAGCCGCGATCCACTCCACTAAGTCGTGCACATCCCGGCGCTCCTGCGCGTCGAAGAAGTTGAAGGAGCCCTCGGAGCCGCAGGTGCCGCGGAGGTTGGCGATGACGTGCACGTAGCCGCGTGGCACCCAGAAGTCGGTCCTGCCGGCCTCGATGAACCCCGCGGGCGCGCCGAGATCCTGCATCTGCCGCGGATATGGCGAGGCTGCCAGCAGCGCCGGGAAGCGGCCGTCGGCATCGGGCCGGTGAATGTCGGCCAAAAGTGTTGTGCCGTCGCGCATTGCGATCGCGGTGTTGATGTCGGTGCGCGACGCGTACTGCGGCTCGCTGAGATTCCGGTATTCGCGGCCCGTGGTCTGCGGACCGTTGAGCGGTGTCATAGTTTCACGCTACGTTGAGATTAGTCTCAACGCAAGATGAAACTTCGGGTATGGTGAGGCGGTGCCGACACGATCGATCGTCCCGGGTCCGCGCGACGAGCGCGGTGTGCTGGCGGGGCGCATCCTGGCCGCCGCCCGCGACGAATTCGCCGAAAATGGCTGGGCCGGAACGGCAATTCGGGCCGTCGCCCGGACCGCGGACGTCGACCCGGCGCTCATCTACCACTACTTCGGCTCGAAGGAGGGCCTGCTTGATGCCGCCACCACGCCGCCGCAGAAATGGCTCGACGCGGTGGCCGCGACGTGGGCGACGCCCAAGGCCGACCTCGGCCGGCAATTGATCCGCACCGTCCTGGACACCTGGACCGACGACGAGGTCGGTCCGATCCTGCGCGCGGTGGTGCTGACCGCCGCCCATGAAGACAAGACCCGGGAGAAGCTGCGGCTGATCGTGGAGCGAGGTCTGATCGGCGGGTCCACCCTGGGGGCCGACGAGGACGAACGACTGCGGCGCAGCGGGCTGATCGCCACCCAGCTGATCGGCTTCGCGCTGTTGCGCTACGTCTGGAAGATAGAGCCGATCGCGTCCATGTCCGAGGACCAGGTGGTGGCGGCGATGGCGCCGAACCTGCAGCGCTATGTCGAGGGCGACATCTCGTAGGAGATAACGCAACTCGGGGTGACCAACTGCGACAATGGCCGAATGCGTTTTTTGCGCCGGGTCCGTGCGCTCGCGATCGTCGCGGGTCTGGTCGCGGTCTCCGGCGTGGGGACCGCCCAGGCCGGCCCCGACGTGCCGCCGGTCAGCGACGCCGCCCGAGCGGCCGGCTTCGTCGACATCCGCACCGTCGTGCCCGACGCGGTGCTCGATCTGCGCTACGCGACGACCAACAATTTCACCCACACGCAGCTGTATCCATCCGATGCCAGATGCCTTGTGCACCAATCGATGGCCCCCGGCCTCGCCGCCGCGGCCGGCGCCCTGCGCCCGCAGGGGCACCTCCTGGTCTTCTGGGACTGCTATCGGCCGCACGACGTCCAGGTCAAGATGTTCAGCCTCGTCCCCAACCCCGCCTGGGTGGCACGTCCGGGCCAGTATGCGCGCAGCCATGAGTCGGGACGCTCGGTCGATGTGACGTTCACGACGACCCAACAGCCATGCTCATCGGGACAGCACGCGGGTGGGCTTTGTCTCGCCGATATGGGCACCGACTTCGACGACTTTACCCCGCGGGCAACGGCTTTCAACACCCAGGGCATCAGCGCCGACGCGAAGGCGAATCGGTCCGCGCTGCGCAACGCCATGAACTACGGCGGCCTGAAAGTGTATTCGGGCGAATGGTGGCATTTCGACGGTCCGGGAGCCGGTTCCGACCTCCCGATCCTCAACGTCCCCGTCGACTAGCTGTCTCAAATAGCGAGACGCATATTTCATCATGTGGCTCGTCGCCGTAAGCTGGCGCCATGAATGACCGGGCCAGTTATACGCACGGGCACCACGAGTCGGTGCTGCGCAGCCACCGGCGCCGCACCGCCGAGGATTCGGCGGCGTACCTGCTGGCACACCTGAAGCCGGGCCTGTCGGTGCTGGACGTCGGATGCGGGCCCGGCACCATCACCGCTGACCTCGCCGCGCGCGTCGCACCCGGATCCGTCACCGCCGTCGACCAAGTCGCGGACGTCCTGGGCGCGGCCCGCGCCGAAGCCCAACAACGCAATCTGTCCAACGTCTCGTTCGGCACCGCCGACGTGCACAACCTCGACTTTGCCGACGACACATTCGATGTCGTCCACGCCCACCAGGTGCTGCAGCACGTCGCCGACCCGGTGCGGGCCCTGCGCGAGATGCGGCGAGTGTGCGCGCCGGACGGCATCGTGGCCGTCCGCGACGCCGACTATGCGGGTTTCATCTGGTACCCGCAGCTGCCCGCCCTCGAGTTGTGGCGAGAGCTCTACCAGCGGGTCGCGCGCGCCAACCGCGGCGAACCGGACGCGGGCCGGCGCCTGCTGTCCTGGGCACAGCAGGCGGGATTCGAGGACATCACGCCGTCCGGCAGCCTGTGGTGCTACGCCACAGCCGAGACGCGCGAATGGTGGGGTGGGATGTGGGCCGACCGAATCCTGCATTCCACCGTGGCCCGCGACCTGGTGAGCCTCGACTTGGCCACCCCCGCGCAGCTCGAGGAGATCTCCGCCGCGTGGCGGGAATGGGCCGCCGCCGACGACGGCTGGATCGCCATCCCGCACGGCGAAATCCTTTGCCGCACCTAGGGATCAGTCCAAGAACAGGTCCGGGATGGGCTGCTCGCCGCCGCCGTACCCGGACAGGTCCGCGACCCCGGCGGATCGCAGCAGCGTCGCGTCGATGTGGCACTCGCCGGTGGCTTCCCGGGCCGGTCGGGAGACGATCTCGACGGCGGCGTCGCCCATGATCTCGGGGCTGCGCGACGACGCGGCCAACCGGTCGCCATCGGCCATGTTGGTGACCGCCGCGGTGGCGATGTAGGTCTCCGGCCACAGACAGTTCACGCCGATCCCGTCGTCCGCGAACTCGGCCGCCCAGCCCAGTGACAGCAGCGTCATCCCGTACTTGGACAGCGTGTAGGCCGGGTGGGCGCCCAGCCAACGGGGGTTCATATTGATCGGTGGCGAGATGGTCAGCACGTGCGGGTTGGCCGATTTCTGGAGATGGGGCACGCACGCCTTGGTCAGCAGGAAGGTGCCGCGCAGGTTGATCTCCTGCATCAGGTCGTATTTCTTGGCCGACAGCACGGCCGTCGGGTCGGTCGCGATGGCGCTGGCGTTGTTGACGCAGACGTCGATGCCGCCGAACCGATGCACGGCCGCGTCGACCACGCGCTGCACGTCCTCTTCGCGGCGCACGTCGCCCACGACGGCCAGCGCCTTCCCGCCGGCGGCCTCGACGTCAGCCGCCGCGGTGTGCACCGTCCCGGGCAGGCGCGGATGGGGTGTGTCGGTCTTGGCCAGCAGCACCACGTTGGCGCCTCGGCGAGCCGCGGCGATTCCAATCGCGAGTCCGATGCCGCGGCTCCCGCCGGAGATCACCACCGTGCGATCGGCGAGCTCGTTGTTAGCCATTCGTCTCCTTTGACCTGGTCAAGCGTGTGGTATTGGCATTCTCTTTTTTTGCAAGTACGTTATTCACCGATGGATAATACGGCCCACACTCCCTCCGGCATCCCGCTGCAGCCCGTATATGGGCCGGCGGATAGAGGCGCGGAGCCTCCCCAGCCCGGGGAGTTCCCCTTCACTCGCGGCAACTTCGCGTCGGGCTACCGCGGCAAGCTGTGGACGTTCCGCCAGTATTCGGGGTTCGGCACCGCCGAGGAATCCAATCGTCGTTACCGCTACCTGCTGGATCAGGGCGGGACCGGGCTGTCGGTCGCGCTCGACCTGCCGACTCAGTGCGGCTACGACTCCGACGATCCCGAGTTCGGCGAGGAGGTCGGCCGGGTCGGCGTCGCCGTGGACACCCTGGCCGATTTCGAGATCCTGTTCGACGGCATCCCGCTGGACAAGCTCAGCACCAGCATGACCATCAACGGCACGGCGGCGATCCTGCTGGCGTTCTACGTCGCCGCCGCCGAGAAAAAAGGTATCCCGCGCGCCAAGCTCACCGGGACCATCCAGAACGACATCCTCAAGGAGTACGCCTCGCGCGGCACGTGGATCTGGCCGCCGGAGCCGTCCCTGCGGTTGATCGCGGACACCATCGAGTTCTGCGCCGCCGAGGTGCCCAGGTTCAACGCGATTTCGGTTGCCGGTGCGCATTTCCGCGACGCCGGGGCCAACGCGGTGCAGGAGATGGCGTTCACCCTCGCCGACGGCGTCACCTACTGCGACACCGTGGTGGAGCGCGGCCGCATGACGATCGACCAGTTCGCGCCGCAGATTTCGTTCTTCTTCTATACCCACGGGGACTTCTTCGAAGAAATCGCCAAGTACCGTGCGGGACGGCGGCGTTGGGCGACGATCGTGCGGGAGCGCTACGGGGCGACGAAGGACAAGGCGGCGATGTTCCGCTTCGGCTGCGTCTGTGGCGGGGCGTCGCTGTATGCCCCGCAGGCCCACAACAACATCGTCCGCGTGGCCTATGAGGCCATGGCCGCTGTGTTGGGCGGGGTCCAGTCGATGTTCACGGCGGCCTGGGACGAGCCGTTCGCGCTGCCCACCGAGGAGACCACGACCCTGGCGTTGCGCACCCAGCAGATCCTCGCGCACGAAACCGGCGTGGCCAGTGTGGCCGACCCGCTGGGCGGCTCGTATTTCGTGGAGGCGCTGACCGACGCGACCGAGGAGCGCATCATCGAGATCATGTCCGACCTCGAGCGGCACGGCGGCATGGTCCATGCCATCGAGGACGGTTACCTGCAGGGCCTGATCGCCGACGAGGCGTTCAAGATGCATCAGGACGTCGAAGCGGGCACCCGCCCGGTGGTGGGGGTCAACCGCTTCGTGACCGAGGAACCCGAACACGACGTCGTCACTTACGAGCTCGACGCCGAAGGGCGTGACCTTCAGCTCAAGCGGCTCTCCAAGGTAAAGTCCGAAAGGGATTCGGCCGCAGTACAATCCACCCTTGCCGCCCTGTCGCGTTCCGCGGAAGGAGACGACAACCTGATGCACAAATTGATCGACTGCGCCAACGCCTACTGCACGGTCGGTGAGATGGTCTCCGCGCTCAAAGCGGTGTGGGGCGAGTTCCAGCAGCCGGTGGTGTTCTAAGTGGCCGTTCGCGTTCTGGTTGCCAAACCCGGCTTGGACGGGCACGACCGCGGCGCCAAGATCGTCGCCCGCACCCTGCGCGACGCCGGATTCGAGGTCATCTACACGGGTATCCGTCAGCGCATCGAGGACATCGCCTCGATCGCGGTGCAGGAAGACGTCGCCGTGGTCGGCTTGAGCATCCTCTCCGGCGCGCACCTGGCGCTCACCGCGCGCACCGTCGAGGCGCTGCGCGCCGCCGACGCCGCCGACATCTCCGTCGTCGTCGGCGGAACCATCCCGCACGCCGACGTCCCCAAACTGCTCTCCGCCGGGGCCGCGGCCGTATTCCCCACCGGGACACCGCTGGACAACCTGGTGCGCGATATCCGCGCGCTGACCGGCACGGCGGAATCCACCGAGAACGAACCCGCTTCAGAAAAAGAGGAACAGTGCGCGTCGGAGTAATGATCGGTGCCGAGCGTGGCGACATGGCCCGCAAGGTGCACAAGCTGGCCTCCGATATCGAATGGGCCGAATCCGCAGGGCTGGACACGGCGTGGATGCCGCAGGTGCCCAACGACTTCGACTGCCTGACCATGGTGTCGCTGATGGCCGCGCACAGCTCGCGCATCGAGCTGGGTACCGCGGTGGTGCCCCTGCAGGCCCAGCATCCGATCGCGCTTGCCCGCCAAGCGCTTTCGACACACGCGGTGGCAGGCGGGCGGCTGGCCCTCGGTGTCGGACCGTCGCACCACTGGATCATCCGGGACATGCTCGGCCTGCCGTACGAGAAGCCGGCCGCCTACACCCGCAATTACCTGCAGGTGCTCAACACCGCCGTCGCCGGGCCGGGCCCGGTGGATGTCGAGAACGATTCGTTCACCGTGCACAACCCGCTGGCGATCGGGGCGGATACCCCGATGCCGGTGTTGGTCGCCGCGCTGGGGCCGGTGATGCTGCAGCTCGCCGGTGAACTCGCCGACGGCACCGTGTTGTGGATGGCCGACGAGCGCGCGATCGGTGATCACATCGCGCCGAAGATCACCAAGGCCGCCGCCGACGCCGGGCGGCCCGCCCCGCGGATCGTCGCGGGCATCCCGGTATGCCTGTGTGCGCCTTCGCAAGTCGAGGAGGCCAAGGAGCGGGCCAACCGTATCCTGGGTGAGGCCGAGGTGTCACCCAACTACCAGCGCCTGCTCGATCGCGGCGATGCGCGCGACGTCGGCGACCTGTGCGCGGCGGGTGACTCCGAACAGATCCTGGCCCGGATGCGTCGTTTCGCCGATGCCGGCGTGACCGATCTGTCGGTGCGGCTGCTGCCCATCGGCGACAACCGGGACGAGCTGGTCGCCTCCAAGCGCCGCACCCGCGAAATGATCGCCTCGCTCGCCGCGGAATTGCGTTGACTGGCGGCAACACCGGGCCGCTGGCGGGGATACGCATCCTCGAGGTCGGCACCATGCTGGCCGGCCCGTACGCCACCATGTTGCTCGCCGACCTCGGCGCCGAGGTCACCAAGATCGAGCCTGCCGGCGGCGAGATCTCCCGCAGCGTCGGCGCGACGTACTTCGCCAGCCTCAACCGGAACAAGTCCAGCATCTGCCTGGACCTGAATTCGGATGCGGGACAACAGCGCCTGGGCGAACTGGTCGCCGAATCCCACGCCTTGCTGGTGAACCTGAAGCCGTCGGCCATCCGACGGCTGGGGCTCACCTACGAGCAGCTGCGGCGGCACAACGAGCGGATCGTCTGCGTGGCGATCACCGGCTTCGGCCTGTACGGCGGCGACGACCCCGCGTTCGATTATGTGGTGCAGGCCGGTGTCGGCACCGCGGCGCTGACCGGTGACCCGGACGGTCCGCCGACGCTGCCCGGGTACTCGTCGGCCGACAACTCCACCGGAATGTCCGCGGCGCTGGGGCTTTTGGCCAAGGTCATCTCCGGCACCGGAGGGCAAGTGGATGTGTCGCTGCGCGACGTCATGCTGTCACAGCTGAACTACCACGCCTCCGCCTACCTCAACAGCGGCGTGGAGCCGCAGCGGCGCCCCCACGGGGCGCACTCCTACTACGTTCCGGCCCAGCTGTTTCCGACCGCGGACGGATATCTGGCGTTGTTCATCACCCATGATGGATTCTGGAAGTCGTTCGCCGCAGAGGCGGGCATCGGGGGTTTCGAGACGATGGCCGAGCGGGTCACCCGCCGCGACGAAGTGCTCGCCGTCGTCACGGCGATGCTGGCGACCGACAGCGCGGCCGGGTGGGAACGGCGGCTGCGCCCGCTCGGGGTCCCGGCGGCGGCCGTCAGGACCCTGCCCGAGGCTCTTGAGGCCACCCCGGAAGTGGTTGTGACGGCGGGCGATTTCCGTCTGGTGGGCAGTCCCATCCATGTCTCCGGTTACGAGCCCGAGTACCGTCCCCCGCCGGAGTTGCCGAGCGTCGAGTAGTTGTGCCCGGATCGCCCATTTTCGCCCAACAGGTCGACGTTCGACGTCAGATTAAGTGCCGCCGGCGGGGACGATGGCCGACAGCACCAACTGCAGATACGGACGGTAGAGGTCGACCCCGTCGAGTTCGCTGCCAAGGGTGACACCGTCGTTGACTGCGAGGATGACGCGGGCCAGCGTCTCGGCGGGCATCGTCAGTGACGCACCGAGCCGCGCCACATTCTTGGCAATGAATTCGGCCAGCGAGCTGATCGTCTCCATTCGCTGTGACGCGAGCCGGTGGCGCGCCTCCGGGCTGCGCAACAAGAACAACGAGAGTTCGTAGTTGAGCGCGGCGCGGTTCGGATCGCCGCTGGCCGCACTCCACCGCTCAGCGAGTTCATCGATGTCGATATCGCCAAGGCGACGGAACGACTCGATGGCTCCGGCGAAGCCATCGAGAAAGCGTTGCCGCTGACGGTCGGTCACCGCGAGAAACAATTCTTCCTTGGCCCCGAAGTGGGAATAGATGGCGCCGCGCGTGTACCCGGCCGCGTCCGCGATGTCCTCGAGCGCGGCGCCGCTGAGGCCCTTGCGCGCGAAGACCTCCTCGGCGGCATCCAACAAGAGGCCGCGCGTGTGCTCGAGACGCCGCTCCCTGGTCCATCGTTCCGCCACCGGCCCATCCTCCCACACCGCAACACGCTCAGCGCTCGTTCGGGCACTGCGGTCGATCGAAATGCCCTGCCGCGCAATCCTATTCATAGCGAATGCCTCGATCGTCGCATCGACCGCGGTGGCGCCGCCCCGCCGCCACAGTGACCTGCGCCACTTTAATACATCCTTGTATATAGAATACATCTCTGTATATGGTGACACGCATCACGACGCAGACGCAGCGGTCGCCGTAGCCCTCACGGCGCACCGCCGGCACCACGATGAGGAGATCGTCATGAGCCAAGTGACACGCCCCGGACAGTGGGTGGAGCAGGAAGCGGGAATCGGCCTTGCCGATGTCGCCGCCGACGCGTTCAACATGTGCATCTCGACCGACCGGTACCGGTCGCGTGAATACTCGTTGCAAGAGCGCGAGCGGATCTGGATGCGCGTCTGGCAGATTGTCGGCCGGGTCGATGAGCTACCGAAGGTGGGCGACTGGAAGCAATACCGGATCCTGAACCAATCGTTCGTGATCGTCCGCGGTAAGGACGAGAAGCTACGGGGCTTCGTCAACGCCTGCCGCCACCGGGGAAACATCCTGTGCAACGCGGCAACCGGAAATGCCAAGCGCGGCTTCCTATGTCAGTACCACCTCTGGTCGTACGACCTGGACGGCAAGTTGCGCGGAATGCTGCGCGAGAACCTCGCCGGCCCGATCGACAAGGGTGAGAACTCGCTGCTGGAGGTGCCCGTCGACACCTTCGGTGGGTTCATCTTTCTCAATCCCGATCCCAACGCTCAGCCACTCAGCGATTTTCTCGGCCCCGAAGTGACCGAACTGCTCGCGCCTTACCACCTCGATGAGATGGTCACCGTGATGAACGTTCGAGAGTCCTTGGAATGCAACTGGAAAGTCGTGATGGACGCCTTCGAGGAGGGCTACCACATCAACGGCATCCACCCGCAACTGCTCAGCGTCCTCGTCATCGATCCGACGAGCGCCCGATACCGGTTCTTCGAAAACCACAGCGTCGCAGTGGCGCCCTTCGAGGTGAAAGGGGCCAGTGCGGACAAGCAGATTGAAGGCATCCTGAACCTCCCGGACACGTTTCCCTCCACCGTCGCCGTCATGCCGCGCTTCCAAGAGTTGGTCGCGCAATACCGCGGGTCCGACGACTCAGTGGAGTTTCCCGAGGACGTGACGGCCCGCACGCTGCTCCAACAGGCCACCCGCGACACCCTGACCGGGATGGGCCTCGATGTCGGTGGGCTTACCGACGACCAGATGAGCGACAACCAGGGCTGGGTGCTGTTCCCGAACTATTTCATGACGATTCGCGCCGGCGAATGCCACGTCATCATGGCGGTGCCGCACCCGGACGGCGACCCGAACCGATGCGTCTGGCATGTCAGCAGCTACATGTACCTACCACCGGAACACCGTGACGCGTTCAGGGTGCCCCTGACCGAAGTCGACGAGCCCGGCACCTACAAGTATTTCGAAGCGCTGCAACAGGATTACGACCAGATGCCGCGCCAACAACTCGGCCTGCGCAACAGCAGGCTCGACCACATGTCGCTGGTGAAGGAAGAAGTTGTCATCGGCCACTATCACTCTGTGGTAGACCGTTACATGGCCAATGGCGTTTGAGCAGGGAGGAAGCCCTATGAACATCGAAGAACGCATTGCCCATCATCGCCGGATGGCCGAGGCGTACCGCGACGCGTACCTGCGTCAAGGAATTCAGGACGGTGAGGCGTTCGCCGACGCATGGAAATTCGCCGACGACGGTATGTACGTGTCGCCGCATTTCACCGGCGACCAGGTGTTCAAGTTCAGCGAGTTTCCCGAGGACACCGCCCGGGCGTCGACCATGGAGGCGAAGGCCTATTCGCTGACGTTCCCGGACTGGAAGCCCGCCGTCTTCAAATACTGGCCCGCCGAAAACGGGGTCGTCATGAAGACCCGGTGGGAAGGCCACACCACGGACGGCACCCAAATGGGTTTCTACTCATATAGTTTCATCGAGACTAACGAGGCCGGTGAGTTGTCCCGCTGGGAAACTCACGTCAACGACGAATACAACGCGTTTTTGGACGTGGCCCTCGGCGTGCATGGTCCGTTTCATGGCACCGGCGAGTACGTCGAGGCGCTCGAACGTTGCCTGGCGAACGCCGGGGTGACGGTATGACGGGGTTGCGCAGGGTCGAGGACGTGATCGGGAGTTACAACGGTCGCGCTCGGACGGTGCTGCAGTACAGCACCGTCACCAAGCGACTGGTGGACGAAGCGAAGAAGCCGGGCTTCTCGGCGGACAGTTGGAAACCGCTCGCCGAACTGGTCGCCGTCGACGAATTCGAACGAATCGGTGCCTTCAAAGAGGTGATGACCTGGCGGGACTACGTCGAATTCCTCACCAACTGGGCCACCTCGTCGCAGTGGGAGTGCTCTTTCAAGAACATCACCGAGTCCGGGGGTCGCGTGTTCCTCGAACTGGAGGAACGAAGCGAGATAGGCGATTTCAGCAGCGTGGTCAATTCGCTCTCGGTGTACGAGTTCACCGGCGACGACAGGATCCGACACATCGACATTTACCTGCAGATGACGCCGCCGCAGCCCGAGATGCTCAAAAGCTTTGAGGGAGTGGAACTGCCGCAGTGAAGGCCGCCGACATCGACAACAGGGACTTCTTCACCGACAACGAGCTACTCGAGGACCCATACGGCTATCTCGCCGGACTCCGCGGCGAATGTCCGCTCCGCCGCGAGCCGCATCACGGCGTGGTGATGATCACCGGCTACGACGAGGGCGTCGCGGTATACAACGACACCAAAAGGTTTTCCTCGTGCATCTCGGTGACGGGTCCCTTTCCCGGGTTTCCCGTGCCGCTCCGCGATCAAGGCGACCACGACATCACCGAGCTGATCGAGGCGCATCGCGGGGAACTGCCATTCAATGACCAGTTGCCCACATTCGACCCGCCGGTCCACACCGCGCACCGCGCGCTGCTGTCTCGGATGATCACGCCCAAGCGGCTCAAGGAAAACGAAGAATTCATGTGGCGCCTCGCCGATCGCCAGCTCGACGTGGCACTGAGCGGTGCGGGCTGCGAATTCATCGGGGACTTCGCATCGCCATTTGCGATGCTCGTGATCGCGGATCTACTGGGCGTTCCCGAGTCGGACCACGCGGAGTTCAGCGCCGCCTTGCTCAGCGAGGCCGGCACCATCGGCAGCAGCGACGGTGACACCATGCGTCATTCGCCGCTCGAATATCTTTACGGAAAGTTCACCGCCTACATCGAGGAGCGGCGGCGAAGCCCGCGCGACGACGTGCTGACCGGGGTTGCGTCCGCCACGTTTCCGGACGGCAGCACGCCCACGGTCATAGATGCGGTGCGAGTGGCGGCCAATCTGTTCGCGGCGGGCCAAGAGACGACCGTACGCCTGCTCAGCTCTGCGGTACTGATGCTCGCCGAAAACCCGCAATTGCAAAAGCAATTGCGCGCCAACCGCGAACTGATTCCCAACTTTATCGAGGAGGCCTTGCGCTACGAGAGCCCGGTACGTGGTGACTTCCGGTTGTCCAAGTGCCCGGTGAGTGTCGGCGGGATCGATCTTCCCGCAGGCGCCACAGTGATGCTCGTCAACGCGGCGCTCAACCGCGATCCCCGCAAGTTCCCCCGCCCGGACGTATTCGACATGCACCGTCCGAACGCCCGAAGCCATGTCGCGTTCGGCCGCGGCCCGCATGCCTGCCCCGGGGCGCCGTTGGCGCGCGCCGAGGCGCGGGTCAGCTTGGAGCGGATGCTAGCTCGCACCAACGACATTCGTATCGATGAGGACCGGCACGGTCCGCCCGGTAACCGCCGTTATCGGTACCTGCCGACGTTCATCTTGCGGGGCCTCACCCGGCTACACATCCGATTCGAGTAACGAGATGCCCATTCGCGAGACGACCGCAATCGTCACCGGTGGGGCCATGGGGCTTGGCCTGGCCATCACCGAGGCCCTCGCCGCGCGCGGGGTCAAGGTCGCAATGTTCGACATCGCCGCCGACGCCCTACGGGCTCAGGCGGCGCGGCTGAACCACGACGGCGGCCGGGTCAGTGGCCACGTCGTCGACGTCTCCGACCGCGACCAAATCGAGGCCGCTGTGGCACAGGTGCGCGCCGACCTCGGACCGGTGCTGATCCTGGTGAATAACGCCGGAATCGAGCAGTTCGGCAAGTTCGACGCGATCTCCGACGACCTGTGGGACCGCGTCATGGCGGTTAACCTGCGTGGCCCCTTCATCTGCGCACAGGCGGTCCTGCCGGACATGCTCGAGGCGCAATGGGGTCGCATCGTCAATATCTCGTCATCGAGCGCCCAGGGCGGCCAGGCGCGGATGGCCGCGTACGTCAGCTCCAAGGCCGGCCTGATCGGACTGACCAAAAGCCTTGCCCTGGAATTGGGTCCGAAAGGAATCACGGTCAACACGATCCCACCGGGCATGGTCGTGACCCCGATGCTCGAGAAGGCGATCGCCGAAGGCAGGTTCACCGCCAGCCTGGAGCATTTTGCCAGCATCACACCGGTGCGACGAGCGGGTCGACCGCAAGATATCGCCAATGCGGCGCTGTTCCTGTGCCAGGACGAATCCTCCTACATCACAGGACAGGTGATCGGCGTCAACGGAGGGCGCAGAACATGACTGACGGCGGCAGCTTTGTGCGGCGAACGCTGGCCCCCCTGGCGGCCGACCAGTGGGGAGATGCCGAGTACGCGGCTTTCGGTGTGTTGCTGGGCATTCCGGGGGACAGGGTGCCCCGCGCCGGCTCCGGGCATGCCTTGGACCCCTTGAGATTCGACATCATCGGCCTGCTCGCTCGCCATCCCGATATGGCGCAGTCCTTCTTGAACTTCAATGGATTCTTGCTGCGGCGCGGCGAGCTTTCGCCTCGCCTCCGTGAGTTGGCGATCCTGCGTGTCGCCCATGCTCGTCACTCGGCCTTCTTTTGGGGCGAACACGCCAAACTTGCGCTCGACAGTGGTGTACCTGAAGACGACATCGCGCGCCTCGCCGAAGGCAATGAGGGGTTCTCGGGCGTGGATTCGCTTGTGCTGAGCGCGACCGACGAGTTGCTCACCGACGGCCGCGTCCACGACGGGACCTGGGAGCGACTCGTCGGCACGCTGCAGACTCACGCCGCGATGGAACTGATCTTCGTCGTCGGCACCTACGTCATGTTGGCCATGGCCTTCCAGACCTGGGGCCTGTCGCCTCCACCGGGCAGCGCGCGGCTGCCAGGACCTCGATCGCGTTAGGAAGCTTCCGCAGGACTGACCTTCGCCGAATGTCGAGTTGTTGCCCCACAATCGCCCATTTTCGCGCAACTACTCGACGTTCGACGCCAAGGATATAAGGTGCAACGATGGATCTGCAGCGGGTCGCTGACGAACTCGAAATCGCCGCGCTACTCAACAGATACGCCCGCGCCGTCGATGCCAAGGATTGGGAGCTCTACCGCTCGGTCTTCACCGACGACGCGCATATCGACTACTCGTCGGCGGGCGCGGCCGCGGGCCCTCGCGACGAGGTGGCCGCGTGGTTGCAACAGGGCTTCGGTGCGATCCCGATGTCCATGCACTACATCACCAACGTGGAAATCCTGGCGCTCGACGGTGATTCCGCGACGGTGCGCGCCATGTTCTACAACCCCATGCAGTTGCCGGGCATGACAGAGATGAGTTACTGCGGCGGCTATTACCACCACGAGCTGACGCACACGGCCGACGGTTGGCGCAGTCGCAGCCTGCGCGAGGAGAACGTGTGGTTCGTCAACCCGCCAACGGGCTGACGGCGCGCCGAGCGTCGACTTCTGGCGCAAAACTCGCCGATTTCGCCCAACGAGTCGACGTTCGACGTTACGACGTGGCCAACTGCTTTTCCTGATAGCGCCGCGCCCACTCGGCACGCGACCGGATCGACACGTCCACGTCAGTTGCCTTGGCGCGCAACGCTTTGACGGTCGCCTGCTCGCGGGGCGTGCGGGCGAACGGGTCCCAGCCGAAGAACCGGCAGGCGTTGGCCCAGGTGATCTTGTTGATGTCGGAGTCGTCGGCGCCGGCGGCGTTCAGTTCGGCCAGCACCTGCTCGGGCGCGTCGGGCCAGAAGCAGTCCGAGTGCGGGTAGTCGCACTCCCAGGCGATGATGTCGATGCCGATCTCGTGGCGCAGCTTCAACGACGTCTTGTCGGTGACGTAGCAGGCCAGCGAATGCTCGCGGAAGACGTCGCTGGGCAGCTTGTCGCCGAAGTCGCGGCGCAGCCATTTCTGGTTGGTGTAGTGGCGGTCGCTGCGGTCCAGGTAGAAGGGGATCCAGCCGATACCGCCTTCCGAGAAGGCGAATTTCAGGTCGGGGTAGTTGCGCATGCCCGGGCCCCACAGCAGGTCCTGGGCGCACATCGCCGAGACCTGGGTGGCCAGGATGATCATGTTGTCGATCGGTGCGTTGGGGGCCATGCTGATCGCCCCGAACCCGGTGCCGATGTGCAGACACATCACCACGTTCTCCTCGGACAACGTGCGAAACACCGGTCCCCAGTAGTCCTCGTCGTGATAGCTCGGAAGCCCTTCCAGGTGCGGCAATTCCGGCATGGTGACCGCGCGGCAACCCTTCGCGGCGACCCGGCGGATCTCGGCGCACATGGCCTCGGGGTTCCAGGTCGGCAGGACGGCGATCGGGATGAACCGATCCGGGTAGGAGCCGGCCCACTCGTCGATGTGCCAGTCGTTGTAGGCCGACACCATCACCAGCGTCACCTCTTCACGATGCATGTTGAGGTGCCGGGCGGAGAACCCGGTGAAGGTGGGGAAACACATCGACGCCAGGATTCCGTTGCGGTTCATGTCCCGGACGCGTTCGTGGACGTCGTAGACGCCCGGACGCATCTCGGCGAAGCCGGCGGGATCGCGGCCCCACTCCTCGGCCGGCCACGACACCACGGCGTTCAGTCCGCTCACGCCCTGCGGCCGGCCCTGGTACATCCACTGGTCGACGCCCTTGTCGTCGGTCACGACGATCGGGGCCTCGTCCTTGTACTTGGCGGGCACGTGGCGCAGGAACATGTCCGGCGGTTCGACCACATGGTCGTCAATGCTCACCAGGATCAGGTCATCGGCCTTCATCAATGTGCTCCTTTTGTGTGCGCGACGCGAACTCGGTCAGCCGCTGCACTCGGTGGTGGTTTCGAGCAGTCGTGGAATCGGCGGCGGGTCCAGCTGCAAGGCATCGGACATGTGCAGCTGGCCGGCGTTGGCGACCATGCCGTCCAGAATCGCCTGCAGATCGTCGCCTTCGATCTCGTAGATGGCGACATAGGGGCCATCGCCGTCGACGGGTCGCAGTCGGCGTGCCGAGACGAATCCGTCGAGCGCCACCAACTCACCCAGGTGCACTTCGTCGTACCAGGTGTTGTATTCGTCTTCTCGTTCGGGCGAGCTGGGCCGACTTTCCACGAGGATGATGCCCTTGGCCATCGCGATCTCTCCTGGCTGCTACTCGTAGCGCACCGTGATCGAGTCTGTATCCGGAACGCCCTGGCACGTCAGAATGTAGCCCTCTTCGACCTCGTCGGGTTCGAGAGCGTCGTTGACCCGCATTGTCGCGTGGCCCTCTTCGAGCTTGGCCATGCACGTCCCGCAGTTGCCGGCCTCGCAACTGAACGGTGGCTCCAGCCCAGCGCGTCGCGCGGTCTCCAAGAGCGTCTCGCCCGGCACCCTGGGCACCGAGACCTTTTTGCGGTCGAGATGAATCGTCACGGTTCCGGCGCCGGAGCCGTTTGTGGCCGGATCTGTCACCCGTGGGGTCTCCTCGATGATCCGGGTGACCGTCACGTGGACCGCCCCCTTCCGTACTTGCATTCTTCAGTATAGAGAATACTATTCTCACGAAGCGATAGCATCTTCTCAAGCACTGTATGGATGTCGGGTCAGCCCGGTCTGTCAGGGAAGGACGGGACGTGACCGAGCCGGCGGCGCTCGTGTACGAGGAACGGCGATTCAGCGCGCCCGAACTTGACGCGTTGGCCGACGGGTGGGCCGCGACCCTGGCCAAAGACGGCGTCTCGGCAGGTCAGCGGGTCGCCGTCATGGCCTCCAACCGGCCGGAGTTCTTCGCCGTAGTGCTCGCGATCTGGCGACTGGCCGCCACGGCCGTCCTCATCAGCCCCGCATGGAAACGCGACGAGGTCGACCATGCGCTCGCGCTGACCGGGCCCGCGCACGCCGTCGGGGACCACCCGGTGCTGGCCGGCCTGACGCCGATGCTGCACCTGGACGAGCCGGTCCCACCCGCCGAGCCGGCCACCGGTTCTGCGCCGCCGCCCGAGGCCGACGCGGCGCTGGTGTTCAGTTCGGGCACCACCGGCCTGCCCAAGGCCGTCCGCCACACCCACAGCTCGCTCGACGAGGCCGTGCGGCACTGGCGCCGCGCGCTGCAGTTGACGCACCGCGACCGGATCCAAGTTGCCACGCCACCGTCACACATCCTCGGGCTGCTGAATCTACTGACCGCGTGGGAAACCGGCGCCTTTGTGCGGCTGCACCCCCGATTCGACATCGATCGGGTGCTGCGCCACATCGAAAGTGACCGCATCACAGTGGAAATGGCGGTCGCACCGATCGCGCTCGCCATCGCCTCGCATCCGGACCTGGAATCCTATGACCTGTCGTCGCTGCGCTACATCATGTGGGGAGCCACACCGGTCAATGCCCACGTCGCCGAGACGGTCACCCGGCGTACCGGCGTGCGCTGGCTGCCCGCCTACGGGACCACGGAATTGCCTGTCATCGCCTGTAATCCGATCGAGGACGCGCGACTCGACACCGTCGGGCGGGCGGTGCCCGGTGTGGACCTGCGCGTCGTCTCGCTGGAGACCGGCCAGCCGGTCGGCCCGGGCGAGGTCGGTGAGATTCAGGCCCGGTCGGCGTCGCTCATGGTGGGTTACCTGCCGACCGAGGCGACCGGCGAGGCGATCCGGGAGGGCTGGTATAGGACCGGAGACGTCGGGTGGCTGGACACCGGCGGATGGCTGCGGATCACCGACCGTCTCAAGGAGATGATCAAAGTCCGTGGCTTCCAGGTCGCGCCCGCCGAGATCGAGACGGTGTTGCATGGTCATCCGGCGGTCAAAGACTGTGCGGTGTTCGGGATTCCCGACGGAATCAACGGCGAGGCGATCGTCGCCGCGGTCGCGACGTCCGCGCCCGTCGAGGCGTCCCAGCTGACCGCCCTGGTGGACGAGAGGTTGGCGTCCTATAAACATCTGAGCCAAGTGGTGTTTGTGCCTGAAATTCCCCGCCTGCCCTCGGGCAAGGTGCTGCGCCGAGTGCTGAAGGAGCGTTATGGATGTACGTCTGACAACTGAGCAACAGCAATTGCGCGACGCCGCCGCCAAGCTGGCCGACGATCTGGGACCGGCAACGGTCCAGGATCTCGACGACCAGACTCGAATCACGCGCCTGGACAAGCAAATCGAGTCCACGGGGTGGCGCTCATTGCGCTCCGATGGGGCCTCGGGGGTCGAAGTGGCCATCGTGGCGGAGGAATTCGGACGCCGGCTGGTGGACACGCCGTTTCTCGGCCCGGTGCTCGCCGACGATCTGGCCCGCCACATTGGCGAAGACGCGTCGGCGGCGACCGTCGCCGTTGCCGATCGGGTGGTCGACGCCCGCGGCGCGCGGCGCGCGTTATCGCTTTTGGGCGGCGCAGTCTCGGCCGCCGATGTACAGGCGGTGACCGATGGCGTTGACCTCACGCGGGCCGAGGCGAAGATCGTGGGTTCGCCGCAGACTCTGGGCGAGGTGTCCTCCGAGGCCGCCGAGCAGTGGCGGGCGCTAGCCCTGGTCACGACGACGGCGGACCTGGTCGGCATCGCCCGCGGCGCGCACGCCGTCGCCTGCGACTACGCCAAGATCCGCGAACAATACGGCAAACAGATCGGGTCGTATCAGGCCATCGCGCATCTGCTGGCCGAAAGCCTTGCGCTGATTGAAGGTTCGGTCAGCGTGTTGCGCCATGCCGCCTGGGCGGTCGACGAGTTGGCCCCCGCCGAAGCCATTCGGGCCGCCCAAATCGCGAAGGTCTACTGCGCGCGCGCCACCCGAACCGTCTGCGAGACGGCCATTCAGGTGCACGGCGGCATCGGCAACACCTGGGAATGCGTGGCGCACGTCTACCTGCGCCGCGCCCTGACCTCGACCGAGCTCTGGCCGGTCGCGTTGAAGGAGATCGATCTTGGACTTTCGTGACTCACCCGATGAGGCCGCCTTCCGGGAGCGGCTGCGCACCTGGCTTTCCGCGCACGCCAAGGAGTTCTCCGGCACGGGAGATGAGTATTGGGCGCGCATGGCCGACTGGCATCGCGCCCTGTACGACAACGGCTTTTTCGGCCTGTCGTGGCCCCGCGATTGGGGCGGCCAGGACCTGGCGGCGGTCTACGACGTCATCGTCGACGAGGAGCTGGTCCGCGCCGGCGCACCGCCGCGACCCAGCGTCGGCTATCTGGTGTACGGCATCGGCGAGCACGCCAACGACGAGGTGCGCAAGCGCTTTCTGCCCGGCATCATCAACGGCAGCGAGCGCTGGTGCCAGGGCTTCAGCGAGCCAGGCGCCGGCTCGGATCTGGCCTCGCTGACCACCACGGCCCGCCTCGAGGGCGACAAGTATGTGGTGAACGGGCATAAGATCTGGACCAGCTATTCCGACGTCGCCGACTGGTGCCTGCTGCTCGCACGGACCGACCCCGAGGCCAAGCGCCACCGTGGCCTGTCGGCGTTCGTCCTGGAGATGAAACAGCCTGGCGTGCAACAGCGCCCGCTGCAGATGATCAACGGGGTCACGAACGAATTCGGCCAAGTGTTCTTCGACGATGCCACGGTGCCGGCGGACCGGATGGTCGGCGCTCCCGGCGACGGCTGGGCGGTGGCGATGACCGTCGTCGGGCACGAACGCGAACCCTCCACACTGGGCTACGCCGCCCGCTACGGCAAGCTCGTCCGAGAGTTGTTGTCGCGCAACGACGGTGAAGTGCCGGAGGAGCTGGCGTGGGCCGCGGTGCAGTCGGACATGCTGACCCATCATGTGCGGCGGCGGCTGTCCGAACAGCTCGACGGGGTGTCGCACGGTTCGGAAGGCTCGCTGGACAAGCTGCTGATGACCTGGGTCGAACAATCCGTCGGGCACGCCGCCCTGGCGGTCGCGGGCACGCGTGATCCCGATCTGCTCAGCGCCTACCTGTACAGCCGGGCGCAAAGCGTCATGGGCGGCACATCACAAATACAGAAGAACATCATCGCCTCACGAATCTTGGGATTGGGAGTCTGACGTGTACGACATGCCTACCGAAATCGCCGTCCAGGCCGACGGCGCGCTGCGCATCATCACGCTCAACCGGCCGGATTCGCTCAACTCGGTCAACGACAACCTGCACGTCGGGCTCGCGCGGCTGTGGCAGCGGTTGACCGACGACCCAACCGCCCGTGCCGCGGTGATCACCGGCGCCGGTAGGGCATTCTCGGCCGGCGGAGATTTCACGTATCTGGAAGAGTTGGCGAATGACGCTGAGCTGCGCGCCAAAACCATCCGGGATGGACGCGAGATCGTGCTGGGCATGGCGCGGTGCCGAATTCCGGTGGTAGCGGCCGTCAATGGCCCCGCCGTCGGGCTGGGCTGCAGCCTGGTGGCCCTCAGCGACATCGTCTACATCGCCGAGGACGCCTATCTGGCCGACCCGCACGTGCAGGTGGGGCTGGTCGCGGCCGACGGCGGTCCGCTGACCTGGCCGCTGCACATCAGCCTCTTGCTCGCTAAGGAATTCGCGCTGACCGGCACCCGCATCAAGGCACCGCGCGCCGTCGAGCTCGGACTGGCCAACCATGTGGTGGCCGACCCGTTCTCGGAGGCGATCGCCTGCGCGAAAAAGATTTTGGAGCTGCCCCAGCAGGCGGTCGAGAGCACCAAGCGGGTGCTCAACATCCACCTGGAGCGCGCCGTGCTGGCCAGCCTGGACTACGCTTTGTCGGCCGAGAGCCAGTCGTTCGTCACCGAGGACTTCCGGGCCAACGTCGCGAAATTCAACGCGGCCAAGAAAAACTGAGGTTGCCGCGCGGCGGCCTCAGGCGTCGTGACCGCGCAGGAAGTCACGCATCACCGAGTCGAACTTGTCCGGCTCCTCGATGAAGGGCATGTGGGCGCTGGACTCGAACAGCTCGAACCGGGAGCCCGCAATGCGCTGGTGCATGGCCCACATGTGTTCGGGCACGCATTCGTCGTAGCGGCCCGCGAGCAGCATTGTCGGCAAGGATATTTCGGGAAGCCGGCCGAACACGTCCCAGTCACGGATCGTCCCGACGATGTGAAAGTCGCTGGGGCCGAACATCGCCTCGAAGACTTCGGCGCCCATGTTTGCGAACGCGTCTTCGAGCTCGCGCGGCCAGGGCCGCACCCGGCACAGGTAGGTTTCGTTCCAGGTGCGGATCGCGGCCTGGTATTCGGGCGCGTACGTGGTGCCGGCGGCTTCATGCCGGTCGATGGCGGCCTGGGTCGCCGGATCCAGCTCGGACTTCAAGCGCGCCACCATCTTCGCGAACTCTGGGATGGACGCGATGCTGTTCGAGATGGTGAGGCTGGCGGCGCCCGAGGGCCTCGCGTCGAGCATGTACTGCTGGGCCAACATCCCGCCCCAGGAGTTACCGAAAAGGTGGAAACGGTCCAGCCCGAGCGCACGCACCACGGCGTCCACCTCGGCCACCGAGCGATCCATCGTCCAAAGTCCACGGTTTGGTGGGCATTTGGACTTTCCGCAACCCAGCTGATCCCAGAAGATGACTTCGCGCTGCGTGGCCAAGCGCTCCAGTGACCGCAGGTAGTCGTGCGGTAAGCCCGGGCCGCCGTGAATGACGAGCAGCGGCAGCCCCGCCCCGCCACCGGTCCGCTTGAACCACACCTCACCGCCCGGGACTCGAATCAGCCCGTCGGGCGCCGTCATCGTGTCCGCCATCAGCAGCAGTGTAGGCAGGCCGGCCCGCGCACGGCGGGTGGCGACCGCGGCAGTCGCTTGCAACTCGCACTCTCCTGCTGAGAGAATAATGTTCTCGTGAATGTGCGGACGGCTTTCGCCGTGCCGCGCCCGCCGGCCGAACTGGAGAAGACCCGTGCCTGAAGCCGTCATCGTGTCCGCCCTGCGTACCCCCATCGGCACCGCCCGTAAGGGCACCCTGCGCGACACCAGCGCGTTCGATCTGGCGCACCACGTCGTCACCGAAGCGGCAACGGATCTCGATCCGGCGCAGGTCGACGACGTGATCCTGGGCGAAGGCCTCTACGGCGGCGGTGTGCTGGCGCGCCACGCGGCCGTCACCGCGGGCCTGACCCAGGTGCCCGGCTTGGCCAACAATCGCCACTGCGCGGCGGGCCAGGCGGCCGTGCAGAGCGCGGCGGCGAGCGTGCGCGCGGGAATGGACCAACTCGTCATCGCCGGCGGCGTGAACTCGGCATCCACGTCGCCGCGGTCCCGGATGCAGGTGGACGGCGACTGGGTCGACTGGTTCCCCCCGACCCACCCTGACCGCCCCGAAGCGCCCAACATGGACATGTCGATCACCGTCGGCTGGAACGCCGCCGTCAAGGCCGGTGTGAGCCGCGAGGAGATGGACGCCTGGGCCCTGCGTTCGCACCGCAACGCCATCGCCGCCATCGACGAGGGCCGGTTCAAGGAGGAGATCGTCCCCATCGACACCCCACACGGGTTGTTCTCGGTCGACGAACACCCGCGGCGCGACACCAGCATGGAGAAGCTGGCCGCGCTCAAGCCACTGCACCCGGAAATCGAGGGCTTTTCCATCACCGCGGGCAACGCCTGCGGCGCCAACGACGGGGCCGCGGCGTTGACGATCGCCAGCGACGGGCTCGGGCTGCCGGCGCTGGCCACCATCCGGTCCTGGGCGTCGGTCGGCGTCGACCCGGCGATCACCGGCCTGGCGCCGGTCGAGGCGATCCCGAAAGCGCTTGGCCGCGCGGGCCTTTCGGTCGGCGACGTGGACCTGTTCGAAATTAACGAGGCCTTCGCGGCGATGTGCGTGGCCACCATCAAGCTCCTCGAGCTCGATCCCGAGAAGGTCAACGTCAGCGGCAGCGGCTGCTCGCTGGGGCATCCGGTCGCGGCGACCGGGGCCCGGATGCTGGTCACCCTGGTGCACGAATTGCGTCGCCGCGGCGGCGGGATCGCTGTCGCGGCGATGTGCGCGGGCGGTGGAATGGGCTCGGCGACGGTGATCGAGGTCGCGGCTCCATAATGCGTACATGACCATCGCTGAGCTGATTGACCGAGCGCGCAACGGATCTCCGCGCGCGGCGGGTCGGCTGCTCAGCCTCGTCGAGGGTGAGCAGCGCGACGAGGTCCTGGGGGCCATCGGGCCCGCGCCGGAGCGCATGGGGCCGGTCATCGGCATCACCGGGCCGCCGGGCGCGGGCAAATCGACGACGGTCGCCGCCCTGGTCGGTGCCTACCGCACGCGGGGGTGCCGGGTGGCGGTGCTGGCCGTGGACCCGTCGTCGCCGTTCAGTGGCGGTGCGCTGCTGGGGGATCGAATTCGAATGGCCGCGCATATCAACGACTCCGACGTACTGATTCGCTCGGTGGCGACCCGGGGCCATCTCGGTGGGCTGGCCGCCGCGGTTCCGGCGGCGATCCGCCTGCTGGGCGCGATCGGCTACGACGTCGTCCTCCTCGAGACCGTCGGGGTGGGGCAGTCTGAGATCGAGATCGCCGCCGTCGCCGACCCGACCGTCGTGATCCTCAACCCTGGGGCGGGCGACGCCGTCCAGGCCGCCAAGGCCGGGGTGCTGGAAGTCGCCGACATCGTGGCGGTCAACAAGGCGGACCGGGACGGCGCCAAGCAGACGGTGCGCGACCTTCGGGCTGAGACCAGCGCCCCGATCGTCTCGCTGATCGCCGCCAAGGGTGAGGGCATCGAGGAGCTGATGGCCGTCATCGAGGACCATCGCCGCACCGACAGCCGCGCCCGGCGGCTGGCCCGTGCCCGCGCGCAGATCCTGTCGCTGGCCCAAACCCGGCTGCGGAGCCAACCCGATCTCGACCGGCTCGCCGAAGCCGTCGTCGACGGCGACCAGGACCCCTACACGGCGGCCGATCGGCTGCTCTCCCCGCGCCCGCCTCAGTCGGACTGACGTCCGCTTGTCCCCCAATCGGGGGAACGGGCATTCATCACCTTTGCGGACCGATCGGCGGAGGTGCGCCGCGCCCACTCGCCCTACGTTGAGCGTCAAGCAGATCGCTTGAGACGGAGGAGGTCCGGCACATGACTCACACACCCGCGATGCCGGCAGCATCTGGACACGACGACAGGCTGGAGCCGTATCGCCGGATGTGGGTCTTGCGGCTGCTCGACATGGCGCTGGAGGAGGCGCGCAGCGGCGGTCTGATCGACGAGGCGCCACGGAAGGAATTCGGGCAGGAGGCGGTGGCCGTCGGTACGGCTGCGGCGCTTCGCCCCGGTGACATCGTCAACGCCACCACCGCCCATGTCCGGCACGCTCAGCACGTCGGCCTGGCCCTGCCGCTGGGTCCGGTCATCGCCGAAATGATCGGCGCGCGGCGCAAAGCCGGCGGGGCGTCGCGCAAGACCGGGGCCGCCGATTGGAAGCAAGCGCTGGCCAACGAGAGCGTTCTGGGGCAGTCGACCCTGTTCGCCCTCGGTGACGCCAACGCGCAGCGGATGACCGGTGAAGGAAAGGTCACGCTGTGTGTGATCGGCGGCTGCGACGCGCACTCCGTCGAATTCACCACGGCCGCAAAGATCGCCGCGACCTGGCGGCTGCCCGTGGTGTTCGTCGTGGAGAACATCCGCGGCGGGTCCAATGCGCGCCGCCGCGCCTACGAGACCGACGCGATGCCCATGCTGTCGGTCGATGGCAGGGACGTCGCCGCCATGAGCGCCTCGGTCGCCGAGGCGGTGCAACGAGCCAGCGCAGGCGGTGGCCCCACCCTCGTCGAGGCGATCACCTACCAGACGAATCACCCCGTGGCCATGGATCCGTTGGTCTTCGCGCGACGGCAGCTAATCGCCGATGGCGTCGACGTCGACCGGCTCTTCGAGGTGGAACGCGGGGCACGCCACCTGGTGGCCGAGGCGATGGCGTCCGCAAAGGCACTCGCCCGGGCGCAGCGGGCCGAGGCCATGCGCGACGCAAATCCCTGGTCGGCAGCTAGCTGAGCAGACCTTGCCGCATTGCCTCAGCGACCGCGGCCGCGCGATCGCTGACGCCGAGCTTCTCGTATAGGCGCTGCACATGCGTTTTGACCGTCGAGGGGGCCACGTAGAGCTCACCCGCGATCGCCGGGATGCTCTGTCCGCGCGCGATCCGGTTGAGGACTTCACGCTCTCGCGCACTCAGCACGGGCGCCGACGGTTCCGCGCGCTGGCGGATTTGTGCGGCGAGGCCGCCGACGAGGGTGGGGGCCACGACGTCGCGACCCTGCGCGCAGTCGAGCACGGCCTTGACGATCTCGCTGCGCGTGGAGTCCTTCAGCACGAACCCGGCGGCGCCCTGCTGCAGCGCCTGGTACACGATCGCCGACTCGTCGTGCGCCGAGATCAGCAACACCCGCGTCGCCAGGCCCTGGGTTCGCACCGCCGCCGCCACCTGCGCGCCGTCCAGGCCGGGCATCCGGTAGTCGAGCAGCGCGACGTCGGGTTGGTGCGTCTTGATCAATTCCAATGCCGCAGAGCCATCTTCCGCCTCGGCGACGACGTTGACCGAGCCGCTCGACGACAAGGCGCGCACCACGCCCTCACGAAAGAGCGGATGGTCATCGGCGACGACCACCCGTACCGTCTCGGGGGCAGCCGCGCCAACCATGGCGGCCAGTGTAGCGGTTTGCCGAGCACCGGCGTCCGCCTTTTCTGGGTCGGCCGATGAGTCATTTTCCAGTTTGCTTCGGGCCGGTTTGCGCCGATGAGTACGGTGATCGGGTGGCAGGTGCCGGTGACGCCGAACTGGAACGGGTGCGCACAATTCATCAATTGCGCTCGTATCGAATCGGCTCGGTGCTGCGGATCGGTGTGGTGGGCCTGATGGTCGCGGCCATGATTATCGGCACCGACCGGCACGAGTGGCCGCGGGAGAGCATGCTGATCGTCCTGTACGCGTGCGTCGCATTCTGCGCGGCGGCGTTGGCCTTCGCTCCGTTCCGGCGATGGATCGGGATGGGCCGATTGGTCGCGATCGGCCGGCTGGAGCCGTTTGCGTTCACCGTCATCGACATCGTCGCGCTGACGGTCTTTCAGCTGCTGTCCACCAATGGGGTCTACCCCCTGCTGATCATGGCCATGTTGCCGGTCCTGTTGGGGCTCGACGTCTCGTCGCGTCGGGCGGCGGTGGTGCTCATCTTCTCGATGCTCGGGTTCGCGATTGCCGTGCTGCAAGATCCGGTGATGACGAGCGCGGTCCGATTGCCGGAGGCGGGTTTTCGCTTCCTGCTCTATGCGTTCCTGTGCTGCGCGGCCTTCTTGGTGGTGCGTATCGAGGAGCGGCATACGCGCTCGGTGGCCGGGCTGAGCGCCTTGCGGGAGGAACTGCTGGCCCAGACGATGACCGCCTCGGACGAGGCGGCGCGCCGGATCTCGGAGTTCATTCACGACGGGCCCCTGCAAGACATCCTGGCGGTGCGTCAAGAGCTCGTCGAACTGGACACCGCAATCCCGGGCGATGAGCGCATCGGCCGGGCGTCGGCCGGCTTGCAGCTGGCCTCGGAACGACTGCGGCAGGCCACTTTCGAGCTGCATCCGGCGGTTCTCGAGCAGGTCGGCTTGGGCGCCGCGGTCCAGCAGCTGGCGGAGCTCAACGCGCGGCGTTCCGGCATCGAGATCTCCACGGACATCGACTATCCCGGGCGCAGCGCCATCGATCCCGTGGTGTTCGGGATGGTACGTGAACTGCTGTCCAACGTCGTGCAGCATTCCGGGGCCCGCAACGCGTCGGTCAGGCTCGGGATCACCGAGGGGACCTGCGTCTTGCATGTGGTCGACGATGGCGTGGGATTCAGCCGCGAGACCGTGATGCGTCGTCTGGGCGAGGGGCACATCGGCCTGGCGTCACACCGCGCACGAGTGGAGGCCGCCGGGGGAGCGACGGTCTTTCTCGATGTCCCGGTGGGCACTCACGTGTGCGTCGAAGTGCCGCTCAAGGACTGACCGCGCCGGGTCGGCGGTGGGACCGTTTGGGTGGTCACACGCGTCGCGTGGGCACTAGTTTCGCTGGCATGAAGTGAGTGTGAATTGCGCTATCACCGGCGCTAGCAGATTTGAGACTCGCCTATTGGTCGGGAACGCAGCCGGTATGGCGGCTAACAAAGGCCCACGTCTCAGTCGCAATCAGTGATGAGAAGGCGGTAGCCGGCGTCGAGCTGTTGTTTCTCCAGTAGTTCCGGGTGTCGTCGTTGCCATCGTCCGGAGCGCAGGTCGGCCTCGAGCCGGCCCAGTCCTTCGGCCAAGGCGCCCTGATCGGCATAGGCCAGCATGGAGATGCCCGCGCGGACGGTGGCGTCAAGGTAGGCCGCTGGCCGGCGCCAAAAGGCGGCGCCGAATCCGTCGGTGCAGTCATGCGGTATGGGCACGGTGTGCACCTGGGCACCGCCCAACAGCTCCACCAGTCGTTCGATCGGTACGTACAGCGCCTTGTTGATCCGAGCGGCGGCGGGCAGATATTCACGCAGCAACCAGAAGTCGTCGATCACCGCCTGATCCCAGGTGAAAACCACGACTCGGTGGCGGCTGACCCGGCGCAGCTCGCCGATCCCGGCGGGCAGATCGCTCCAGTGGTGCACGGTCAACAACGCCATTGCGGCGTCAACGCACTTGTCCCGCAGCGGCAATGCCTCCGCCACGGCCTGCACACACGGCGCCGCTCGCGGTGAACGCTGGGCGAGCATCACCAGGCTGGGTTCGATCGCGACGACGGTCTGGGCCGGTTCATACGAGCCGGTGCCCGCCCCGACGTTGACGACGGTGTCCATCGCGGCGAGTGCCTCTCGCACTTGCGAAGCGATCCGCGGGTCGGGTCGACGGGTGCTGCGATAGGTGGTGCCGATCCGGTCGTAGGCAACCATCGATTCAGAATGACGCAGGCGAGTCCTATTCCGCCAGCATGACCGTGAATTTCAGCAGCACCAGTGGCCGTCGGGGGCATACGCTTCTCGACCCGAAAACAATTTGCGTGTAGCAACATGGGCTGCCACCCTTGAGAGGCCTCAGCACGAAAGAGCCAGCGATGAAAGACCCGTTAAACATCACGGTGATCGGCGATTTCGACAGCTCCTATGCGCCACATATTGCCACCAACAACGCGATAAACCATTCAGCGAAGTTGCTCGGCGTACAAGCCGCCGCAACTTGGCTGGCCACCGAATCGCTCGAAACGGACCTCCGGCCGGTCAAGATTGCGGATGCGTTGTGGTGCGCTCCCGGCAGCCCTTACCGTAGCTTGCGCGGAGTGCTTGCCGCGTTGCGCTTCGGGCGCGAAAGCCATGTGCCAACGTTGGGTACATGTGGTGGATACCAGCACATCGTTCTTGAATTCGCACGCAACGTACTCGGCTTCCAAGACGCGCAACATGCCGAATACGACCCGTACAGGTCTCGTCTGTTCATCTCATCGCTGACGTGTTCGCTGGTGGGGCTGACCATGCCGGTCAACCTCGAGCCGGGAACCCTGACCGCGAAGTGCTATGGGAAGCGACGTATTTTCGAAAAGTACTACTGCAACTTTGGATTGAATAGGGCCTATCGAACAGCGCTGGAGGAAGGTGGGCTGCGCGTCACCGGACTCGACGATGATGACGAAGCTCGCGTCCTTGAGCTACCGGACCACCCGTACTACATCGCCACATTGTTTGTTCCACAGAATCGCTCGACCGTCGAGGAACCACATCCGCTCGTGACACGACTGTTGTCCGAGGCGGCCAACCGCAAACTTGCCGCGCAGCACTAACAACTTAGGTCGCGACCGACGCTGTAATAGCCCTCGCTCGCTGCCCACGGCCGGTTACTTCAGGTCGACGGACTTCCCGGTCGCGGCGGTGTGGCCCGCGCGGTAGCCGAAAACCATTGCCGGACCTAGTGTTCCGCCCGCGCCGCCGTAGGCCCGCCCGGTCACACCGCCCATTGCGTTGCCGGCGGCGAAAAGCCCCGGTATCGGCTCGCCGCCGACGTGCAGGACGCGCGCGTCGTGATCGGTGCGCGGGCCGCCCTTGGTGCCCATCGCACCGATGCTCACCGGCACCGCGTAGTACGGGGCGGTGTCGATCGGGCCGAGCGTCTTGCCGGCCTGCGTCGTCGCGCTGTCGTCACCCCAGTAGCCGTCGTAAGCGCTGGAACCCCGCCCGAAGTCGGGGTCTTCGCCGGCGGCCACGTGACGGTTCCAGCTCTCGACGGTGCGGGCCAGGCCGCCCGGATCGATACCGGTCTTGGCGGCCAGCTCGGCGAGGTCCGCCGACTCGCAGAACCATTCCGGGACGGACTGTCCCGGCTCGACGCCGAGAAATCCGTAGCGCTGTAGGTGAACCGAATCGAACACCATCCATCCGCGATCGTTGACGTACCCGCCGCGAGGATCCAGGTAATGGAAGGCGCCGGCCATCGAGTTGTAGTCGCAGGCCTCGTTGACGAAGCGCTGCCCCGCGGAGTTGACGATGATGCTGCGCGGTCGCGTTCGTTCCAGACGCACGCTGCGGCTGCGTGGCTTGCCCTCGATGGTGTCGCCCGGGATCTGGACGATCGGCACCCACCACGCCTCGCCCATGTTGGCCAGGTCGGCGCCGTGGGCCATCGCCATGCGCAGCCCGTCGCCGGTGTTGTTGGGTGGCGAGACCGCCCCGTGCATGGGGCCGCGCAGAAAGGCTTGTGCCAGAGCGGGATCCCACTCGAAGCCGCCGGTGCCCAGGATGACACCGCGCCGGGCGCGGACGCTGATCGTGCGCTCCGGCAGGGCGACGCGCACGCCGGTCACCTCTGACCCCTCGGTGATGAGTTCCTCGGCCCTCGCGTTGGTGTGGGGGGTCACCCCGGCGTCCAGCAGACCCTTCAGCAGCCCCGCGATCAGCGCGGTGCCCGCGACGCACAGGTGGCCAGTGCGTTCGTCGATCGCCGCGTGCAGGCGTGCCCTGGTCTCGGCATCGAAACCCACGTTGGACCAGTCGGCCGGGAAAGACGTGATCTGCGTTGCCCATTCGCCCAGTTGGGCCAGATCGAACGGGGCGGCGCTCAGCGATCGGCCGCCTGTCGGTTGTCCGCCCGGCAACTCCGGCCGATAGTCGGGGAAGCCCGTCGCGATCTCGAACTGCAAGCCGCTGTGCGCCTCGATGAAGTCGAGCATCGCCGGGCCAGTGCGCACAAACGTCTCGACCAGCTCGTCGTCCATCGAGCCGAGCGACTGGGCGCGCAGATATTTGAGCGCGTCGGCGGGCGTCAATTCGCCGTCGGGAGAACGGTTATGGGCGGGGATCCACACGATGCCGCCCGACACGGCGGTGGTCCCGCCGACCGTCGCGGCCTTTTCGTAAACCTCCACCGATGCGCCCGCCACGACCGCGGTCAGCGCGGCGGTGAGCCCCGCGCCGCCACTGCCGAGCACGACGACATCGACTTCGTGATCCCATGGCATGGACTGCTATCCCTTCAGTTCAGTGGCTAGCTCAGTAGCTCCGACAGTTGCTTGGCGGCCTTGACGACCGCGTCTTTTCCGCGCATCACCACGTCTTCTCGGTGCGAGATGAGGTTGATGCACGTCGGTGGGGACGGCGCCGGGCGGCGCACCCCCACGGCCAGGCCGTAGGTATTCGGTTCGATCTCGCCGTAGGTCGTCACCCAGCCGCGCTCGCGCGCCCGCGAGACCAGCTCCCGTTCCCCCGGACGCGGAGGCATGCAGGCGAGCAAGGCGATCCCAGCGGCGCCGCGGTCGAGCGCGTATCGGCTGCCCTCGTGAAAGGAGAGCTGGTAGGCGACGTGGCTGGGCACGATGACCGCGATCGCCACTTGCTGGTCGCCCTCGGCGATGAGCAGCGAGACCGTCGTGCCGAGATCGTCGGCCAGCGCGCGCAAGGTCGGCAGACTCAGTTGACGCACGTTGCGGTCGAACGACGCGCCGAGCACGGCGAGGCCGGCCGCGGGGCGGTAGCGCCCGTCTTCACCCTTGGCCACCAGCCGAAACTCGGCCAGGGTCGTCAGCAACCGGTAGGCGATCGTGCGGTGTACCCCGACCTGATCGGCGAGCTGCTGCACCGTGAGCCCGGTGGGGGAGTCGGCCACCATCTGCAGCGCGGTGAGACCCCTGGCCAGGGTTTGCGACCCGGTACCGGAACCCGTCACAGCCTTGACAGACCTTCCCGCGAGAGCGAAGCTCTATATATAACGCACATCAGTGTGCGATATTAGCACACGATGTACGTCGAAAACGAGAACGAGATTTCCCCGATCTGGAGGCCGGACAGGACCGTGGCGGAGTTCGAGAGCATATGGAGCGATCTCCAGGGCGTCGCGTTTGAGCAGGGCTACCTCGACGCCGGAGGAATACGAACCCGCTACCTACGGGCCGGGGACCCGGGCAAGCCGGTGCTGGTGCTGTTGCACGGATCCGGCGGTCACGCCGAGGCTTACGTGCGCAACCTGGCCGCCCACGCGGATCATTTCTGGACCTGGTCGATCGACATGCTGGGCCACGGCTACACCGACAAGCCGGGCCACCCGCTGGAGGTCCACCACTATGTCGAGCACCTGATGGCCGTGCTGCGCACCATCGGTGTCGATCGCGCGTGCATCAGCGGCGAATCCCTCGGCGGGTGGGTGGCCGCGCGCGCCGCCGTCGACCACCCCGACGTGGTCGATCGCCTTGTGCTCAACACCGCCGGCGGCTCGCAGGCCGACCCAGCCGTGATGCAGCGGATCATCACCCTGTCCATGGCGGCCGCCGAGGATCCCACCTGGGAAACGGTGCAGGCGCGAATCAAATGGTTGATGGCCGACAAGTCCCAGGACTATGACGACCTGGTCGCCAGCCGCCAACGCGTCTATCGCCAACCGGGATTCGTCTCCGCCATGCGCGACATCATGGCGTTGCAGGATCCCGAGATTCGGGCACGCAACATCCTCGGGCCGGCCGAGTACGGCTCGATCATCGCCCCGACGCTGGTGCTCTGGACCAGTGACGATCCGACCGCCGATGTCACCGAAGGCCGGCGCATCGCGACGATGATCCCGGGCGCGCGCTTCGAGGTGATGCCCGGCTGCGGTCACTGGCCGCAGTATGAGGACGCCAAGACCTTCAACCGCCTGCATCTCGATTTCCTGCTGGGTCGCTGATGTCGGCTCCGGGGCAAGAGACACCTGACACCGAGACCGACGTCCTCGTCGTCGGCGCGGGCCCGGTCGGTCTGACTCTGGCCAACATCCTTGGCCTGCAAGGGATCCGCACGATGGTGGTCGAAGAGCGGGACACCCTCATCGACTACCCGCGGGGGGTGGGACTCGACGACGAGGCGTTGCGCACGTTCCAGTCGATCGGGCTTGCCGACCGGGTGCTGCCGCATACGGTGCCCAACCAGATCCTGCGCTTCATGGATGCCAAGCGCCGCGTACTCGCCGAAATGGCCCCGCCCGACGCGCGTTTCGGTTGGCCGAAGAGAAATGGGTTCGTACAACCGCTCGTCGATGCCGAGCTGCTGGCCGGCCTGGACCGATTCGAACACGTCGAGGTTCGGTGGGGCAGCCCGATGGCCGGCTGCCAGGAAGACGCTGACGGCGTCACCGTCGAGCTCGGCGGCGGAGCCGAAAACAACGGCGACACAATGCGACTGCGGGCGCGGTACGTCGTCGGCTGCGACGGCGGCCGCAGTATGACCCGCCGCGTGATGGGGGTGTCGTTCGACGGGACGACGTCCTCGACGCGGTGGCTGGTGGTCGACATCGCCAACGACCCGCTCGGGCATCCGAACAGCGAGGTCGGCGCCGACCCCGAGCGCCCCTACGCCTCGATCTCGATCGCCCACGGTATTCGCCGCTTCGAGTTCATGATTCACGCCGACGAGACCGACGAACAGGCCGAAGACCCGGCCTTCCTGCAGCAGATGTTGGCCCGGATGGTGCCCCACCCCGACCGGGTCGACGTGATCCGGCGCCGGGTCTACACGCACCACTCGCGGATCGCCGGCGCGTTCCGCCAGGGTCGGCTGCTGCTGGCCGGCGACGCCGCGCACCTGATGCCGGTGTGGCAGGGGCAGGGCTACAACAGCGGGATTCGCGACGCGGCGAACCTGGGTTGGAAGCTGGCCGCGGTGGTGAGCGGCCGCGCCGACGATAAGCTGCTGGACACCTACGACGTGGAGCGCCGCAAGCACGCGCGCGCGATGATCGACCTGTCCACCATGGTGGGCCGCGTGATCTCACCGACCAACCGGCGGGTAGCCGGCGCGCGTGACCTGCTCGTGCGGTCGGCGTCAATCGTTCCGTCGCTCAAGCGATATGTATTGGAAATGCGCTTCAAGCCGATGCCGCGCTATGAACACGGGGCGGTCGTACACGCCGCGCCCGGCCGCGCCGATTCGCCGGTCGGGACGCTGTTCATCCAGCCCCGGGTCGACACCCGAGACCGACAAGATGTGCTGCTCGACGACGTGCTCGGCACTTGGTTCGCCGTGGTGTGCTGGAACAACAACCCCCGCAAACTCCTCGGCGAGGCCGCATTCGCAAGCTGGAAAGCCTTGGGCGCGCGCTTCTTTGCCCTGCGGCCGGTGACGCAGTTGCACTGGACCGGCCACGACGATCCCGACGTCGTGGTCGTCGGTGATCGGCGCGGTGACCTCAAAGCGTGGTTCGACACCCACTCGGATTCGGTGCTGTTCCTGCGGCCCGACCGATGCATCGCGGGCGCGTGCATCGCTCAGCGCACACCCGACCTGAGCGCCGCGCTCCTTGACGTGCTGACCCTGACGCCGCAAGGGGGTGATTTGCAAAGTGGCACTGGCTCTGTGCTGTATGTCGCACAGCCCGCTCCTGAGTCTTCCGGGGCCGTCGCGGGACCTGCTTGACGATATCGAGGGCGCGATCGCCCAAGCGCGAGGGTTCGTCGAGGATTTCGATCCCGAACTCGTCGTCACCTTTTCCCCGGATCACTACAACGGGTTCTTCTACAAGGTGATGCCGCCGTTCTGTATCGGCATGAGCGCCACCGGAGTCGGGGACTACGGCACCCACGCGGGCCCGCTGGACGTCCCGGAGGACCTCGCCGGCGACTGCGCGAAGGCCATCCTTGACGCTGGTGTCGACATCGCCGTATCGGCCAGCATGGACGTGGATCACGGCACAGTCCAGCCACTCGAAAAGCTGTTCGGCGAGGCCACTTCTCGTCCCGTGATCCCGATCTTCGTCAACGCGATCGGAGTGCCGCTGGGCCCGATGCACCGTTGCCGAGCGCTCGGAGCCGCCGTCGGCGCCTATCTCGCCACCCTGGACAAGCGCGTCCTGGTCCTGGGCTCCGGCGGGCTCTCCCACAGTCCGCCTGTGCCGACGCTGGCGACCGCGGGCCCGCCCGTGCTGGAGCGCATCGTGCACGGGCGGCCGATGACCTCCGAGCAGCGCCAGGCGCGGCAGGCGGCGGTCATCGACGCGGCCAAGAGCTTCGCCGCCGGCGGCAGTGACCTGCAGCCCCTCAACCCCACGTGGGATCACCGATTCCTGGAGATCATCGACGGCGGATGGCTCAGTGAACTCGATCAGTGGTCGAACTCGTTCGTGGCCCACGAGGGCGGCAGCTCCGCGCAAGAGATCCGCACGTGGGTAGCGGCGTTCGCGGCGCTGGAGGCCGCGGGACCCTACGAAACCACGGGACGCTACTACAAACCCGCCCCCGAGCTGATCGCCGGTTTTGCCATCAGAACGGCACTTCCGAAATGACGGACGCAGTGGACGATTTCGATCACGTTGTCGACGTACTTATCGTCGGGTCAGGCGGGGGAGGCATGACGGCCGCCCTGACCGCCCAGGCCGCCGGGCTCGACGCCTTGGTGGTCGAAAAGTCCTCCCACTTCGGGGGTTCGACGGCGTTGTCCGGCGGCGGTATCTGGGTTCCTGGAGCGCCCGCGCAGCGCCGCGAGGGCTACGCCCCCGAAGCCGAGGGCGTGGTCGGGTACCTCAAGCAGATCACCGACGGCCTGGTCAGCGAGGCGCGGATACGGCGATACGTCGAGACTGCGCCGCAGATGCTCCAATTCCTCGAACAACTGTCCGAGTGGTTCGAATTCGTCTGGAAGCCCGGGTATGCCGACTATTACCCGGAGCTGCCCGGGGGCTCCGAACTCGGTAGCACCATCAACGTGCCGCCCATCGACCTGCGCAAGTTGGGCGAGGACGAGCAGCAGCTGCTCCAGCCGCTGGCACTGGCGCCCAAGGGGATCTGGTTGGGCCCCAAGGAATTGCGCACCTTCTACCGCATCCGTCAGTCCTGGGCCGGCAAGGGCGTGTTGCTCAAGCTGATCGCGCGGATGGTCAGGGCCAGGGTGTTCGGCGAACGGATGGCCGCGATCGGGCAGTCGCTGGCGGCCCGCCTCAGGCTGGCGCTGCGGGAGCGCGGTATCCCGCTGTGGTTGAACTCCCCGATGGTCGAGTTGCTCACCGACGCCGACGGAGCGGTGACCGGGGCGGTGGTGGAAACCGGCGGCAAGTCCCGGCGGATCGGGGCGCGGCTGGGTGTGATCCTGGCGTCCGGCGGGTTCGACCACGATCTCGCCTGGCGCAAGGAGCTGCTACCCGAGGTGGACCAGGATTGGAGTTTCGGCAACCCGGCGGCGATGGGCGACGGTATCCGCGCGGCGCAAAAGGTCGGCGCGGCCACGGACCTGCTCGACGAAGCCTGGTGGTTCCCGGCGATCCAATGGCCGGACGGCCGCATGCAATTCATGCTCAACGAACGGATGATGCCCGCGCAGTTCATCGTCAACGGCGCCGGCAAACGGTTCATCAACGAAGCGGCCCCGTACATGGATTTCGGCCACGCCATGATCGAGGGCCAGAGATCCGGCGTCACGCACATCCCGTGCTGGCTGATCACCGACCACCGGTCGTTCAACCGCTACGTCGTCGGGGGACACCTGCCGATACCGAAGATCCCGTTCGCGCCCGTGCCGACCGGCCGCAAGGTTCCGCCGGCCTGGCTGGAATCGGGCGTGGTGAAGGAGGCGATGACGTGGGAGGAAATGGCGACCAAGATCGGCGTGCCCGCGGGCCAGCTGGCCGAAACCGCCAGCCGCTTCAACGAACTGGCCCGCAACGGCCACGACGACGACTTCAACCGCGGCGACAGCGTGTACGACAACTACTACGGCGATCACACGTTACCCAACCCGAACTTGTATCCGCTGGGCGATCCGCCGTACTACGCGTTCCGGATCGTCCTCGGGGACCTCGGGACGTCGGGCGGGCTGCGCACCGACGAGCACGCCCGCGTCCTGCGAACCGATGACACCGTGGTACCGGGCCTCTACGCGGTGGGCAACGCCTCCGCACCGGTGATGGGCCGCAGCTATGCCGGTGCCGGTGCGACCATCGGCCCAGCAATGACCTTCGGCTTCGTCGCGGCGAAACACGTTGCGGCACAAGCAGCCAATCAAGCCGTTAATACTCATAGGAGGTAACAATGAAAATCTCGCTGTTCTACGAATTCGCCCTGCCGCGGCCCTGGGCGCCCGACGACGAGCACATCATGATGCAGGACTGCCTCGACGAGGTTGAGGCCGCCGACAAGGCGGGCTTCTCCACCGTGTGGCTGACCGAGCATCACTTCCTCGAGGAGTACTGCCATTCGACGGCGCCGGAGATCTTCCTGGCCGCGGCCAGCCAGCGCACCAAGAACATTCGCCTCGGCTTCGGCATCATGCACCTGCCGCCCGTGGTCAATCACCCCGCCCGCGTCGCCGAACGCATCGCCACGCTCGACCTGCTCTCCAACGGCCGCGTCGAGTTCGGCACCGGCGAATCGTCGTCGGTCGGTGAGCTCGGCGGATTCAACATCGACCCCGCCGACAAGCGGGCCCAGTGGGAGGAGGCCCTCGAGGTCTCGATCCGCTGCATGATCGAGGAGCCGTTCACCGGTTTCAACGGCGAGCACGTCCAGATGCCGGCCCGCAACGTCGTGCCCAAGCCGCTGCAAAAGCCGCATCCGCCGGTCTGGGTCGCCTGCACACGGCCTGCCAGCGTGCAGATGGCGGCCCAAAAGGCCATCGGCGCTTTGAGTTTCGCCTACACCGGCCCCGGGCCGCTGACCGAGCGAGTCAATGGCTACTACAAGGAATTCGAAGAGAACGGCGTCCCCGTGACTCCGCGCATCAACCCGAACATCCTCGCGATCGGCGGCGACCTGTCGATGATGGTGGCCAAGACCGACGAGCAGGCGCTGCAGCGACTCGGTCAGGGCGGCGGGTTCTTCTCGTTCGGCATCATGCACTACTACATGACCGGAGTGCACACGCCCGGGCGGACCGGAGTGTGGCAGCGGTATCTCGAAGAGGTCGAAAAGGATCCGACGCTGGCCTACGGGCCGGGCCGGGGCGCAATCGGGTCGCCCGCCACGGTGCGCGAATTCCTGCGCGGCTACGAAGAGAGCGGCGTCGACGAGATCATCCTGCTGCTCAACCCGCGCAGCCACGAGGGCACCATGGAATCCATCGAGCTGATGGGCAAAGAGGTGCTCCCCGAATTCATCGAGCGCGACGCGAAAGCCGTGGCGGAAAAGGCGAAGCGGCTCGAGCCTGTCATCGAGAAGGTGGAGGCGCGCCGGCCGAAATCGACCGCACCACAGTTCGATGAGGATTACTCGTTTGGTGGACTGCCCACCGGCCGCGGCGGTAAGTTCACCGCCAGCGAGATCCCCGAAGCCATGGCGGAGATCAACGAAGGCCGTGTGCAGGCGGCGCAACGGGCGAAGGACCAGCAGAAGTAGAGCTGGAGTTCTACCAGGATTTCGAGGCGAGCCTTGGGAGAGATCGACGAGCTGTGGCGCTACGACGGCCGCCGCGCGGTGGTGACCGGATGCGCCTCGGGTATCGGCGAACACGTGGTACGGCAGCTCACCGAGCTCGGCGCCGAGGTCATCGGCCTGGACAAGCGACGGCCGCCGTTAGAGGTCAACGAGTTTCATGAGGTCGACCTCGCAGACCCGGAGTCGATCGACGGCGCCGTAGGGTCCATCCGCGGGCGGGTCGACGCGCTGTTCAACGTCGCCGGCGTTTCGTCCGGGATCGGCAACCCGTCACTGGTTGCCACGATCAACTTCCTGGGTCTGCGGCATCTCACCGAGGCGCTCATCCCGAAGATGATCGCGGGGTCCTCCATCGTCAGCGTGTCCTCGCTCGCGGCGGTCGGCTACCGGGAACATCTGCGCGAGGTGGCGCCGTTGCTCGACACCGCGTCCATGCGGGAGGGCATCCAGTGGTGTGCCGCCCATCCCGACGAGTTGGGCAATGGCTATCAGCTCTCCAAGGAAGCGATCATCCTCTACACGATGCGCAGTGCCACTCCGTTGGGCGCCAACGGCATCCGTATCAACTGCTCCGGCCCCGGGGTCACCGAGACCCCGATCCTCGATCAGCTGCGGACGGCCTACGGGCAGGGCTTCCTCGATGACATACCCAAGCCCCTGGGACGCGTTTCCGACCCCGCTGAGCAGGCTGCGGTGTTGCTCTTCTTGAATAGTCGTGCAGCCAGCTACATCACGGGACAGATTGTCTGGGTCGACGGTGGAAACGTCGGTGCCGCGATCGCCCGTGGACTCGAGGAAGGACGGGCGCATGGCCGACTTGACTGATTTTCGGCGGGTCGCGCGTGACGTCTCCAATTGGGGCCGCTGGGGTGACGACGACGAGCTCGGCACGCTGAACTTCATCACCGCGGAAAAGATCGCCCAGGCCGCAAGCCTGGCGCGGCACGGCAGGGTCTTTCCGCTCGGCGTGGACTTCGGGGCGTCGGGCCCGCAGGGCGCCTTCGAATACCGGCACAACCCCGTCCACATCATGACCATCGATGGCGGCGACGCGAAGACATTGGCCCAGTACGGCCCGGGCTGGGCGAGCAACCCAATAGCCCAACAGCTCAGCAGTTACATGGGCGACGACAATCCATTCCGCTTCAACGACGACTTGATCATCATGCCGTTGCAGGCGGCAAGTCAGTGGGACGCGCTGTCGCACGTGTACTACGACGAGCAGCTCTACAACGGCTTCCGAGCGGATTCGGTGACCAGCATGGGCGCCGTGCATTGCGGAATCGACAAAGTCGACGGCAAGGGCATTACCTCGCGAGGCGTGCTGCTGGACCTGGTCCGCCACCGGAAGGCGGAAGTCTTTCTCGAGCAGGGGAATCCGATCACACCCGAAGAATTGGACGACGTTGCACGCGCGCAGGGCGTGCGGATCGAACGCGGTGACATCGTGCTGATCCGGACCGGCTGGTGGACGAGGTTCGCGCAGACCGGGAACAAGACCGAACCCTTCTCCGGACTGGACTGGAGCTGCGCCGCGTGGCTGCACGACCACGAGGTCGCCGCCGTCGCTGCCGACAACCTGCAGGTTGAGGACCTGGTCTCGGGAGTAGAGGGCGTGTTCCTGCCTCTGCATCTGCTCTGCCTGCGGGACATGGGAATGATGTTCGGCGAGTACTGGGATCTCACCGCGCTGGCCGAGGACTGCGCCGCCGATGGCGTCTACGAATTCCAGCTCATCGCGCCGCCGCTGAGAGTCGTTGGGGCAGTGGGATCCCCGGTCAACCCGATAGCGATCAAATGACGGACTTTCAGCGTAAAACCATGTCGGTGGACGGCCTTTGCACCGCCTACCTGGAGGCGGGCGAGGGCGACCCCGTGGTGCTCCTGCACGGCGGTGAGTTCGGCGCGAGCGCCGAACTCGGCTGGGAACGCACTATTTCCGCGCTCGCCGAACGCTATCGGGTGCTTGCCCCCGATATGCTGGGATACGGAAGTTCGGCCAAGGTGGTCGACTTCGTCGACGGCCGTGGCATGCGCATCCGGCACGTCGCACGGTTCTGCGAATCGCTCGGTGTTCACTCGGCGCACTTTGTCGGCAATTCGATGGGGGCCATCAATCTGCTGACCGACAGCACGTCGGAGACGCCGCTGCTGCCGATCCGTAGCCTGGTGATCATCTGCGGAGGCGGCGAGATCCAGCAGAACCTGCATTTCGAGGCGCTGCAGAACTATGACGCCTCGTTGCCGGCCATGCGCCGCATCGTCGAAGCGCTGTTCTCCGATCCCGCCTACGCCGCCGACGAGGAATATGTGCGGCGCCGCCACGAGTCGAGCACCGCGCCGGGGGCGTGGGAGGCCATCGCCGCGGCCCGGTTTCGCCGCCCCGGAGCCACGCCGTCGTCGGCCCCGTCCAGCGCACGGGCTTACGAACGCATCGGCGTGCCAACGCTTGTCATCGAGGGCGGCGACGACAAGCTCCTGCCCAGCGGCTGGGCGGCCCAGATCGCCAAGCAGATCGACGGAGCCCGTTCGGCGGTGGTCGACAACGCCGGGCACTGCCCGCAGATTGAGCAACCGTCGACCGTCAACCAGTTGCTGACGGAATTTCTGGCCGTCGTCTGATCGTCAGAAGACGTAGTCCAGCCGAGTCGCCATCCCCGCGACCTGGTGATAGGTGTTGTGGCAGTGCATCAGCCACGTGCCGGGGTTGTCGGCAACGAGAACAGCGGCGAGCTTCTGCTTGGGCAGCACGATGACGGTGTCCTTGCGGGCGCCCGGGCTTCCGTCGGGCTTGATCACCTGGAACGTGTGCCCGTGCAGGTGAATCGGGTGATACATCGTCGTGGTGTTGTCGAAGGTGATGGTGGGACGCTGGCCTTGTTGCACGCGCAGCGGGCTCGTCTTTCCGTAGGGCTGCCCGTTGATCGTCCAGTTGTACTGCATCATGTTGCCGCCCAGCACGACCGGAAGGTTGATGTTGGGGTCGGGGCGGCCCAGGTTGACCGGCGTTGTGGCGGTGAACATTTCAACGGTGCCCACGCGTTTGGTGAGTTCGCCCGGCTGCAATTGCGGGTCGGGCGCGCTGCCCGCGCCCGTGGACAGCAATGCCCGCGCCAGAGCGCCTTTGCCCTCCGCGACGGCGACCAGCGGGAAGACGCCGTCCGCGGCGGTCACGGTGACGTCGTAGCGTTCGGCCATGCCGATGAGCAGGGCGTCGACCTGAGCGGGCACCACGGCGTAGCCGTCGGTGTGTGTCACCGTCATCGAATGGCCGGCCAGCGCGACCCGGAACGTGGTGTCGGAGGCGGCGTTGATGAACCGAATCCGTATCCGTTGACCGGGCTTCGCATTGAACGTCACCGGGGAGGTGAAAATTCGGCCGTTGATCAGGTAGTGGGGATAGGCGATTTCTCCGGCGTCGCCACCGAGAAGGTCGCTGCTGCCGGCACTTCCCGCGGACGGTCCGGGACCGCCGGGCGCCGGACTCGTCGACGTCGCCGGGCTGGTCGACGTCGTCTCGGACGTGCTGGTTTCCGTCGTCGTCTCGGTTGTGCTCGTCTCGGACGTGGTGGGCATGGGCGATTTGTTCGGGTTGCTCAGTTCGCTGTAGAGCTGCTGGGGGCTCTTCCCGGCGCCGTCGGTCCAATCATCAAGGACGACAATCCATTCGGCGTCGTAGTTGCCCTCGGTCGGGTCATCCACGATGACCGGAAGGTACAGCCCGGTGTCCTCGTCCAGGCCGGTGTGCGGATGTGCCCAGTACGTGCCCGAGTCGGGCACGGAGAAACGGTAGGTGAAGTCATGGCCGGGCGCGATGTTGGGTGTGGCGGGCTCGGCGCCGTCCATGTCGTTGCGCAGGGCGATCCCGTGCCAATGCACCGACGTCGGATGATCGAGCCGGTTTTTCACCGTCACCACGACTTCGTCACCGATGCTGGCGCGGATCACCGATCCGGGGATGGAGTTGCCGAAGGCCAGCGTGCGCACGACCGGTCCGCCCAGGTCGATCTGGACCTGCTGGGGCGTCAGGCTGGCGGTGACGGTCCGGCCGCTGTGCGGTCGGGCGGCCTCGGCCGCATCGATGGCGGCGGCCATCCGGGCGCTGCCCGACGGCTCGGGCTTGGTTTGGCTGCACGCTGTCAGCGTCAATCCGCCGGCGATGCCCGCGGCCAGGAAACCGCGCCTCGTGAGCCGCGTTGTGTCGAAGGGGATGTCGCTGGGGGGTTGCCCGGGCAATGAATGCTCCTCGTCGTTGCGCAACTACCCACCGTAGAGCGAAGGCCGCCGAAAAGTCCGCAACAACTCGACGCCGGCCGCCGCGCCGATCACACGGCGGCGCCGCCGCCGTCGACGTGCAGGGTCGAGCCGGTGACGAAGCTGGAGCGGGGGGAACTCAGGAACAGGACCGCTTCGGCGATCTCGGACGGGAAGGCGGTGCGCCCCAGCGGCAGGGCCCGCCCGAGCTCCTCGTTGACGTCACCCCATTCCGCCGCCACCCCGGGCGTGCGGGTGGGCCCCGGCGCGACGCTGTTCACCCGTACCCCGGCCGCCCCGAATTCGGCGGCCCAGGTGCGGGTGAGCGATTCCACCGCGGCCTTGGAGGCGCTGTAGCCGGACGCGCCGGGAATTCCCTTGAAGGCGGCCATGGTGGTGATGTTGACGATGCTGCCGCGGCCCCGGTTGAGCATCCCCGGGACCAGTCCGGCAACCAGGAAGTACGCGCCGCGTACGTTGGTGTCGAACATCGTCTCGAACGACGACATCCCCTGCTCCACCGTCAATGCCGACGGAAAACTGCCGGCGTTGTTGACGATGATGTCGACCTCACCACACTGTTGCACAAGCGAATTCACCGAGTCGATATCGGCCATGTCGGTCTGGATGAACCGCGCCTTCGGCCCGATGACCTCCAACGCGTGCGCGCCCCTGGCCGCGTCGCGGCCCGAGATGATGACGGTGGCGCCTTCGCTGACGAACAGCCGGGCGGATTCCAGTCCAATGCCCGCCGTGCCGCCCGTGATCACCGCGGTGTGGTCCATCAGCTCCATCGGACCATCTCCTCCGGCCGTTACTTGGTGTTGCTGGGCACCTGTGCAGCCAGCCAATCGCCGAACCGGGTGGGGTAGAGGGTGACTTCTTCGCCCTCGATGGGAACGATCATGCGCTCGTCGAGCACCACGCCGTAATACTGCGCGTCGGGGTCGGTCACCACCTGGCGGGCATCGCCGGTCGCGGCGAAGCGGGTGCGGATGAAGTCGTCCATGCCCTGCTTTTCGGGTCCGGCGATGTTGACCACCCCGTTGGCCGGCTCACCGATTGCGGCGTGCGCGACGGCCGCGGCCACATCCGCGGCGGCGATCGGCTGGAACGCCCCATGCGGCGCGCGGACCGTGTCACCATCGGTCATCGAATCGGCAATGCCCTCAACGAATTCGAAGAACTGGGTAGCCCGCACGATCGTGTAGGGAGCTCCGGATTCCACGACCACCTTTTCCTGGGCGATCTTGGCCCGCATGTAACCACTTTCGGCCGCGCGGTCGGCGCCCACGATCGAGAGCGCGACGTGATGCTGCACGCCCGCGGCCCGCTCCGCCTCGAGAAGGTTGCGGGTGGACGTGGTGAAGAAGTTCAGCACATCGTCATCGGCCCACGACGGCGAATTGGAAACGTCCACCACCGCGTGGACACCGGCGACGGCCTCGGCCACCCCTTCACCGGTCACGGTGTTGACGCCGGTGCTCGGCGACGCCGGGACCGCTTCGTGCCCCTGCTCGGTGAGGATGGTGACCACCTGCGATCCGATCAGCCCGCTGCCACCGATTACCAAAACCTTCATGATCACGCCTTTCAAGCTTCTCGACGAACTGGCCTCTTCAGCATGGCCCGCGCACTGGTCCGTGGGAACCCTGGAAAGTCCGTAGTCCTGCCGGACTCAGGGGCCGAATTCCTTGGCCATGCCGCGCAGTTGTCGGCGCGAGGTGATGCCGAGCTTGGCGAACACCTTGCGCAGGTGCCATTCGACGGTATGGCTGCTGATGAACAACTGCGCGGCGATCTCGGGGTTGGTCAGGCCCTCGCCTGCCAGCCGGGCGATCTGGGCCTCCTGCGCCGTGAGCTCACCACCGGATGCCTTTCCCGCCTTCGCCGACCGCTTGTTCACGTTCTCGCCCGTGGCCAGCAGCTCGCGGCGGGCCCGCGCGGCGAACGCGTCGGCACCCATCCGGGTGAACATCTCGTGGGCGGTGCCCAATTGGGAGCGGGCGTCGATCCGGCGATTGCAGCGGCGCAGCCATTCTCCGTAGGACAGGTGCGCGCGGGCCAGCTGGACGGCGATGCGCGTGCGCGCGAGCTTGTCGATCGCTTCGAGGTGGCAGGCCTCGGCGTCGCGGTCGGCCGCCAGCAATGCCTTGGACCGAAGGAAAACGCCGTTCGCCCAGTCCGTTTGGGCGCTGAGTGCCCGGACTTCCAGTTGGCGCAGGGCGTCGCGGGCCGCGTCCCGCCGACCACTTCGCGCGGCGGCTTCGATGAGTTCGATCAGGCACCAGCCGAACAGGCCCAGGTCCTCGTATTCGCAAGCCTTGTCGGCCGCCGCGAAGGCGTCGTCGTAGCGGCACAGGCCGTTGTAGAGGACGGCGCTGGAATATCCGGTCAATCCGACGACGCGGCCTTCGCCCCTTGCCATCCCGTCGGCGGCGGCCTGCTCGATCAGGCTGGTGGCGACGTCCTCGTCGCCGCGCCAGGCGGCTAACAGCACCGAGTGGTATTTGACCGGGGCATAGCCGGTGGCAGCCGAGATCGCCTTGGCCTCCTCGATGAGTTGGGACGCCGTCGCGAATTCACCCGCTTGCACGTGTACTCCGGCGCGGTAGACCAGGGCGTGCGGCAGCACGGCGAGTGCGCCCGCAGCGCGCGCGAGCCGCACGGCGTGGGTGGCCAGCCGGTGCCAAACCTCGTCGTCCCACAGTTCGTGGACGGCGGATTCCTGCACGACGGGGAAGGCTTGCCAGAACCAGTGCAGGACGTCGTCGCCACGCTCGGCTTCGTCTTCGATGCGGGTCAGCGCGTCGCGCAGCGCCGACCGGCTCGGGGCTTGCCCGGCCGTGGCCCGTAACGCGATGCCATCCAACAGAAGGTCGACCGGAAGCGCGGGTTGCGGCCCGGGCGGCGCGGCGCGGGCCGCTTCGGCGGCAAGGTGAATGCCGCCGTGCGGGCACAGCCGGCCACCGAACATCGCCGCCCCCAAGGCTTCTAGATACGTTTCCCGGGATTGCGCGTCGTCAAGTTTCTCCAGCCGGCGGGCGGCATCGAGCAGGCCGATGGCGGCATCGGAGACCGTCGGCGCGTCGGCGGCACCGCTGCGGCTGCGGGCGAAGACGATCTGCGCGCGCAACCGGGCGGCACGGGCCTGCTGCAGCTTGTCCAGTGCCGCGGCCCCCGCGATCGTGAGCAGCTCGTCCGCCGCGTCGAAGGCGGCCACGTCGCGTTTGGCCCGAGCTGCCGCGAGCGCCCGCGTTCCGCGGCGGGACGGTTCGGCACTCAATTGAGTCGCGCGTTCCAAGAAGGCGGCCGCGGCGGCGACGCCGCCCCGGGCCTGGGCGCGGTCGGCGGAGCGCTCGAGCGCGGCGGCAACGGATTCGTCCGGGCCGTGGGCCGCGATGGCCAGATGCCACGCGCGGCGGTCCGGATCGCTTCGTCTGTCGGTCGCCTCGGCCAGCGCCCGATGTATCCGTCGGCGCTCGATCAGGTCCGCCGTGCGGTATGCGGCCGAGCGCACCAGGGGATGACGGAATCGCACCCGGGTGCCCACGTCGATCAACCCGGCCGCTTCCGCGTCGGCCGCCGCGTCCGACGGAAGGCCCAGATGCTCGGCGGCGCGCAACAATAACGCCGCGTCGCCGACCGGCTCGGCGGCCGCGGTCGTCAATAGCTGCTGGGTGTGGTCGGGAAGCGAGCGGATCCGCCGGACGAAACTCTGCTCGATCTGTCCCGCGAGCGGTTGCACGTCCGGGCGCTGGAAGCCGCCCGCCAGCTCGGCGCCGGTCAGTCCCCGGGGCAGCTCCAGCAGCGCCAACGGATTGCCGCGCGTCTCCGCCACGATGCGATCGCGCACCTGGTCGTCCAGCCGGCCGAAGATCACCGAATCCAGCAACGCGCGGGCGTCACCCGCATCGAGCCCGCCAACCGTCAATTCGGGCAGACCACTCAGCTCGTCGGGATCGAACGCCACGGCGCCGTCGCGTACCGCGAAGGCCAGCGCAACGGGCTCGGCGATCAGGCGGCGGGCGACAAACGCCAACGTCTGGGCCGAGATTCGGTCGATCCACTGCGCGTCGTCGACGAGGAAGATCCAGGGCTGCGCCTCGGTCGCGGCGCCGATCAGGCTGAGTACCGCCAACCCGACCAGGAAGCGCTCCGGCGCCGGTCCGGCGCTTCGCCCAAAGGCGATCTCCAGGGCATCACGCTGCGGGGCGGGTAAGCGGTCGACGAAGTCGAACAGCGGCACGCAGAGTTGCTGCAAGGCGGCGAACGGGAGCTCCATCTCGGACTCCACCCCAGCCACCCGCGCCACGCGGAATCCGGAAGCGCGCTCGGAAGCGAAGTCCAACAACGCCGTCTTGCCGATGCCCGCCTCGCCCCGCAACACCAGCACTTGGCTTTCGCCCGCGCGAGCGTCCGCCACCAGACGATCGAGTGCCGCGCATTCCGCGGCCCGGCCGCGCAAAGGTAGCGCCTGCTGACTTTTCACCCACACCGCCGCGTCTGAAGGATTTGCTGTCCGACCTTACCGAGGGGCGCGACGGGCGGGCGGCGCAGCGCAGTCTTAAATCAACTGCTTGACTTAACGCTGGCGGCCTCGATTAACTCGTCAGGTGGTTAACGAACTTGAGGGCAAGGTCGCCATCGTCACCGGCGGCGCTTCCGGCATTGGTCGGGGCCTCGTGGAGCGGTTTGTGGCCGAGGGCGCGCGGGTCGTCATCGCCGACGTCGAGACCGACCGCGGCGAGGCACTGGCGACGTCGCTAGGTGCCCAGGCCGTCTTCCGGCAAACCGATGTCTCCGATCCCGAACAGGTCGGGGCGCTGGTATCCGATGCCGTCGCAAAGTTCGGCGGACTGCACGTCATGGTGAACAACGCCGGGATCTCGAGCCCCCTGCGGAAGTTGCTCGATGACGACCTGACCGACTTCCACCGGGTGATGGGGGTCAACGTGCTGGGCGTGATGGCGGGCACCCGCGATGCCGCGCGGCACATGGCCGAACACGGCGGCGGCTCCATCATCAACATCACGTCGATCGGCGGGATCCAGGCCGGCGGCGGCGTGATGATCTATCGCGCGTCCAAGGCGGCCGTCATTCAGTTCACCAAGTCTGCGGCAATTGAGTTGGCGTACCACGAGATTCGGGTCAACGCGATCGCGCCGGGCAGCATCCCCACGCCGATTCTGGGGAAGTCGGCGGCGGGCATGGACCCCGAACAGCTCCAGCAGTTCGAGGCGCGGATTCGCCAGGGGATGCGCGATGACCGCCCACTCAAGCGCGACGGCACGCCCGATGACGTCGCCGAGGCCGCGCTGTATTTCGCCACCGACCGGTCGCGCTACGTCACCGGGACCGTGCTGCCGGTGGACGGCGGGACGGTGGCGGGCAAGGTCGTTCGACCCAAGAGAAGCGGTGTTTCGAGTGGGTAGCGCGAGGACCGGGACCCGAGCGTGACGGTGCGTCCACGTTCGGCGCCAGCGTGACGGTGCGTCCACGTTCGTCGCTCCCGGAGGCGCGGCACGAGACCGCCGACGGATTAAATCAAGCGCTTGACTTAACGGCATCCGACGGGGTTGACTAGGCCAATGACCACTGTCGGCCGGACCGTGCGCACCGAGCGGGCCAGCTCCACCCAAGAGGCGATCTTGGTGGCCGCCGAGCGGCTCTACGCCGAGCACGGCATGTTCGCGGTGTCCAACCGGCAGGTCAGCGAGGCCGCGGGCCAGGGAAACAACGCCGCGGTCGGGTACCACTTCGGGACGAAGGCCGACCTGGTGCGCGCGATTGAGCACAAGCACCGCGGGCCCGTCGAGCAGCTCCGCGAGCAGATGGTCGACGAGTTGTCGGCTTCGCGCACCGCCGATGGCCGCGACGCGGAACTGCGCAACTGGGTCGCCTGTTTGGTCCGGCCGCTCACCGATCACCTCGAGGAGCTTGGAAATCCCACGTGGTACGCGCGGTTCGCGGCGCAGGCGATGACCGACCCCGCCTACTACAACATCATCGTCAAGGGCGCGCTCAGCTCCCCGTCGCTGGTCCAGGTCGTGGAGGGCATCAACCGCTGTCTGCCCGAGTTGCCGGCCGAGGTGCACTTCGAACGCAACATCATGGCGCGAAACCTGTTGATGCACACCTGCGCCGACCGTGAGCGCGCGCTGGTCGCGGGTGCGTTGACGTCCCATCGTTCATGGCGCGCCGCGGCGTCTGGCCTCATCGACGCGATCGTGGGCCTGTGGCTGGCGCCCGTGACGGCGTACGAGTGAGGGGGTTGAAGATGAAAGTGACTGTTGACCAAGATGTTTGCGCCTCTTCGGGAAACTGTGTCATGAATGCGCCCGAAGTGTTCGACCAGCGCGACGACGACGGCGTGGTCGTCCTGCTCAATCCCAATCCCACGGCCGACCAGGCCGAAGGCGCGCGGCGGGCGGCCGCGGCCTGTCCCGCACTGGCCATCCACGTTGAGGAATAAAGATGTCCGACATTCTGACCAGCGCCACCACGGAGCAGACCTCCGACATTCCCGACTATCCGATGGCCAGGCAGCCGCGTTGCCCCTTCGCCCCCCCACCGGATGTCATGGCGCTGGCCGAGGCGCGGCCGCTGTCCCGGGTGCGGATCTGGGACGGCAGCACGCCGTGGCTGATCACCGGCTACGAGCAAGTGCGCGAGCTGTTTTCGGATTCGCGGGTCAGCGTCGACGACCGGGTCGCCGGCTTCCCGCACTGGAACGAAGGCATGTTGTCGACCGTGCACAAGCGGCCGCGGTCGGTGTTCACCTCCGACGGCGAGGAGCACACCCGGTTCCGGCGGATGCTGTCCAAGCCCTTCACCTTCCGGCGTGTGGAAGGTCTGCGGCCGACCATCCAGCAGATCACCGACGACCACATCGACACGATGCTGGCTGGCCCGCAGCCCGCGGATGTCGTTGCCGCCATTGCGCTTCCGGTTCCGTCGCTGGTGATCAGCCAAATGCTCGGGGTGCCTTACGAGGACGCCGAGATGTTCCAGCACCACGCCAATGTTGGCCTCGCGCGCTTCGCCGCCGCCGAGGACACCATGAAGGGTGCGATGAGCCTGCACAAGTACCTGGCCCAGCTCGTCGAAGCCAAAATAGAAAACCCCGCGGAGGACGCGGTTTCCGATCTCGCCGAGCGAGTCAACGCCGGCGAACTCAGCGTCAAGGAAGCCGCCCAGCTGGGCACCGGATTGCTGATCGCCGGGCACGAGACGACCGCGAACATGATCGGGCTCGGAGTGCTTGCGCTGCTGGAGAATCCGGACCAGGCCGCCGTCATCCGCGACGCCGAGGACCCGAAGATCCTCGCCAACGCGGTGGAGGAATTGCTGCGCTACCTCAGCATCATCCAAAACGGGCAGCGCCGCGTCGCCCTGGAAGACATTCATATCGGTGGCGAGACCATTCGTGCGAACGAAGGCATCATTATCGACCTGGCGCCGGCCAACTGGGACGCGCAGGCCTTCGCCGAACCCGATCGCCTGTACCTGCATCGCTCTGGAGCCGATCGCAACGTCGCCTTCGGCTATGGCCGCCACCAGTGCGTGGGCCAGCAACTGGCGCGGGCGGAACTGCAGATCGTGTTCCAGACGCTAATGCGCCGCATCCCGACCATGGCACTGGCCGTGCCGATCGAAGAAGTCCCGTTCAAACACGACCGTCTCGCCTACGGCGTCTACGAACTGCCGGTGACCTGGTAGCCCAGCTCGCTGCCTCTGAACAACTGCGGATCGAAAATGGAGGGTCAACGATGACGACTCAAGCAAGCACGCTCTACCCGCCCGGTGGCTATGGCGCTCCGAAAGATCGGCGTGGCCACGCCGCCGGCAGCGATGTGGGCCTGCCCCCGGGGACCGTGGTCTTCTCGGCCGACAACCACATCTCGCTCGCCGATGACATCTTCTACCAACGCTTCCCGGACGACCTGAAGGACAAGGCGCCGCGGATCTGGTACGAGGACGGCGCCTACCAAGTCGGGCGCAAGGGGCAATCGTTCCTACCCGGCGACTTCAGCGCGGTCCTGATGCAGTACGACGACCTGCCCGGGGCCGCGAGCACCAATATCGAGGCCCGGATTCAGGAATTGCACGACGACGGGGTCGAGAAGGAACTGGCTTTCCCCAACGCGGTGCTGGCGCTGTTCCACTACCCGGACAAGCAACTTCGCGAGCTCGCCTTCCGCATCTACAACGAATACATCGCCGAACTGCAGGAGGCCTCGGGCGGCCGCTTCTACGGCGCCGGCCTGATCAACTGGTGGGATCCGCAGGGTACCCGCAAGACCCTGGAAGAGCTGAAGTCTCTGGGGCTCAAGACGTTCCTGTTGCCGCTCAACCCGGGCAAGGACGACGACGGCAACATCATCGACTACGGCAGCACCGCGATGAGGCCGGTGTGGGACGAGATCGAGGCCGCCGGACTTCCGGTGACCCACCACATCGGGGAGACCCCACCGAAAACTCCGTGCCAGTTCAACAGCGTGGTGGTCGGCATGATGATCAACATCGATGGCTTCCGCGAGCAGTTCGCCAAGTACCTGTTCACCGGAATTCTCGATGATCACCCGGGCCTGCGAATCGGTTGGTTCGAGGGCGGAATTTCTTGGGTTCCTTGGGCTTTGCAGGACGCCGATCACCTGATGGGGTCGTACCAACACATGTTCAACCGGAAGCTCGAGCACGAACCGCGCTACTACTGGGACACCCACATGAGCGCGTCGTTCATGGTCGACCCCCTGGGCTTGCAGCTGATCGACCAGATCGGGGTGGACAAGGTGATGTGGTCCAGCGATTACCCGCACAACGAGAGCACCTACGGCTACTCCGAGAAATCGCTGAAAGCCGTTGTCGACGCGGTTGGTCCGGAGAACGCGGTGAAGATCGTCAGCGACAACGTGACGAAGTTCCTGGGTCTGTAGGGATGACGCTCGCGCAAATGGACACCAATACCGCTAACGGACTGGTGATTCCCGAAACACCCGACCTAGCGCGCCTGCGTCGCGAGACGGGAGCCCGGCTGCGGTCGGCGATGACCGAACGCGGCGTCGACGCGATGATCCTGCTCGGGAACAACGCCGTCGTCTACGCCACGGGTGCCAGCTGGCCGCTGGGCGACGCCGGACTGTCTTATGTCGAGCGTCCGGTGGCCGTGGTGCTCGCCGACGACGAGTGGCCGCACCTGTTCCTCCCGTTCCGGGAGGGGGCCTCGCACGAGGCGGATCTGCCCGACGACCACCTGCACGGGCCGGTCTATCTCGAATTCGACGAGGGCGTAGTCCATTTCGCCCGGGCGATCGCCGAGCTGATTCCTGCCAAAGCGGTGGTCGCGGTCGACGAATGCACGGGGGCGATGTCACGGGCCGGAAGCGCCTTGTTCCCGAACGGGGCCCCCGTCGATGCCGCGGCCATCGTCAGCGCGGCCAAGTCGGTCAAAACCCCGGATGAATTGTCGTGCATGCGCACCGCGATCCGGATCACCGACGAGGCCATGGTCGAGGTGCAAAAGCGGCTGGCGCCCGGGATACGTCAGATCGATTTGTCGGCAAGCTTTTTGCGCCGTGCCTTCGAGTTGGGCGCCACGGCCAGCATGCTCGAACCGATCTGGCAGGTGATGCCGCCGAGCAAGGCCGAGGGCGTGTGGACCACGCACGGCGACCTGGCGCTGCCGCTGCTGAGCACCGAGCGGGAGCTGGCCGAGGGCGACGTGCTGTGGACCGACGCCAGCATCACCTACCAGGGCTACTGTTCCGATTTCGGGCGTACCTGGATCGTCGGGCGCGATCCCTCCCCGCGCCAACAGGCGCAGTTCGACGCCTGGTTCGAAATCATGACCGCCGTCCTGGGCGTCGCCAAGGCCGGCGCCACCGCGGCGGACCTGGGCCGGGCCGCAATCAAGGCCAACGGCGGCGCCAAGCCCTGGCTGCCGCACTTCTACCTGGGCCACGGCATCGGCGTCAACGCCGCCGAAATGCCGATGATCGGAACGGATCTCGGCCAGGAGTTCGACGAGAATTTCGTCCTTCAATCCGGGATGGTGCTGGTTTTGGAGCCCGTGGTGTGGGAGGACGGCACCGGCGGCTACCGCAGCGAAGAGGTCCTGGTGATTACCGAGGAAGGCTGGATCCGCTTGACCGACTATCCCTATGACCCCTATGGCTCCCATGTCAGTTGAAGTTTGCCCTGACGAGCGCACCCTGCGCTCGGGGCGTCGCCAGCGGGCGCTCGACCAGATGGCGGCGCACGATCTCGATGTTCTGGTCCTCGGCCGGCAAGCCAATGTCCGTTACGTCACCGGTGCGCCGCAGTTGTGGGTCGCCGGCACCCGGCCGTTCGGTCCGACCTGTGTGGTGGTGCGTGAGACCGGCGCCGTGCACCTCCTCAGCACGTGGGACGAAGGCGTGCCCGACGATATCCCCCACGAGAACCTCTACGGCATCTCGTGGAACCCGATGAACACCATGTCGGCGCTGCAGCGCATCGACGGCGCAGCCGGCGCCCGGCGCGTCGGAACCGATGCGCTCTCACCGGTTTTCGCCCAGCTGCTGCCGACCGCGTTCCCCAACGCACAGCTGGTCGACGGGGAGCTCGCGATGCGGGCGGCGCGCCGCGTCAAGACGGCAGAGGAGATCGCCGCGGTGCGGGAGTCCGTCGCGGTGGCCGAATCGGCCCTGGCGGCCGCGGTCGCGGAGTTGCGGCCCGGGGTGAGCGAACAAGCCCTGACCGGTGTCGTGCTGGAGGCCTCGGCGGCCGGCGGCGTGAGCACGCCGTCGAATCAAGACGTCGCATGGGCGACCTCGCGCACGCACCCGTGGCGGCGCGCCGACGGTGACGGCCGCGTCCAGGACGGCGATCTGGTGGCGTTCGCCGCCGGAGTCCTGGCCGGGGGCTACGTCGGCGAGGTGGGACGCACCTGGCCGGCGTCCAAGAAACAGGTGCCCGGCGGCGCGTCGGCGCTGTACCGGCGCTGGGACAGCCTGTGGGACAGGCTGATCGACGCCTGCCGGCCCGGCGCTGGGGCGTCCGAACTGATGGCCGCCTACCAAGCCGCGGGGGAGCCGGAACCACCGATGCCGGTCGCCCGCGGACTGGGCATGGGGTTCGACCCGCCCGTCGTCTCCAAGCATCTGCCCGCCACCGCGGCCGACGAACGTTTGGAACCCGGGATGGTGCTCGCCGTGACGGGTTATGTATGGGAAGAAGGAGTCGGCGCGGTGTTCGGGCGAGAAGCGGTCCTGATCACCGCCGACGGTCCGGAAGTGCTTACCGCGAGCCCGTTCTGGCAGCCCTAGCCATGCCCGCTCCCGCAGAGCCACCGGCCGAAAAGATCATCCGGTACGACAAAGACGCCCGGACGCGGATCGCCACGATCACGTTCGACCGGCCGGATTATCTCAACGCGCCGACCATCGCCGCGCGCCTGCGCTACGCGGATCTGTTGCATCGCGCCAACGTTGACGACGACGTCAAGGTGCTAGTGGTCCGGGGCGCCGGCGACGACCTCGGCTCGGGTGCGGACCTGGCCGAGGTCATGCGGCTCCGCGATGCGGCCGACCAAGAACCACGGCTCGCCGAATACCGCATCGGCGCGGGGGAAGTCAGGCACCCGCCGCAGGGGTCGTTTCGCAACGGCGCCACGCTCGGTCAGTGGTATGCCAATCCGAATTCCGGCATCCGCGGCCTGCAGGACTTCAAGAAGATCAGCATCCTGGAGGCCAAGGGCTACTGCTACGGCTGGCATTTTTACCAGGCCGCCGATGCGGACCTGGTGATCGCCAGCGACGACGCCCTGTTCGGGCATCCGTCGTTCCGGTATTACGGCTGGGGTCCCCGCATGTGGTGGTGGGCGCAAACGATGGGCATTCGAAAATTCCAGGAAATGGTGTTCACCGGACGGGCTTTCACCGCCGCCGAGATGTATGACTGCAACTTCCTCAACAGCGTGGTGCCCAGGGACCAACTCGAGCCGGAGGTCGAGAAGTACGCCTTGGCCTGCGCCCGCAACCGCCCCACCGACACCGTCTTCATGCAGAAAGTCTTCTTCGAGATCATGAAGCAGTTCCAGGGCGAGTATCTGGGCAGCATGCTCAGCGGCGTCTTCGAGTCGATGGGCGGCATGGTTCGCCCCGATGGCGGTGACGAACTGACGCTCGCTGACGCCATGGAACAGGGTCTGGGTGATGCGGTCAAAGACAACGACGGCAAATTCCCCGCCGACTGGCGCCTGAGCAAGAAAGCGCGCAAAAAAGCCAAAGCGAAGAAAAAGAGCTCGTGACGCAACACCGGGTCGAACCGCCACTGACCGGTTATACGGTGATCGATCTGTCCACCGGCATAGCGGGCGCCTACTGCACCAAGCTCCTCTCCGACGGCGGTGCCGACGTCGTGAAAGTCGAACCGCCAGAAGGCGATCCGCTACGTGCGTGGTCTGCCTCCGGCGCGCCCATCCCCGTCGGCCGCGACGGTGCGTTATTCAGCTTCCTGGCCGGCGCAAAGCACAGCGTCATCGCCGATCCCGCCGACGACGATGACACCGGACTGGTGGACCGGCTGCTGGCGTCCGCGGACGCGGTGGTCTGGTCCGCCGGTTCGGCAGTGGCCGAGAATCCGGCGTTTGCGCCGAGCGCCATCCAGGGGCGGCACCCGCACCTGACCGTCACCGCGATCACGCCGTTCGGACTGGCAGGCCCCTGGCACGACCGCGCCGCAACGGAATTCACGCTGCAGGCGTGGTCGGGAGGAATCGTCGGGCTCGGCCGCGGCGAGCAGGAGCGCCCGCCCGTCTTCGTCGGCGGTCAGGTCGGCGAGTACTTGGCCGGAGCCTATGCAAGCGCGGCCACCCTGGCGTCGCGATGGCGCCGTCTCGACGGCGGCGCAGGCGAACTGCTGGACCTGTCGATGCTCGAGACCCAGATCCTGTGTCTCACCTATTACCCGGTGTCCTACTTCGAGGTGCTCGGGCGGCCGTGGCGAGACATGCGACGCCCGACCATTCCGGGGGTGGCCCAAGCCAAGGACGGCCTGGTGGACCTCGGCTGCGGGACCGCGCAACAGTGGTTCGACTTGTGCGCGATGGTGGGCCACCCCGAGTGGATCGACGAGGATTCACCGCTGTCGATCACGGAGCAGGCCAACATCCACGCCGACGAGCTATTCGGCTGGCTGGCCGACACCACGGTCGACGAAATCCGGGAACTGGCATCGGCGTTCCGTATTCCCAACGCGCCGGTCGGCAACGGCGCCAACGTCACGTCCTTCGACCAGTTCGTGGAACGCGGTTCATTCGTCCGCAATCCGCGCGACGGCTTCCACCAGCCGAGCCACCCCTACCGGATGCGGCCCGCGCAACTGCGCCCCCCGCACCCGGCGCCGCGCCCGGGGGAGCACACCGAGCACTACCGATCCGCGGACCTCGCAGCCCGGCCGGCGCCGAATGCGGCGGCGAAATCGCTGCCGCTCACCGGCCTTCGCGTGCTGGACATGACGACGTTTTGGGCGGGACCGTGTGCCACACACTTTCTGGCGATGCTCGGCGCCGAGGTCATCCATGTCGAATCCACCCGGCGCCCGGACGGCACGCGGCTGATCGCCGGCGTGCCGGTCACCGAGGACCAGTGGTGGGAGAAGTCGCCCATCTTCGAAGCCCTCAACACCAACAAGAAGGGCCTGACGCTGGACCTGCAGAGCCCGCGCGGCAAGGAATTACTGCGCGAGCTCATCGGCACCTGCGACGTGGTCGTCGAGAACTTCACCCCACGTGTGCTGGACCAACTGGGGCTGGATTTCGCGACCGTTCAATCGATTCGGCCGGACGTGGTGATGGTGCGCATGCCCGGTTTCGGTCTCGAAGGCCCATGGCGCGACAACCCGGCCTTCGCCTACGTCATCGAAGCCGCGTCCGGAGTCAGTTGGCTCACCGGCTACCCGGACCGCACACCGTATGACCCCTATTCGATCGGTGACCCCAACGCCGGTGTGCATGCGGCCAACGCCGTGCTGCTGGCGCTGGAGCATCGCCGCCGCACCGGTGAGGGCGTGTTCGTCGAAGCGGCAATGGTCGATGCGGCCCTGAGTATCTCCGCCGAGCAGGTCATCGAGTACTCGGCGTATGGGGCACTGCTGGAGCGCGCCGGTAACCGCGGACCGACGGCCGCACCGCAGAACCTCTACCTCACCGCGGATATCGACGAATTCGGCCGCCTCGACAGCTGGGTCGCCATCGCCGTGGCCACCGACGATCAATGGGTGAAGCTGTGCGGAGCCATCGGATCGCCTTCCTGGGCAATCGATCCCGAGTTGTCGACGCATACCGGGCGGAGCGAGCGCCACGACCTGATCGACGAACACCTCGCAGCGTGGTGCGAGCGGCGCACCCGCGACGAGATCGTCGCAACCCTCTGGGACGCCGGGGTGCCAGTCGCCAAGGTCATGCAACCGCATCGTCAAACCGAATTGGAGCAGTTGGCGTTCCGCAGCTTCTTCGAAGAAGTCGACCACCCCGTTAACGGCCCGGCTAGGCTCAGCACCGTGCCGATGAGAAGCTCAGCCGGGCCCGACAAGTTCCACACCGAGCACGCCCCGCTGCTCGGACAACACAACCACGAACTGCTGACCGGACTCGGCTTGTCCGACGCCGAGATTGCGGCCCTGGAATTCGACGGCGTCATCGGCACCGCGCCGGCGATGCGCACGGCGGGCTGACGCGCGATGGCGATCGACCCCTCGAACATCCTGCTGACCGGCCGCGTCGCGGTGGTGACCGGCGGGGGAGCGGGCATCGGCCGCGGCATCGCGGCGGGGATGGCCGCGTTCGGCGCCCGGGTGGCGATCTGGGAGCGCGATCCCCAAACCTGCGCGCAGGCAGCCGAATCCATCGGGGGCCTGGGAATCGTCACGGATGTCCGAGACAGCGGCCAGGTGGATACCGCGCTGGAGCGCACCATCGCGGACCTGGGCACGCCGACGATTCTGGTGAACAACGCCGGCGGCGTGTTCTCCTCGCCGCTGCTGGACACCAGCGAAAACGGTTGGGATGCGCTCTACCGCGCCAACCTGCGCCATGTGCTGCTGTGCAGCCAGCGGATCGCCCGAAAGCTGGTGGCAGAAGGCCTACCTGGCAGCATCATCTCGCTGACCTCGATCGAGGGCGTACGTGCGGCGCCGGGCTACGCCGCCTACGCGGCCGCCAAGGCCGGTGTCATCAACTACACGAAGACCGCGGCGCTGGAATTGGCGCCTCACGGGATCCGGGTCAACGCCATCGCCCCGGACATCACCCTCACCGAGGGGCTCGCGCAGCTCGGTGGCGAGGCCGCGACGAGCGCAATGCGCGACATGGTGCCGCTGGGCCGTCCCGGTCATGTCGACGAAATCGCCAGTGCCGCAGTATTTCTGGCCTCGGACATGGCGGCCTACCTCACCGGGCAGACGCTGCACATTGACGGCGGCACCCAGGCCTCCAGCGGGTGGTATCACGATCCGCAGACCGGTGAGTACCGGCTGGGGCCGTCGGGCCATTCGATCTAGTGCGTCCAGCCCTCGGCGGCCTGCTCGTCGAACGTTCGGTCAATGCGCTCGAACCGGCGGCGGATGGAATCCCGTGCGGCGCCGTGCGGCAGGATGTAAAGCCGGTTGGCCAGAATCGCATCGGCGGTCAGCCGCGCGACATCGTCGGCGGTGACGCTCTTGTCCTGGGTCGGCAGCGTTCCGAACGCCGCCTCGGGGCTGGCCGACAGTCCGTAGTCCGCACCGCGAATCCGTTCCGAATTGGACACCAACTTGGTTTCCACGACCATCGGGCACAACACCGATACGCCAATGCCATTGGGCTTGACCTCACGCGCCAGCGTCTCCGCGAGCCCGACGACGCCGTATTTGGCGACGCCGTACGTTCCGAGACCCGCGTTGGGCACCAAGCCGGCGAAGGATGCGGTGAAAGCGATGTGCCCGCCGCTGCCCTGCTCGATCAACTTCGGCACGAAGGCCTCGACCGCGTGGATCGATCCCCAGAGGTCGATGTCGATCACCCAGCGCCAGTCGTCGTGGTTCATCTGGCCGATCGGGCCCGCGACGACGATGCCGGCATTGCTGAAAACGACGTCGACGCCGCCGAGCAACCGGAAGGCTTCGTCGGCGAGGTGAATCATCTCGTCGAGATGCCGGACGTCGCACACCACGCCGTGGGCGTCGAAGCCCTCGCCGCGCAGCCGATTTACCGCCTGGTCCAGCGCTGGCTGATCGACGTCGGAGAGCACCAGGCGGGCCCCTCGGCGGCCGAATTCGGTGGCCGTGGCCAAACCGATGCCGCTGGCACCGCCGGTGATGACTGCCCCGCGTCCCTCGAAATCGTCCATAGCTGCCGAGCGTATTACCCGTGCCCGGGCCGGTGTGAGGGACATCATGTAGATAGGCCCCTAACTATTAGGGCACCATGGAAGCATGACCGTTTCGACTGCGCGCGACGTCGATCCGCTGGCCCTGGAACGCCAGGTGTGTTTCGCGCTGGCGACGACCAACCGAGCGGTCCTGGCGGTGTACCGGCCCCTCTTGGAACCGCTCGGCCTGACCCATCCGCAGTATCTGGTGATGCTGGCACTGTGGGATCACCAGAAGGCCCCGGGGTCGGACCAGTTCCCGCTGTCGGTCAAGCGAATTGCCGTCACGTTGCAGATGGATTCCGCCACGCTGTCTCCCATGCTCAAGCGCCTGGAGGCGCAGGGGCTGATCAGGCGCGTCAAGAATGCGGCCGACGAACGCACCACCGATGTGATGCTCACGCAGCGCGGAATCGCCTTGCGACAGCGAGCACTCGAGGTCCCGTCCGCGGTCGTCGCGCGTCTGGGGGTCGAGCTGGCCGAACTCGAGAACCTGCACCGAGCCCTCACCCGGATCAATACCGCCGCCGTGGCGGCCAGCGCATTGCAACACTGACATCACCCAAAGGAGCCACCATGACCGACGCGAAACCCAGTCTCTGGCAGCGGATCGGCTATTCCTACGGTCGGCGATTGCCCGACACGATGCGCGACTGGGTGGCGCACGATCTGGCCGGGGAGGGAGCCGTCCGCCGACACATGATCAGGTGGGCAATACCGCCTCTGCTTGTTCTTGCACCGTTCTGGCTGCTGCCCGCCTCGCTTTACGTGCACACGGAGATGACCGCGCCGCTGTACATCTGGGCGCTGCTGATAACCCTTGCCCTGAACAAGGTCTGGCGCCGCCACCGGTTGGCGGTTCACGGACTGGATCCGAACCTCGTCGACGTGATCGCGCGCCGGAAACAGGCGCGGATGCACGAGGACTACATCCGCCGCTACGGGCCCCGGCCCGAATCGGCCGAATGGCAGTCCAACAGCAGCCCCTTCTAGCGGCTACTTCAGGCAGCTACCCGCATCGATCGGCAGCGTCACGCCGGTGATGTAGCGGGCCTCGTCCGAGGCGAAGAACAGCACCGCGTTGCTGATGTCGATCGGCTCGACCCAGGGGATCGGCAGCGTGTGGAACAGCTGACAGATCGGCGCCATGTCGTCGGGGCCCGGGTTCTCCAGGTCGGGCCGGAACATCTTGAAGGTGCCTTCGTTGTGCAGCATCGGAGTCTTGACGTGGGTGGGGTGCACAGAATTGACGCGAATCATGTGCTGTCCCAATTCAACTCCGAAGGCGCGCATCAGCCCGACGACACCGTGCTTGGCCGCGACGTAGTGGCCCGTGTGCGGGTAGGCCTTCAGGCCGCCGACCGAGCTGGTCAAGATGATGGATCCGCCGCGACCGCCGGCCACGAGATGGGGCACACCGGCTTTCACGGTTTTCCACACTCCGGCCAGGTTGATGTCGATCATCTCGGTCCAGTCTTCTTCGCTGGTCTTGTCCAAAGTCTCGCCGCCGTTGCCGATTCCGGCGTTGGCCACGATGATGTCGAGCCGGCCCAGTTGCTCGACGCCACTGTCCACCGCCGCCTTGAGCGCGTCGTAGTCCCGCACGTCGACTTCGGCCGTGAAGATTCTGCGGTTGTGCCCCTTGACCAGGTCGGCAGTCTCGGCCAGGTCCTCGGGCGTCGCCGCCGGGATCGCCGTGTCCACCACGCCCTCGCGGATCGGTTTGCAGATGTCGACGGCGATGATGTCGGCGCCCTCCTGCGCCAACCGCACCGCATGGCTGCGGCCCTGACCGCGCGCCGCCCCCGTCACCAAGGCGACTTTGCCCTCAACACGTCCGGTCATGGCTACCTCAACTCCTGACTTGATCTGATCGGCACGCCTCCGCGGAGAACAATCGCGTCCCCGGATCGCGGGTCGTGCCGCTGTTGAACTCTGTCATTCGGCGATCACGGGTGTCAATGGCGAATCCGTTTCGGCTATTCGCGGTTCTAGATATTAGAGAATCTCATTCTCACCGGCAAACGGCGTGCGCTATTTGCTCAGCTCCGGAGTGCGGAAGATTACGCCCTTGGGGGCGGCGCGCTACGCGACGAAACCGCGTGAGCAGAAGTCCCACACCTCTTCTGCGGTGATGGGGTGCATGGTCGCATCGTCGGGGCCCCCACTGGACTGCGCGATGAACATCACCGTCTGCATGGTCATGGCGGCCACGCGCTTGGGGTTGATCGTGCTGCGCAACTTGTCGGCCTCGTGGGCCGCCTCCATCAGTTCCGTCAGCAACGCCAGCAACGGCGCGTGCGCCACCTTGACCTCGGCCGGATGCGTCACCAGCAGTCGAGGAGCAAAGTCGGTAAACAGCGGGCGCTTGGCGGTCGGGTCCGGCCGCGAGGCCTCGTACAACAGCTGCACGGCGACCTGGAGCCGCTCCAGCGGATCGGTGTGGCTTTCCGTGGCGGCGCGGATCTGGTCCGCCGAGCGGCTCAGCGCATCCTCGAACAGCGCCAGCAACAGCTCGTGCTTGCCGTCGAACTGTAAGTAGAAGCTGCGCAGCGACTGGCGGGAGCGGTCGACGACCTCCTGAACGGTAAAGTCGGTGCTGCCCTTTTCGATGATGATGGCCTGGGCGGCGTCGAGGAAGCGCTGAACACGTTGCGCCGCACGCAATTTCGCCGTTTTGATGGACCGCTCGACAGCGCGCTGCTTCCAGGCCGGCTCTTCGCTTGGATTGGTCACGGCCGACTCAGGTGATTGCCGCGCTGGGAGAACATGGTTGGACTCTACCGGAGAACGCCGTGACATCGCTGCGCTCGACCCCCTCACGGATCACGTGTCGGAGATTGTAACTTTCTTACCACGAGAATACTATTCTCTTAGACGTGTGTAGGGAAGCGTAATCGCAAGAGTGAACCGCGCCGTTGGCGGAAAGCGTGATCTACCGACGGCGCGACTGCGCTCAGGACCATTCGGGAAGTGCCGTGCAGCTGACGTTTGACGCCGACGTGGAGGCGTTCCGCGCCGAATTCGTCGCTTTCCTCGATGAGCATCTGCCTGCCGAGGCCGAGGCACTCGACCGGCCGCAGTCGAGTTCGGACATCCCGGCGTGGGCCCGCCGGTGGCAACGCCTGCTGTTCGACAGCGGGTGGCTCCTGCCCGGCAACCCGCCGGAGTTCGGCGGACGCAACGCCACGCTGCTGCAGCAGTACGTCTACCAAGAAGAGTTGTCCCGACGGCGGATCTATCAAAGCTTCAACCCGCAGGGTGTGGGCATCATCGCGGCGTCGTTGTTGACGTTCGGCACTCCCGAACAGAAGCAGCGGTGGGCGGTGCCGATCCTGCGGGCGGAGATCACCGCGTCACTGGGCATGAGCGAACCGGGCGCGGGATCCGACCTCGCGTCGCTGAAAACCCGCGCGGTGCTTGACGGTGACCACTTCGTTGTCAATGGACAAAAGGTGTGGACATCGGGCGCCCATCACGCCGACGTGCTGTTGACCTTCGTGCGTACCGATCCCGACGCCCCAAAACACAAGGGCATCAGCGCTTTACTGATTCCGACCGACACCCCCGGCGTGGTACGCCGCCCGTTCGCCTCGGTCGGCGACATCGAAGACGTCGACTTCAACGAGGTCTTCTTCACCGACGCGCGGGTGCCGGCCGAGAACCTGGTGGGGGAGCTCAACGCGGGGTGGCGCGTCGCGACCGGTTCGCTCGGTCACGAACGCGCGATGCTGTGGCTGGACTACGCCGACATGTTGCACGCACTGACCGTCGAGTCCAGCCCCTCGGGGCCCGTTCAACGGGATCGCTACGCAACGCTGGTGATGGATTTCTACGCGATGCGGCTGCTCGGTTCGGCGACGCTGGCCAAAGCCGCGCGGGGCGAAGAGGATGTGCCGGCCCAGTCGGTGCTCAAGCTGCTCGGCTCAGAGGCGATGCAACGCGCCTGCGAGGACGCCCTGGGCGCCAAGGACGGCGACGGACTGGTATTGCGCGGCGTCACCGCCCCGTTCGCCCCGCTCAACCTGGACAGCCACTATGGCGCCTGGTTCGACCGGTACACGCGCACCTTCGCCGCGACCATCGCCGGCGGCACGTCGGAAATTCAGCGCAACATCATCGCCGAACGGGTACTCGGGCTGCCGCGGAATTGATCCGCGCATCAGTGCTTCTGAACATCCAGCCTGGCGTAGTACCCGATAGCGACGAGACCCAGCAGTATTGCGATCGCCCCTAAAACCGTGCCGGCCAAGGCGGTTCGGCGATTGTTCGCCTCCCCACGGGCGACTCTGCGCCGGGCGATGTCGCCTGTCACCACCGCCGCGATGCCAAACGGGACCCCCAGCATCATCCAGCACGTGATGAGTCCGACCAGGCCCAGGAGCAGCGAGGCGACGCCGACCTCGTTGCGCGGTGCGTCAGGGTGACTCATTGTGTCCCATTCGTCGGGGCCGTGCGTGCGCAGTCGGCGCCGGTTGTTGTCCGCGCCCAGTGTGACCCGTGCTTCGGTCCAGGAGCAAGGATCTGAAGGCAAGCGCGGTGGCGCGCCCGCATGTGGCTTCAGGGGTCGGCCGGCCGCATTGAACGGTCGGCGCCGCGACAGCTCGTTACAGCTGAGCAAGCCGTGGGGCGGATCCCGTTGCCACCAGCACGCTTCCGGCGTCGCGCGTGAGTTCCCGCGCGCTACCCAACAGTCCGTCGAGGATGAGCGAACGCTTGATGTGGTGGTGCAGCGGGTGTTCGGCGGTGAATCCGATACCGCCGAGCACCTGCTGGCAGTGACGTGCGGCGGTCAGCGCGGCGTGGCCGGCCGCGGCTTTGGCCAGCAGGGAGGCCAACCCCTCGTCGTCGCATTCGGTGGCGGCTTGCAGCGTCGCCTCGGCGCCCTCGATGGCCACCAGGGTCTCGGCCAGACGGTGTCGGATCGCCTGGAACGAGCTGATGTGCCGACCGAACTGAACGCGGTCCAGGGCATGCTGACGGGCCAGCGACAGCATGGCGCGGCTGGTGCCGACCAGCCACCAGCCCAGGGCGCGCCATCCCGCCTGAAGTGCGGCCGACGGTAATGGATCCCCCTGCGGCACAGGATGGATGGGAAGCAGCTCATCGATTGCCGATTCGGACTCGTCGCGTCGCTCCCACAGCACCCAGGACCCGCCGGCAAACGGCAAGGGCAGCGCGCCCCCGGGCGCATCTCCGGCCCCGCACAGCACCACATCGTTGAGCACGGGCGCGTGCGAACCGGTCTCGCCGAGCAGTGTGAACACCAACGGTATTGCGATGTCGGGCATTTCGTCGAGCATGTCGCGCCAGCCCAGATCGGTCAGCGCCGCATCGAGCTTGGCTCCCGAGGCGGCGCTCATCGTCGTCCGCAACGAGTCAGCCAGCAGGCGCAGCGACTCGGTGTCCGGCGAAGGCGTCACGGTTCACTCCTTCCCGAGGTCGAGCAGCCGGCGGGCGATGATATTGCGCTGGATCTCGGCGGTGCCGCCATAGATCGTCGCCGCGCGTGAGTACAGGTACTCCGAACGCCACGGTGTGTCTTCGAGTTCGAGCTTCCCCGGCAACAGGTCGTGGACGGTGTCATAGAGCCGCTGCTCGGCGGCGGCCAGCAGCACCTTGTCGATGGAGGTGTCGGGGCCCAGGCGGGCTCCGTCGCGCATCCGGTGCTGGGTGCCGCGCGACCGGCAGCGCAAGGTATGCAGCGCCAGATAGGCTCCGCCCAGGGCCGATTCGTCGGCCGCACCGCTGTCGGAGGCTTCGGCGATCAGGGCGTCGAATCGAGAGTAGAGATAGGCGATTCGCTGCCAGAAGCAGGAGGAACGCTCGTAGGGCAGCAGGTCCATGGCGAGTTTCCAGCCGTCGCCGGGCTTGCCGAGCATCCTGCTCGCCGGGATCACCACGTCGTCGTAGTACACCTCGCAGAATTCGTCGACGCCGTGCATCGTGCGCAGTGGCCGGATGGTGATGCCGGGGGTGTCGAGGTCGACGAAGAAGGCGGTGATGCCGTCGTGGCCGGGCGCGGTGCGGGTGAGCAGGACGCACCGCGACGAGAACTGCGCGAAACTGGTCCACACCTTTTGCCCGTTGACGACCCAGTTGTCGCCCTGCTGGGTCGCGCGGGTGGTGAGCGACGCGAGGTCGCTGCCGGATCCCGGCTCGGAAAAGCCCTGGCACCATTGCTCTTCGCCGCTCAACAGCCGCGGCACCATCTCCGCGGCGAGCTCAGGCGGCGCGTAGTCGATCATGGTGGGTGCGAGCACTTCGAGCATTGAGTACGGCCCGGGCTCGGCCAGGCGACGGCCCACCACTTCTTCGCCAACAACCGCCCGCAGCACCGCCGGCCCGCCCAGCCCGCCGACTTCTTCGGGCCAGCCGTACCGCATCCAATCGGCGTCGTAGAGCGCGCGACTGACCCGGGCGAACTGCTGCATATGTCCCTGCAGCGAGTGGTCGGGCCCGGGTGTCAGATCGTTGTCGTCGAGCCACGCGCGCAGGTCCGCTCGGAACTGCTCGACATTCACCGCACTGTCGATTGGTGGGCTCCTTAGGTCGTCGCCTGGGCCGCCGAGTCACCGGCGGGACGCCCGATGGCGTGCGGGCGCCCGGAATCGTGCACACCGCTGCGGCGGATGAAGGTCATCGCGCGAGTCTTGAGGCGCCACCCGTCGGCGGTCCGCACATAGGTGTCGCGATAGTAACCGATCCGCATGTCATGGCTGGAGTGGTCGATGAAGCACAGCGGTTGGGTCCCGCTGGCCACATCACCGTCGAGATCGACCACCGCGGTTCCGGTGAGAAACAAGCCCTTTGGGGCCGCGGCCACCAGTTCCGGGAACCGGTTCAGGCTGTAGGTTTCGCCGAACGCGCTGTAGGTACCGTCCGGGGTGAAGACCGCGACGAGACCCTCGATGTCTTGCTGGGTGATGGTCACGGCGTAGCGGCCGAGCAGCTGCTGGATCTCGACGAGGTCGTCAGTTCTGGTTGGGCCGCTGTCAGGCTGATTTGTCGACATAGACCTTGCCGCCTTTCATCACGAAGCTGACGTTTCGGGTAACGGTGATGTCTTCCAACGGGTTTCCGGGCACCGCGATGATATCGGCGAGCTGGCCCTGCGCCAGTCGGCCGCGGTCGGTCGAGTTGATGAGCTCGGCCGCGGTGGTGGTGGCCGCGCGCAGCACCGCCAGCGGCGGCATGCCCCAGTCCACCAGCGTGACGAGTTCGTCGGCGTTCTTGCCGTGCGGTATTGCCGGCGCGTCAGTGCCGACCGCGATCTTCACGCCGGCCTCATAGGCGGCCTTGACCGATGTCTTCGCCTTCGGGAACATCTCGGCGGCCTTGTCCTGCAACTCCTTGGGTGCGCGGGACACGTCCATCGCCTCGGCGAGCCTGCGGGTGGTCACCAGGAACCGGTCGTTGTCGACCAGCATCTGGATGGCCTCGTCGTCCATGAGGAAGCCGTGCTCGATGCAGTCGATACCGCACGCGACCGCGTGCTTGACCGCTTCCGCCCCGTGCGTGTGCGCGGCGACGCGTAGCCCGCGCCGGTGTGCCTCGTCAACGATCGCGCGCAGTTCCTCGTCCGAATAGTGTTGTGCACCAGCCTCACCGGTCAGCGACATGACACCGCCGGAAACGCACACCTTGATCAATTCGGCGCCGTGCTTGATCTGGTATCGCACCGCCTTGCGGATCTCGTCGATCCCATTCGCGATGCCCTCTTCGACCGTGAGCTCGAGTGCCCCCGGCATGAATGCGGCGAACATCGTCGGGTCCAGGTGCCCGCCGGTGGGCGTGATGGCGTGGCCCGCCGGGACGATTCGGGGCCCGTCGATCCAGCCCGCGTCAATCGCCTTGCCCAGCGCGACATCCAGCAGGTAGCCGCCGGTCTTGACGAACAGGCCGAGGTTGCGCACGGTGGTGAACCCGGCGTGCAGCGTACGTCGGGCGTTGCCGATCGCACGCAGCACCCGCGTCGGGGGGTCGTCCTGCACTTGGGAGAGCCCGGGCGTTTCCCCGCGCCCGCCCATCAGGAGGTTCACCTCCATGTCCATCAACCCGGGCAGCAGGATCTGGTCGCCGAGATCGATGAGCTCGCCTTCCGGCTCACCCCCCACACCGACGATCCGGTCGCCCTCGATCCGCACGATGCCGGGCCGAACGATCTCGCCGGCATCGACGTCGAGCAGCCCGGCTGCCTTAAGCGTCAGCACGTGTCAGATCACCGGCTCCCGAAGCACTTCCACCCACGCCGCGCCGCTGTCGGGGACGCGCGGCTGCTTCCATGCCTCGATCGGGAATGACACCATGACCAAGGATTGCATGATGTGCATCAGGGTCTTTGCGTCATCCGGCAGGTCGTCCAGCGGAAACTTGTCGCAGTAGGCGATCACGTCGTTGAGCAACGGGAACGCGGCGTCGTAGAACTGCTGCATCTGTGGCATCGTCGAGGCGAGCCGCTTGGCGTAGCGCTCGGGCTCGGTGGCCAGGTCCCAATCCAAATAGGGCTCGAGGGCGGCGAATTCAGACGGTAGCGCCATTGCGCTGGTACTCCTTGACGTAGTTGGCGGTCGTGTGGTGCAGATGGCGGATCAGGACTTCCTGGTCACACAGCAGGAACTCCTTGACGGCCCGGGTGCCGATCATGGTCTGGGTCGCTTCCAAGGTGTTGGCGTCCTGCAGCGCGTACTCCTTGAACGTCACCGCGGCCAACTCCTGGGCCAGGCGTTCCCGCGCATTGCGCGGCGGGACGAAATACAGCGTGGACTCGAAGATGTGCTTGTCCACCGCGGTCGGCCAGTAGTGGTAGGTCAGGTACCAGCCGGGCTCCCAGATCAGCAGCATGAAGTTCGGGTAGAACAGCCACGAGTCGATGCCCCACTGCGGCACCCGCTTGACGTTGACACCCGAAGGGAGGTCGAGCTTTTCGATGATCTCCGGCTTGTCCCACGGGCCGAACAACCCGCTGCGCAACACCTGGTCCATGGGCTTGACCATGGACATGTCCGGGGGCGGCGACTGACCACCCCACGTCGACTGCAGGCTGTGCGGACCGGCCACCTCGTAATGCAGCGCCTCGTAGCCGAACTTCTGGATTTTGGCAGCTTCTTCCTTGGTGTACTGCCCCTGGTGCAGGATCGGCGCGTGGTAGAACTCGACGAACGCGTCGATGAACAGCTTCCAGTTGCTGCCGACCTCGGCCCGGTAGGAGTAGGCCTCCGTCATCTCGCCGAAGGGGTACCCCTCGATACTCTTGGCCAGCGGCCCGAGGTAATCGGTGAGCGGCGCCGCGTTGTCGTCGAAGTTGATGAAGATGAACCCTTCCCACACCTCGCAGCGGACGGGCGCCAGCCCGTAGTCGCCCTTGTCGACGTTGAAGAACTCTTCTTCCTGCTGGATGAAGGTCAGGTCACCGTCGAGGTTGTAGCGCCAGGCGTGGTACTTGCAAGTGAACTGCCGGCAGGTGCCTGAGGTCTCCTCGTTGGGAAAGTCGTTCCACACCAGCTTGTTTCCGCGGTGGCGGCAGACGTTGTGATAGGCCTTGACCGACCCGTCCTTGGTCTTGACGATGATCACCGACGTGCCCTTGCCGGCCGACGGCAGTTCTCTGGTGAAGTAGCTGCCGGTGCGGGGGAGCCGGTTGACCCTGCCGACGTTCAGCCACATCCGCCGAAAGACCGCGTCGCGCTCGGCTTCGAAGAACGCGGGATCGATCGAGTCGGTGTAGTCGACCGGATCGGTGCCCAGTTCGGGATAGTTTTCTGTCCAGCTGCCGGCGGCTGGCTTGGGGAAGTGCGGCAACGTTCTTACTCCTCTTATTCGACGTTGGTAGCGGCTGGGGTGGCGTGTTCGGGCTGGATGCCGAAAGTGTTGAAGGCCATGGCCAGCAGGGCGTAGCAGCCGACCGTGAAGACGAAATCCATGCGTTGCTGGTCGGTGAGACGCTCGCCCAGCGCCGCCCACGTGTGGTCGGACAGTTCCGACTTATCGTCGAGCTCGTCGACCCCGGTGATGACGGCTTGGTCGAACTCGTCGAGGGCCTCCCCACGCTGCACCGCCGCGATCTGGTCCTCGGTGATCCCTTCTTCCTTGGCCATGCGGAAGTGGTGGGACCACTCGTAGGCACATTGCCGGCGGTGGGCCACCCGCAGGATGGCCAGTTCGCGGATGCGTGGCGGCAGCGTGGACGACGTCAGCAGGTGGACATTGAATCGGAGAAAGGCCTTGGCCAGCTTGGGGTGGTGCGCGAGCGTGGACAGCGCGTTGTTGGTGTCCGCTTCACGCATGGCCGAGAGGGCCTGCTGGGTAGCCTCGTCCCACTGATCGGCGGGGAGCGGCTGCAAGCGCATCAGCAGTGTCCTCTCGGTGAAAGAGAATCAGATTCTCATTTGCAACTAACAGACTGGCACGAAACGTGCGCCCGGTCAATGCCGGCGTGTCGCGCGACCCCGGGTCGGGTCACCGCCTGGCCTGCGCGGCGGTCGGGTTGGTCGCTGTCCTCACTGATGGGGGCGGCGCCGCCGCGCCGCTGCGTCGCGCCAGTCCTACCTCACGGCATTGATGCTCGGCGCCGGCGAATCCGCCGGTTCCTTCGGTCGCTGGTCAGGACGGTGCGGGCCGGAGCAGCAACCGCTGGATGTTGATTCTCGCCTGGCGAGAAGATAGTTTTCATTTTAGTGATCTTGGCACGGGACAGCGATTCGCCGAGGCTGTGATCGATTCGGTGGAACCGACGAAAGGGACGGCCATGAACAAAGAAGACATGATCCTGATCAGCGTCGACGACCACACCGTGGAGCCGCCCGACATGTTCAAGAACCACTTGGCGAAGAAGTATCAGGACGACGCGCCGCGGCTGGTCCACAACGCCGACGGGTCGGACATGTGGAAGTTCCGCGACACCGTCATCCCCAACGTCGCGCTGAATGCGGTGGCCGGCCGGCCGAAAGAGGAGTACGGCATCGAGCCGACGGGGCTCGACGAGATCCGCCCGGGTTGTTACAACGTGGACGAGCGCGTCAAGGACATGAACGCCGGCGGCATCCTGGCCTCGATCTGCTTCCCGTCGTTCCCCGGCTTCGCGGGGCGCCTGTTCGCCACCGACGACAACGACTTCTCGATCGCGCTGGTGCAGGCCTACAACGACTGGCACATCGACGAGTGGTGCGGCGCCTACCCGGCGCGGTTCATCCCGATGGCGATACCGGTCATCTGGGACGCCGAGGCGTGCGCCGCCGAGGTGCGCCGGGTGGCCAAGAAGGGTGTGCACGCGCTCACTTTCACCGAGAACCCGGCCGCGATGGGCTATCCCAGCTTCCACGACGAGTACTGGAACCCGCTGTGGAAAGCCTTGGTGGACACCGACATGGTGATGAACGTGCACATCGGTTCCTCGGGGCGGCTGGCCATCACCGCGCCGGATGCGCCGATGGACGTGATGATCACGCTGCAGCCGATGAACATCGTGCAGGCGGCCGCCGACCTGTTGTGGTCGCGGCCGATCAAGGAGTACCCGGACCTCAAGATCGCGTTGTCCGAGGGCGGAACCGGCTGGATTCCGTACTTCCTGGAGCGCGCCGACCGGACCTTCGAGATGCACTCCGCGTGGACGCACCAGGACTTCAAGGGCAAGCTGCCCAGCGAGGTTTTCCGCGATCACTTCCTGACCTGCTTCATCAGCGACAAGGTCGGCGTGGCGCTGCGCAACATGATCGGCATCGACAACATCTGCTGGGAGGCCGACTACCCGCACAGCGACTCGATGTGGCCGGGTGCGCCCGAAGAGCTCTGGGATGTCTTGTCGATCAACAACGTTCCCGACGAGGAGATCAACAAGATGACCTACGAGAACGCCATGCGCTGGTACTCGTTCGACCCGTTCACGCACATTTCGCGCGAACAGGCGACCGTTGGTGCGCTGCGCAAGGCCGCCGAGGGGCACGACGTGTCCATCAAGGCCCAGGGCCACGAAAAGGACGGCCGAGGCGGCTCGTCCTTCGCGGATTTCGCGGCCAACGCCAAAGCGCTTAGCGGCAACAAGGACTAAGCCCGGCGAGCAGACGCAGAATCGCATCGTTTGGACGGTATCGTGCGATTCTGCGTCTGCTCGCGCTGAAGAAAGGTGCCACCCGTGGGTGGAATGAACTTTGAGCTGACCGATGACCAGGAATTGATCCGTCGGTCGGTTGCGGAATTGGCGCGCAAGTTCGACGACCAGTACTGGATGGAAAAAGACCAGGCGCACGAATTCCCCACCGAGTTCTACCGCGCCATCGCCGACGGCGGCTGGTTGGGAATGACCATCCCCACCGAATACGGCGGCCACGGCCTGGGAATCACCGAAGCGACCATCCTGCTCGAGGAGGTCGCCAAGTCCGGCGGCGCCATGAACGCGGCCAGCGCGATCCACCTGTCCATCTTCGGCATGCAGCCCGTGGTGGTGCACGGCTCCGATGAACTCAAGGCCCGCACGCTGCCCGCGGTCGCGACCGGTGAGGTGCACGTCTGCTTCGGCGTGACCGAACCCGGTGCGGGGCTTGATACTTCCCGCATCACGACGTTCGCCAAGCGCGACGGCGATCGCTACATCGTCAACGGCCGCAAGGTGTGGATCTCCAAGGCGATGGAATCCGACAAGATCCTGTTGCTGACCCGGACGCAGAGCTATGACGAGGTCACCAAGAAGACCGACGGGATGACGCTGTTCCTCACCGACCTTGACCGGAGCCGGGTGGACATCCGCCCGATCCGCAAGATGGGTCGCAACGCCGTCAGCTCCAACGAACTGTTCATCGACAACCTCGAGGTGCCGGTCGAGGACCGGGTCGGCGAGGAGGGCAAGGGATTTCAGTACATCCTTGACGGCTTGAACCCGGAGCGGATGCTGATCGCCGCCGAGGCGCTCGGCATCGGCCGGGTGGCTCTGGAGAAGGCGGTGAAATACGGTAACGAGCGCGAGGTCTTCGGCCGCCCCATCGGAATGAACCAGGGCCTGCAGTTCCCGCTCGCCGATTCCCTGGCCCGGCTCGATGCCGCCGAGCTGATGTTGCGCAAGGCCACCTGGCTGTATGACAACGGCAAATCCTGTGGGCGCGAGGCCAATACGGCCAAGTACCTGTGCGCCGATGCCGGCTTCACCGCCGCGGACCGGGCGTTGCAAACTCACGGCGGCATGGGTTACGCGGAGGAGTACCACATCACCCGCTACTTCCGTGAAGCCCGGTTGATGAAGATCGCGCCGGTCAGCCAGGAGATGATCTTGAATTTCCTCGGAGCCAACGTTTTGAAGCTGCCGAGGAGCTACTGATGCCGGGCGGGTGCCGCCGGTCGACGGCGGCGTGGTGATGTGACGCACGCTCGACACCGATGACTTCCGCTTTTGGGGGCGACGGCCCGTTGTTGCTGTCGCACGACCATGACGGGGTGCGCATTCTCACGCTGAACCGGCCGCGGCGCAAGAACGCGATCAACCCGGAATTGTGGGTTGCCCTGCGCGACGCACTCGATGCCGCCGGTCGTGATCAGAGCGTGCGCGCACTCGTGCTCACCGGATCCGGGGGCAGCTTCTGCTCGGGGGCCGACATCTCGGTGCCCGAGGACATCCATCCGAAATACAAGTTGCAGCGCCTGACCGACGTGGCGCTGGCCTTGCACGAGCTTTCGATTCCGACGGTCGCCAAGGTGACCGGGGTGGCCGTCGGGGCCGGATGGAATCTCGCGCTGGGTTGTGACTTGGTGGTCGCGACCCCGGAATCGACGTTCTGTCAGATCTTTTCGAAGCGTGGGCTGTCGATTGATCTCGGTGGCTCCTGGCTGCTACCCAAAATCGTTGGCCTGCAACAGGCGAAGCGGCTCGCCTTGCTGGCGGACACGATCGATGCCGAAGAGGCGTGCGCGCTGAACCTGGTGACCTGGGTTGTGTCGGCCGCGGAGATCGACGCCTTCGTCACGGATCTCGCCAACCGGCTCGCGGCCGGGCCGCCGATCGCGTTGGCCCACACCAAAGCGTTGCTGAACGAGGGCGCCGACCGCACCTTGCGTGACGCGCTCGCCAACGAGGCCCGCGCGCAGGGAGTCAACTTCGCCACCGCGGACGCCGCGGCGGCCTATGCCGCTTTCGCCGAACGGCGGGAGCCGTCGTTTACTGGTCGGTGGGCCCTAGCAAAATCCGGCGTGGAACCGGATTCGGGCGAGAAACAATCGGAGTAGAGATATGCGTGAAACAGTCATCGTCGACGCCGTGCGCACCGCCGTCGGCAAGCGCAACGGCGCGCTTTCGGGCATGCACGCCGCCGATCTGTCCGCGGTCGTCCTCAACGAACTCGTGGAACGCACCGGCATCGGCCCCGAGATCATCGACGACGTGGTGTGGGGCTGTGTCTCCCAGGTGGGCGACCAGTCCAGCAACATCGGCCGCTACGCCGTGTTAGCCGCCGGCTGGCCGGAAAGCATTCCCGGCACCACCGTCAACCGCGCCTGCGGTTCCAGCCAGCAGGCGCTGGACTTCGCCGTACAGGCGGTGATGTCGGGCCAGCAGGATGTCGTCGTGGCCGGCGGTGTCGAGGTCATGAGCCGCGTCCCCCTGGGCTCGGCGCGCGCCTCCGGCATGCCTTATGGCCCGAAAGTGCTTGCCCGCTATGACGATTTCTCCTTCAACCAGGGTCTGTCTGCGGAGATGATCGCCAAAAAGTGGGGCTTCTCCCGCACCCGGCTCGACGAGTACAGCGTCGAGTCCCACGAGCGGGCGGCCGCGGCCCAGGACGCCGGCGCGTTCACCGACCAGATTGTGCCGGTGTTCGCCGACGGGGCCGAGAACAACGTGGTGGCCGCCGACGAGGGCGTCCGGCGCGGAAGCAGCGTGGAAAAGCTGGCCGCGCTCAAGCCCGCCTTCGCCGAGGACGGCGTGATCCACGCCGGCAATTCCTCGCAGATCTCCGACGGGGCCGCCGCGCTTCTGGTGACCACCGCCGAGATGGCGGTCGAGCTGGGTTTGACCCCGATCGTGCGGTACGTGGCGGGCGCGGTCACCGGGGCGGATCCGGTGCTCATGCTCACCGGCCCCATTCCGGCGACCGAGAAGGTGCTCAGCAAGGCCGGCGTCGCGCTGTCGGACGTGGGCGTGTTCGAGGTCAACGAGGCCTTCGCGCCCGTCCCGCTGGCGTGGCTGGCGGAAACCGGTACGGACCCCGCCCGGATGAATCCGCTGGGCGGCGCCATCGCGCTGGGCCACCCGCTCGGCGCCTCGGGTGCCGTGCTGATGACCCGCATGGCGCACCACATGCGCGACAACGGGATTCGGTACGGGCTGCAGACCATGTGCGAGGGCGGCGGGACCGCCAACGCGACGCTGGTCGAGCTCGTCGGCTAGCAGCGACCCCACTCACGAAAAGCCACCCCCGGTGACCCTTGTCACAGCGGTCAAACTAACCTACTGTGTGTTCACTAGGTTGGTTCAGCTCACCGATCGCACCAGTCGCTTCAGGGAGTCCGGTTGGCCGTCGCACGGCGTTACGACACGCTTCTCGCCAAGGGCGAGGACCGCAAGCAGCGGATCCTCGACGTCGCCCAGCGCCTCCTGACCCGCAACGGTTGGCGCAGCACGACGCTCGCCCAGATCGCCGGTGAAGCCGGCGTGACCCCGGCGGGGCTGCTGCATCACTTCGAATCGAAGGAGCAGCTGCTGCACGCCGTGCTCGACGCGCGCGACCTCGACGACGACACCCACGCGGACCGGACCGGCGACCTTTTCGACCAGATCACCCAGGTCGCCGACCGGTTCCACCGCGCCCCCGAGCTGGTGGGCACGTTCACGGTGCTGCTGGTGGAGAACATCCTTCCCGAGGCACCGCTGCACGACCGGATGCTGGCCCGCCACCGCGCCGCGACCGACATCGTTGCCGACCTCATCCGTCGCGGTCAGGCCGATGGCCGGTACCGCGACGACATCGACCCCGCCGTCAAGGCAGTGGAAATCCTCGCCTTCGTCCACGGAATGGAAACCACATGGTTGCTCGATCCTTCGATACCGCTACCCGAGGTATTCAAGCAGTACGCCGAGACACTGGCGCGGGACTTCGCGCCCACGAAGAGACCCGCGACGACATGAGATACCGGCTCGACATCGTCGCCGCCACCGTCATCGACGTGGTGCGATTCGCCGGCGGCTGGATCTTCGACCGGTCGATGGCGGGATGGGACGTCACCGTCCTGGTCGCCGACCACCCCGACGTCCGGCCCCTGCAGATCGTCGGCGCCCGGGTGATCGACCTCGAGGACGCCCTCACGTCGGCGCAATCGCGGCCCCGCCCGCAGGCCCTGGCGGCGGCGGCCGACCTGTTCGGCTGCGACCCGCGGGTGCGCCAGGGCGTGCTGCAGGCCCTCGATCACGGCGTCACCGAGGTGACGCTGTGGGGCGAGAACTGGCCGTCCGAACTCGACGAAAGCGTCGGCCTGGTGCAACACCAGCTGAGCATGGCCGCGCAGACGTTCAAGGCCCGGGCCCTGGCGGCCGCCGCGGACGCAGCGGGGGCCCCGCACCTGCCGGTCGGTCACGTCGAGACCTTCCGGAGCGGGCTCTTGGCGTGGCCGTCGGTGGCCGCCGATCTGGTGCCCGCCAGCTGACCGGTCGTGCCGCCGGCGGCGGGCATGAACGCTGGTTTGGGCGTGCCGTGGCAGGACCCGCGTTGACGACCGCCGCGCCCCTATGGAAATGTAATACTCATCTTCGAGAGGCACGTTCTCACTAGCCGAGATTCAAGGAGCAGGAGATGACGAAGGAATTCTCCGAGTTGGACTTCTTCCGCGGCAGCGAGCTCATCGAGGACCCGTACCCCTTCTACGAGGCGCTGCGTCAGCGGTGCCCCGTCACGCGGGAAAGCCATCACGACGTCACGATGATCACCGGCTGGGACGAGGCGTGCGCGGTGCTCAACGACGCCGAGACGTGGTCGTCGTGCATCTCGGTGACCGGGCCTTTCCCCGGCTTCCCGGTATCCCTGGAAGGTCTGGGAGAAAGTGACATCACCGACCTGATCGAGCGGCACCGCGACGAGCTGCCCTTCAGTGACCAGCTGCCCACGCTGGACCCCCCGACCCACACCAACCACCGCTCCCTGCTGATGCGGCTGATCACCCCCAAGCGCCTCAAGGAGAACGAGGACGCGATGTGGGCGCTCGCCGACCAGGCGCTCGACGAGTTCCTGGCGCCCGGCCACGGCGAGTGGATCAAGGGCTTCGCCGGCCCCTTCACGCTGCTGGTGATCGCCGATCTACTGGGGGTGCCCATGGAAGATCGCGACAAATTCGTCAAGGGCATCCGCGAACATTCCGGCGGCGGCGTCGGCGGCACCGGCAAGGAGTCACTGGCCCACAGCCCGCTGGAATTCCTCTACGGCCTGTTCTCCGACTACGTCGCCGACCGCCGCCGCGAGCCCCGCGACGACGTGCTGACCGGCCTGGCGACCGCCACCTTCCCCGACGGCTCGATTCCCGAGGTCGAAGACGTCGCGCGCGTGGCCGCCAACGTCTTCTCTGCGGGCCAGGAGACCACCGTGCGGCTGCTCGGCGCCGCGCTGCAAACCCTGGGCGAGCGGCCCGACATCCAGGCGCAGTTGCGCAAGGACCGCAGCCTGCTGCCGAATTTCATCGAAGAGTCGCTGCGCCACGAGAGCCCGGTCAAGGGCGACTTCCGGATGAACCGGGTGCCCGCCAACGTCGGCGGGGTCGACCTGCCCGCCGGCACCACCGTGATGATCGTGCAGGCCGCCGCCAACCGCGACCCGCGCCGCTTCGACGACCCCGCCACCTTCGACCCGGCCCGCAAGAACGCCCGGCAGCACATCTCGTTCGGCCGCGGAATTCACAGCTGCCCGGGCGCGCCGCTGGCGCGGGCCGAAACCCGGGTGGCGCTCGAGCGGCTGCTCGACCGCACGACCGACATCAGGATCAACGAGGACAAGCACGGTCCGGCGAATGACCGCCGCTACCAATATGTTCCGACGTACATCCTGCGCGGTCTGACCGAACTGCACCTGGAGTTCACGCTGGCATGAGGGTCTGGGTAGACGATCAGCGATGTCGCGGCCACGGGATGTGCCTGACGCTGTGTCCCGACGTGTTCAGCCTGACTGACGACGGCTACGCCGAAGCGATAGATTCCGATGTCCCAACGGAATTGGAGGCCGATGCGCGGGAAGCAATCCAGTGCTGTCCCGAGCAGGCGATCAGCGAGAAGTAACTAATCCACAGGCAGGCAAGGAGATTCGGCGTGGCAAAAGGTTATGTCATCCTGACAGAGGCGATCAAGGACCCGGAGGGCATGAAGGCGTACGCCCAGGCGGCCGGATCGGCGATGAGCGGTGCCACGATTCTCGCGGTGGACACGGCGCCCAAAGTGATCGAAGGGGACTGGCACGGCGACCAGACCGTCGTCCTGGAATTCGAATCGGTGGATGCCGCGCGCGCGTGGTACGAGTCGGAGGGCTATCAGAAGGCGGCGAAGCTGCGCCAGTCGGCGGCCGACTGCAACGCCGTCATCTTGTCCGGATTCTGATCGCTACTCTCCGACGATGGAGATTGCCTGCCGGGGGCACTGACGGACGGCCTCGCGCACGTCCGCCTCGTTCTCCGGCGTGACCTCTTCCTGGTGGACGGTCAACATGTCGTCGTCACCGAGCTCGAAGATCTCCGGGTTGATGCCCATGCAGACACCGTTGCTCTCGCAGAGTCCCCAATCGACTTCAATCTTCTTCGTCATCGTGGCCCCCTCAGCGAAGTACCTTGACGGGCACGTTCTTCCAGCCCGCCACGTTTTGCATGTTCACCCGCTTGCACCCGGCCCAGTCCACCTCGTAGCGCGGCATGAAGTCGAGCAGTCGCTCGAGCGCGATCCTGCTTTCCAGGCGGGCCAGCGCGGCGCCGAGGCAGCTGTGAATCCCGTACCCGAGACCGAGGTGCTGCGCCTCGGTCTGGTCGCGCTCGATGTCGAAGGTGTCGGCATCGGTGAAGGCCTCCGGGTCGCGGTTGGCCGCGGCGCCGCACAGGAACACCGGTTTGCCTGCCGGAATGACGCCGCCACTGACGTGCGCCTCCTTGAGGGTGTAGCGGACGTTGTATTGCACCGGGCCCTCGTAGCGCAGTAGCTCTTCCACCGCCCCGGGGATCTTGTCGCGATCCTCCTGCAGCTTCTGCCATTGGTCGGGGTGGTGGGCGAAGATCACCGCCGCGTTGCCCATCAGCTTAGTGACGGTCTCGGCGCCCGCGCCGCCCAGAAGCGTTGCGAACCCGCAGATCTCGATGTCGTCGAGCTTGCGCAGCTCGCCGTCTTCGCCCGGGATCTCGGCCGCGATCAGCCGGCTGATCATGTCGTCCTGCGGCTCCTGGCGCCGCTCCTGGACCAGGCTGAAGTAGTACATCGCCGTGTCGATGTTGGCCTGTATGCCGGCTTCGCTGACCTCGATCTGGCCCGGCTCGTGATGCAGGCTGGTGTCGATCCAGTGGCGGACCTGCTGACGGTATTCCTCCGGCACCCCGGCCATCCGGGTGATGACCTCGACCGGGAAGGGCCCGGAGAAGTCCTGCACGACGTCGAAGTTGTCGGAGTCGACGGCCCCCAGGTACTTGTCGATCACCTCGATGATGGTCTCGCGCTGCGATTGAATCGCCCGCGGTGTGAACGCCTTGTTGAGCAGGCTGCGCATGTGGCGATGCTCCGGCGGATCCATGAAGATGATCGACTTCTGTTCGGGGGTGATACCCCGGCGCACCATCGCCAGGTCGCAGCCGCGCGCCGAGGAATAGGTCTCGAAGTCCTTGAACGCGGCCGACACGTCGTCATGGCGGGTCAGGGCGTAGAAGTCCTCTTTCTCGTCGTAATACAGGGGCGCGTCCTCGCGCATCCGCCGATAGATGTCGAACGGGTTGTTGAAGTAGTCCTCGGAGTACGGATCGAAGACGACCTTCGGTTTTGTCACTGCATCCTCCTGCGCGGCGAGGTCGGGCTGAAACCTTTACAGCGGAGTCCCTGACTGTAACGCTAACGGTAATACCTTCATGACGAACCGGAAAGACCAAAACGCTGGCATCTCAAACCATCTTCGCGGCGTCGATCGCCGTGATGACGTCATCCAGCGCGCCCAGGTCGCTGCCCAGTTCCGCGGCGACATCGCGGACGACGGCCACGTCCTTGCCGACGAAGTCGCCGGTTACCTCGATGAACGACGCGACGGACCCGCCTGCCGCGACGAGGTCGAGCACGCGACTGGTCGCGCTGCCATGGCCCAGGGCGCTCAGCAACGTCGATTCGGGCACGCCGAGGCGTTCGCCCAGCCGGATGGCCTCCGCGAGTAGGCCGATCTGGCCCGCGAACAGGGCGTTGTTGACCAGCTTCACCCTCTGGCCGGCACCCACGGGCCCGACGTGCAGGACCGGATCTCCGTAGCAATTCAGCACCGGTCGTACGCGGTCGACCGCGGTGTCGGCGCCGCCCGCGAATAGCGTGAGCCGGCCGGCCGCGATGTCGTGCGGGCCTCCGCTGACCGCGGCGTCGACGACATCGACGTGAGCGGCGCGCGCGGCGAGGGCCTCGATGGTGGTTGGGCTGGCGGTGGTGTGCACCACCAGCGCCGAACCCGACAACATGGCCGGTAGCAATCCGCCGTCGAGGCACACCTGGCGCACCTGTTCATCGGTGAACACACAAAGCACCACCACGTCGACGTGCGCGCCGGCATCAGCCACATCATGGACGGGGTGCGCGCCCAGTTGCTCGAGCTCGCGGCGCTTTTCGGCGGTCCGGCCCAACGCGTGGACATCATGACCGGCCGCGGCCAGACGACGCACCATGGGCCGGCCCATCCGTCCCGCGCCGACGAAGCCGACCCTCAACGGGGGTGCTCCATCAGCGTCAGCGCCGCGTCGGCCGCCGCGAGCACGGCGCCGCCGTCGGCCCCGGCCTGGTCGGCGAGGTCGACGACCAGCCGGACGTCCTTCTGCAGCAGCCCCCCGGCAACACCGGCCAGCCGATCCAGCCCGCCGATACCACCAAGGGCATTGAGCGCAAAGCTATTTCCGCTGCTGCGGGAGACGACCTCGGTGAGACGTTCGGGGGTGACACCCAGCGCGTCCGCCAGCGACAGGGCGGTCGCCGCGGTGGCGAGGTTGGCGGTGAACAGCAAGTTGTTGAGCAGCTTGGTGGTTTGCCCCGAACCCAGCTCGCCGAGATGGACGACCGGATCGGCATAGGTTTCGAAGACCGGGCGGCAGCGCTCGACGGCTTCGGTGTCACCGCCGGCCATCACCAGCAGGCGGCCTTCGGCCGCCGCGCCGCCGCCCCCGCTCACCGGCGCGTCGACGATCGAAACACCGACCGCCCCAGCGCGCTTCGCCAGCTCTCGGCACGTCTCGGGGTGCACCGTGCTGTGCACCGCGATGATGCCGCCGGGCTGCATCGCCGACAGCAATCCGCCTTCGCCGCCGGTGAGTTCGTCGATGTCGGCGTCGCCGACGACGCACAGGCAGACCAGGTCACTGGCCGCGGCGAGCTCGGCCGGCGAACCGGCGATCTTGGCCGGGGCGTCGGCGAACGCCTCCAACGACTCCGGCCTGCGCGCCCACAGTGTGGTGGGGTAGCCGCCCTCGGCGATCCGCCGCGCCATGGGCCCGCCCTGACTGCCCAACCCGATGAATCCGACGCGCATCAACCGGCCTCCAAATCGGCGTCGTCGTCCGCCGAACGTGACTGTATCGTCACGTTCGCGTCCGAACGTGACTGTGTCGTCACGCCCGCCGAGTCGGGCGAATCCGGACGGTCACCCACGCATTCGTCCACAAACGCCAGAACCTTGGCGTGGTAGGCCGGCGCCGTGTGGCCCAGGCTGATGTTGTGTCCCGCATCGGGTTGCCGATGAACGGTGAACCGCGGTGTCGCGGAGAACAGCTCCGCGATCTCGTCCATCGCCGAAGGGTCGTTCTGCCATACCTTTTCGTGCTCGGCGATGCTGAACTGCACCGGCACGCGGATGGTCGGGGCGAGCGCCGGGAAGTCCTGGCGGGCCCAGTTCGACACCATCTGGTCCTCGTAGGACGGGGCGGTCGGGGAGACCGTCGCCCCGTTGAGAACCTCGGGTGGATAGAGGTTCTCGGGCTGCCACAACAGGTCACGCAATCCCGCGGGGCGGCGCTCGCGCGTCGCCGCCTTGAGAATGTCGCGGGCCGCGGGGTGATAGTGCCGCCCGGTCCCGGCCAGTTCGACGCCGAGCAGATCCGCGCCGCGCTCAGCCCCTCGCTGCGACGCCATTCGCATGACGAGTTCGCAGCCGCCCGAATGGCCCATCAGGAACAGCCCGGCACCGCGCGGCTTCTGCCCGAGGATGCGATCCACCGCCCCGTACGCGAGATCGACCCGCTGCTGCGGTTCGGCCATCGCCTCCGGATAAGGCGCCGAACTGCCGTACCCGGGCCGGTCGAGTGCGACGACGGTGAATCCCGCTGCGGCGCCGGTGCGTAACAGCGAGGACGACGGGTGGCCGGGACAGTCGAAGTAGACGGCAGTCGTCCCCCCGCCGTGGATGGCCACGATCACGGCCCTCGGGTCGGCGGCTTCGGCGACGATCGCCGACATCGGCACCCCGTCGACGATGACGAGTCGGGGACGGGGGGCGGTACTCATGCGCCGCTCACGTGTCGGACCGCAGCAGGATCACGCCGCTGGGCGTGAGCCCGCCGCTGCTGACGACCCCGACACGCGCGTCGGCGACCTGGCGGTGGCCGCCCTCCCCACGCAATTGGGTGACGGCTTCGTGCAGCAGACCCATGCCGTGGGTGCGGCCGTGCGAAAGCTGGCCGCCGTGCGTGTTGAGCGGGGTCTGGCCGTCGCGGGCAATGTTCTTGCCGCCGTCCAGGAACTCCCTGGCCTCACCGATCCCGCAGAATCCGAGCGCCTCGATCCAGGACAGGCAGTTCATGGTGAACCCGTCGTACAGCTCGGCGACGTCGACGTCGGCGGGTCGCAGCGAGGTCCGCGTCCACATGTGCGCCGCCTGGCCCAGTACCTGCGGCTCGTGCGTGAGAGTGCTTTGGTCCCAATCGATTCGCTCGACGATCTGCGTTCCCACCGCCTCCACCAGCACAGGCGGCTTCGCCAGATCGCGGGCGGCGTCGGCGGCGGAGACGATGACGGCGATCGCACCGTCGCAGGGCACGTCGCAGTCATAGAGGCCGAAAGGCGTGGTGATCGGCCGCGCGTCGAGGTAGTCCTGCATCGTCATCGGAGAGCGGTAGATCGCGGTCGGGTTGAGTTCGGCGTTGGCGCGTTGGTTCAGCGCGATCCAGCCCAGCGTCTCTTTAGTGGTGCCGTAACGGTGAAAATGCCGCTGCGCGTTCATCGCCAGCGTGTGCGCGGCCGAGGTCGCGCCAAATGGCATCTGCCAGCCCGACATTCGGCCCATGGATGGGGCGATCTTGCCCTGCTTCATCAGCTCGCCATGGGTCGCTTCCCACAGCGTCCGAAAGCACAGCACGTGCCGCGCCAACCCGCAGGCGACCGCAAGCATCGCGGCGATCACCGAGCCGCCGGGCCCGAACGTCTCCATGGCGCCGTTATGCCACGCCGGCCGAATACCCAGCGCGGCCTCGAGGGCGGTGACGCCGCCCTCCCCGAAACCGGCGACATTGATCGCGCCGGGGTAGGTGGACAGGCCGTCGATGTCGGCGTACGTCAGGCCGGCGTCGGCGATGGCCGCCTCGCAGGCCTGCACGGTCAGCGCCAGCGGCAGCTGCATCAAGCGGCGCCCGATCGGCGACATGCCGATCCCGGTCAGCGCGACCTTGTCTTCGAACTTCTCCGTGGTGAGCATGGGCCGGACGTGTTCGCCGAAGCGCTCGGGCGCGATCTCGTCGCTGGGCAGCTGACCGGGCTCGGTGCCTGAGACGGGCCGAAACAGCGGAAACCACACGTCCTCGGCCTGCTCGAAGACGACCTCGACCCGTTGGCCGAGTTCAAGCTCGTCGGGATCGCATTCGACGATGTTGGTGGTCAGGCGAACCCGGGGGTCTTCCTCGATCGCGACGTGGGCGATCACATACGGCGCCGCCAACCCGGGCAGGCTGAATCGATGGTTGATGGTGAATCCCGCGACGGTCGCCCTGCCAGAGACGGCCCGCACCCCGACGTCCAGTGAGCGGCAGTACCGGCATACCGGCGCCGGCGGATGGATCAGCGATTCGCAGCTTTTGCATTCCTGCAGCCGGAGCTTTCCGTCGGCGCCCGAGGTCCAGAAGAATTCGTTCTCCTGCGTGACCAGGGGCAATGGGCGGCCGGGTGCTGCTGACACGTCACCTCCGGTGCGTCACACGGCCAACTCGGTAGGGCCGTTATACGAATCGGAGAATCACGTTATCACTTGCGAGCAGGCACGATCTAGACCGCACCTGCCGTGCGAGCACCGTCAGTACGGCACCCAGGTGCCGGTGAAATAGGTACCCCATTGCTGAAAACCGGCATTCCACATCGGTTCGTTCGGTGACCACGATGGCCGCGGTGGAGGGGGTGGCGGCACATCCTGCGCGGCAAACGGCGGCGCGTATTCCGGCGGGGCGGTGTACCAGTCCGGCAGTGGCGGCGGCGGTTTGCACTCCTCGGTCGTCCGATTCCACGACATGTTGCGATCGCACTCCGCCCAGCCGATCGCCGGGGTTGCGATCACCCCGACCGCCATCGCCCCGAAGACGACCGCAATGCCGGCGGTCAAACGACGAACAATCCACTGCATGGTGGGCCTCCTATCGGGGCCTTTCCGACGTTGGCGGATTTAGCTTATTCCGTGGAGACCGCCACGACCAGGAGAAGTTCAGCTGCGGGCGACACGAGACCGAACGCGCTCTGCCGTGGAATTTCGCTTCGGCCGAGAGTTATGCTCCAAGCGTGTTATCAAGTACTTAACATTCGGAGGCCTGGTTGCTCGAAACGGAGAAGATCCTGATCACGGGGGCAACGGGCAAGATCGCGTTTCCCATCGCGCGCGCCCTCGCGGCAGCGGGCAACGAGGTGTGGGGCGCCGCACGCCTGCGAGATGCCGCAGCCCGGGAAAAACTCGTCGAGGCCGGCATCAAACCCGTCGCGCTCGACGTCGGCACCGGCGACTTCGCCGGTCTCCCCGGGGATTTCACCTACGTCTTTCACGCGGCGGTCGACCCGGGCGCAGACGACTGGGGCCACTGCGTCGAAACCAATGCGCAGATGTCGGGCGAATTGCTCCACCACTGCCGCGCCGCCAAGGGCTTCGTGTTGTGCTCGACCGGCTCGATTTACGCCTACCAGGGACGGCGACCGTTGACCGAGGCCGACCCACCGGGGGTGCCGCTGCGCGCCAACTACAGCTTCTCCAAGGTGGCGGCAGAGTCGGTTTGCACGTGGATCGCCAGGCATTTTCAGATTCCGCTGACCATCATCCGGATCTGTTCGACGTACGGGCCGCAGGGCGGTGCGCCCGCCGACCGGCTCGATGCGATGTTGGCGGGCAAGCCCATTCGACTGCACCCCGACAAGCCGAACAACTACAACCCGATCTATGAGGACGACTACGTGGAACTCGGCATCCGCGCCATGGAAGTGGCCGCGACGCCGCCGGTCGTGGTGAACTGGGCCGGCAGCGAAACGGTCAGCGTCGAGGATTACTGCACCTTCATGGGCGAGTTGACGGGCGTCGAGCCCATCTTCGAATACACGCCCGACGCGCACACGCCGCTGTGGCCGGACGTCACCCACATGCACGAGGTGCTCGGCCGCACAAAGGTGCCGTGGCGTGAGGGCTTCCGCCGCATGATTGCGGCCCGTCATCCCGAAATAACGCTGCCCCAGCACGATACGACACGAGCCTGAGGACGAACGCGATGCATCTACCCGGCACACCCTCCGACGAGGTCACCGAGGTCCTCGCCACCGGCAACGGCGGGATCACCACCTTGTTCGTGTCCATGGCGACGCGCCACCCCGAGGGCAAGGACGCCGAATACCTCCGCTGGCACACCCTGGACCACCGCCCGGAACAGCACCGTCTGGCCGCGGTGCGCGCCTCGCTGCGGCTGGTGTCCACGCCGGCGTGCCGTTCCGCACGCGCGCTCACCGACGGGCGGTTGAACGCGGTCGATCACGTGATGACCTACTTCTTCGCCGACGCCGCAGGCCTGCACGATTTCAACGAATTGTCCACCGCGCTGGGCAACGCCGGTCGCAAGCTGCCCTTGCTGCCACCGGTGGAGCGCGGCGTGTACGACGCCCAGCGCAAGGCGGCGGCGCCCCGGATCAAGGCCGGATCCGACGTCCTGCCCTGGTTGCCCGCGCGGGGCGTGTATTTGTTGGTCGAACGCGGATCGGCATCGGTGGACCCGCTGCTCGACGTCGATGGTGTCACCGGTGTCTGGTCCGCGCTATCGCGCCAGGTCGACGCCAAACTGGCCAGCGCGCAGGACAATCAGTCGATCACGTACTGCTTCCTGGACGACGACCCGGTCGCCACCGCGGAGCGGATGCGATCGGTGCTGGCCGACCGCTGGGCCGATGGCGGCGTTGAACCCTTGTTCGCCGCACCGTTTTTCGCGGTAGTGCCCTACGAGTGGGACCGATATGTCCCCTAGGCAAGGGAAGTCGAGGGTCGCATGCGCGTCGGCTTGATGGTTGGCTCCGACAAGGAGCGCTCGCGTGCTGACCGGCTGGCCGGGTTGATCGATGACGGTGCCGGGGCCGAAAGGTCCGGCTTCACCGCGTTTTGGATTCCGCAGGTTCCCGGCTACCTCGACGCGATGACCGCCGTGGCCCTGATCGGGCAGGCGACCGAGCGCATCGAGATCGGGACGGCGGTCGTGCCGATTCAGACGCGCCATCCGATGATCATGGCGCAACAAGCCCTGACCACGCAGATCGCGTGCGGTGGGCGATTCACGCTCGGCATCGGTCCGTCCCACCATTGGATCGTCAGCGGTCAACTGGGGCTGCCCTACGACCGCCCGGCGCGCCTGATGGGCGACTACCTCGACGTGCTCTCCGCGTCGTTCGCCGGGCCCGGCACCGTGGACGTCGACAACGAAAGCTATTGCGTCCATTCGCCGGTGGATGTCACGGACTCCTACGGCGTGCCGTTGTTGCTGTCGGCGCTGGGACCAGCGATGCTGCGGCTCGCCGGCGAGCGGGCCGGCGGCACGATCCTCTGGATGGCCGACGAGCGGGCGATCGGCGACCACGTCGTCCCGCGCATCACCGCAGCGGCGACCGGGGCCGGGCACCCCGCGCCACGAATCGTCGCCGGTGTTCCCGTCGCACTGTGCTCGGCCAACGAGATCGGCGATGCCCGCGCCTACGCCAGCGAGGTGCTCGGGCACGCGGATTTCTCGCCGAACTACGTGCGGCTGCTGGAACACGGCGACGCCGAGGACGTCGGCGACACGATGGCCGCCGGTGATGAGTCGACGATTCTCGCTCGGCTGCACCGCTACCGTGACGCCGGCGTGACCGACTTGGCGGCGCGAATTGTGCCGCTGGGCAAGGACGCTGGCGAGCGCGCCGAATCGCGACGTCGCACCCACGAGTTCCTGTCGTCCGTGTGCCCCGAGTTGTGATCAGCGCGCCGGCAGGCCGAGGACCCGCTGCGCGATGATGTTGCGCTGAATCTCCGACGTGCCACCGGCGATGGTGCCCGCGTAGCTGCTGATGTAGCGGGCGAACCAGGAGGCGGTGAAAAGGCCCGGGGCGTAGGGGTTGTGAGGCGCGGTGAGCCCTTTGTCGCGCAATCCGTCGACACCGGCCGCGTCCAGCGCGTGCCGCAGCGCGCTCTGCTCGGCCTCCGAACCGAAGACCTTCAGCACCGACAAAGCGGCGACGTCGACGTCGCCGCGGGCAGCGCGCCCCAGCGCCGCCGAACCGAGCAGCCGCAGCGCGTAGTAGTCCATCACGATGGTGGCGTAGTGGTCCGCGTTCACCGCGTCGGCCGGCCGGTAGTCCTCGAGCAATTGCTCGAGCCGGTTCGCGAATGCCATCCACATCAGGGTGCGTTCGTGGCCGAGCGACCCGTTGGCCACCCGCCAGCCGCCGTTGAGCGGGCCGACCAGGTTGTCCGCCGGCACGCGGACATCATTGAAGAACACCTCGTTGAAGTCCAGTTCGTCGCGGTCATAGACCGATGCGAAGGGGCGGCGTTCCACTCCGGGGGTTTCGGTCGGGATGAGCAGCGCGCTGATCCCCTTGTGCCGGGGCGCATTCGGGTCGGTGCGAACGAACGTCAGGATGACGTCGGCGTCATGGGCGCCCGAGGTCCACACCTTCTGCCCGTTGACCACGAAGTGGTCGCCCACCAATTCGGCCTTGGTCCGCAGCCCAGCGAGGTCGGAGCCGGCGCCCGGTTCACTCATTCCCAGCGACGCGGTCTGGTCGGCTCGCAGGATCGGGACGGCCCAGCGCTGCTTTTGCTCCTCGGTCCCGAAGGACAGCAGCGACGCGGCGATGATGCCCACGCCCTGGGGATTGAAACAGTGGTAGATCCTTCGCCGCGAGAGTTCTTCGCGGTGTACGAACTGCTGCAAGATGTTGGCGTTGCGACCGCCGAATTCCGGCGGGTTTCCGGGTAGCAGCCAGCCGTGGTCGAACTGGAGCCGCTGCCAGCGGCGCGACCATTCGGGCACGTGCGAGGTCGACGACGGGCGCTCCGCGGCCTGCGCCTCGGCCGGCAGGTGTTCGGTGAGAAAGGCGACGAACTCCGCGCGGAACGCTTCAACCTCGGTGTCAAAGGTGAGTTGCATGGTCGCTAAAAATCAGGCCCGCGGAAGTTCAACGCGTGAATCCCCATTCCGCTTCGTTCTCTTCGGTTTTGAGGTTCTCGGCCGGATCCTCGGCATCGGTGAGTGGCGGCTGAGGGGGACGGGAGGTGCGCTGACCGATTTCAGTGATGGCGTGCACGGGGCAGTCCAGCAGCGCCCGCATGACCGCGTCGCGGTCCGCCTCCGCCACCGTGCCGTCCCCGATGAGGGATGCGTACCCCCAGTCATCCAGCGAAAAGTATCCCGGCGCGTGCTTGGCGCAAATGCCGAAGCCGTCGCAAATCGTGCGGTCCAGACGGATTTTCATGCGTGCCTCACCGCTTCCGCCTCGTAGGGACGGTCGGCGTGGAATGCGCCGCGGGCACAGTCCGCGCACCCGCCGTCGAGATGCGCGCCGACTTCGTCCGGGAACTGATCGAGCAGACTGGCCGCCACGTTGGTGGCGGCATCCAGGGTCGCGCAGGCGCCGCGTCCGCGCAGCACCACCGACCAGCGGCGCAACCGCTCGACGTCCTCGGTGGTCGCGGCGCCGTCACGCAGGGCGCCGGCCGCGGCGGCCATCGCCGCGGTCCCGTTGAAGCAGGAGCCGCACTGGCCGGCGTTTTCGCGGTCGAAGTAGGCCAGCACCGACGCCGCCACCGCCACGGGGCAGTCATCCGTGATGACCGAGATCGCGCCGCAGCCCAGACCGCTGCCCACCCGTCGCATCGTCTCGTGATCCAGCGTTGTCTCCAGCACCGAGCGGTTGAGCAGGCCGGCGAAATAGCCGCCCATCAACGCTCCCCGCACCTGGTCGGCCGGAACGCCATGCAGGGCAAGTAGTTCGGTGAACGGCAGGCCGTGGGGGAGCTCGTAGAGGACCGGCGGGCGCCCGGCCCCGGTGATGGTGGCCAGGAAGGTGCCCGGCGACAACGGCGTGCCCTGCGCGCGGAACGCGGCCGAGCCGTGCAGCTGCAGGTAGGGCAGGTTGGCCAAGGTCTCGACATTGCTCACCAAGGTGGGCCGGTCATCGACGCCCGCCTCGAATGGGCGGGGCGGCTTATCCGTTGGCTTGGCCGGGCCGCCGTTGATCGCGCGGACCGCGGCGGTCTCCTCGCCGGCCACGTAGCCGGCCGGCACCGTCAGCATGATGATCGTCATGCCGAGCGCGTCGGGGCCCAGTTCGCCGAGTGCGGTCTCGACACTGTGCGCCGATTCCGGGTCCGACACATAGATGTAGGCGCGGTCGGCGCCGACAATCGTCGCGGCCGAGCGAAGTCCGTCCAAGACCAGGTGCGGCCGATTGCGCAGCAGCCAGCGGTCTTTGATCGACGCCGGTTCCCCCTCTTCGCCGTTCGCGACGACGACCGGACCACCGGTGTGCGCCAGCAGGCGCCCATTCTCGCGCACCGTACGCAACTTCACCGCAAGCGGAAAGGCCGCACCGCCCCGGCCGACCAGTCCGCTCGCCTCCACCTCGCGCAGCAACGCGTCGGTGTCGGTCACTGGCTGATAGCCACCGGCCTGCTGGTAGCTGGCCAGGTCTTCGCGGCCGGTCTGTCCGGACAGCAGACGCGGTGAGCACCCAGCGGGGACGGCGGTGGTGATTGTGGACTGCGCGGTGTTCAAAGCTGGCCTGCCATCGTCTTAGTTAGGCTTGCACACATGCGAACTGCGGTGGTGCGTGTCAATGTCGACCCGGAAAGCGGGCTCACGCCCGCACAACTACGTGACGGCATGGCAGCTCTCCACGAGCTCGCCGCCGCGGTGGGTGCCGGCGTCGTCAAAAACGACCTGGCCGCCATGCCGGTGCGCCGTCGCGAGGTCGAATTGCTCATCGCGGCCGAAGACGGCGGGGCCGCGCAAACAGCGGCAATCGATGTGTGCGCCAAGGCGTTCGGCACCGTCCCCCGCCCGGGTGTGATCACGTTCGTCAGCCGGGGGACCGACGACGACGCGCACGGGGTGCTGTCCGCGTTCGGGCTGACCGGAGACATCGAGCGGACCCCCGGCGATGACGGCTTCGACGTCGTGCACGTGACGCTCCAAGAGAAGGACCTCGAGCGGATTCCGGAAAGCCGGGTGCACACGGCGCTGGAGGCGTCGCTCAACTGCGAGGTCCACATTCGCACCGTGTAGGGACATTACGAGTCCAGGAATTCGAGGATCGCGGGCGCCGCCTGCACCCATGTGTCGAACATGTTGAAATGCTGCACCCTGCCCGCGGCGCGGTCTTCGGACGCGCGCTCCCAGGCGTCCTCCGGCCAGGGCGGATCAATGAGCTTTGATCCCTTGATCAAACAACTGACCTCCAGCGACGTCCGCTTGGGGTGATCCATGTCGTTCTCGCCGCCACGAATGATCAAGGTGGGAACCGTGATCCGGTCGAACATCTCGTCCTCGACGCCGGGAATCGTTTGTCCCGGCTTGGAAACGAAGGCGTTGAGCCAGCGCAGCATCACCTTGAGGAATTCAGCGGAGTCGAATTCGAGGAATCGCTGCTTGTTGTCCGGGTTTTCCTCGATGCGTTCGCGCCATTCGGCGACCTTCACCACGCCGTCCATGCCGGTGCCGCGCACCGCGAGGATGCTGGGGATGATGTAGAACGAACCGAGCACGAAGGTGCCGTAGGTGCCGCCGACGATGTTCCACACCACGAGCTTGGTGACCATCTCGGGGTAGAGCATCGCGGTCAGCATGGAATCCCTTGCCCCGCCCGAGCCTCCGGCGAGGATGCAGCGCTCGAAGCCCAGACCCGTCACCAGCTTGTGCAGCGTCTCGGCGCGCATGTGGGACTCGCTCTGCCCGTAGAACTGCACGTCCGAGGCGCCGCAGTTGGGCCGGTCCCACAGCAACACCCGATAGCCGCCCGCGACCAGGGCGTCGGCCAGCGGACGCAGGCCGGGGATTTCCATGCTGAACCGGCCGCCTGGTGTCAGGGCAATGAGATCGCCTGAGTCACCGAGGATTTCGTAGACGACATTTCCCCCGTTGATCTCGATTGAAGGCACCCGATTCTCCTGTTGTTAGGCCTGTACCAAAACGTCGTTGCCGACGACACGCACCGGGTAGGTGCGGATACTCCATTCCGGCTTGACCGCGGTGGTGCCGGTCGCCAGCTCGAAACCCCATTGGTGCCATGGGCAATAGATGTACTCGAGGTCGCGCACCATGACCGAGTCGCCGGGCGCGGTCTCGTCGACGATCGTGCGTCCCCGGGCACGTCCCGAACACAGCGGGCCGCCTTGGTGGGGGCAGTAATTCGCGATGGCGTAGAAGGTGCCGTTGACGTTGTAGACGCCGACGCCGTGACGTCCGATCGGCACCAGTTTGTGTGTGCCGGGCGGGATTTCGTCGACGGTGGCGACAACATGCTCGCGCCCCTGGGCGAGTCGGGGCTCGGGGCGCCGCGTGGTTGCCCCTTCCTCTTGGGTGGTCAATTCAGAGCACCCGGATCTGACCCTCGAGAACCGGAACGGTCTCGGGCAGGTGGTAAGTCGCAATGCCGTTCTTGTACATCACCGCGTCGCGGGCGTGCTTGGGCAGGTGCTTGACCAACCAGCGCGGGTCGTCGAACGTCCAGTGCGGGTAGTCCGAGGAGAAGAGGAGAATCTTCTCGCACTCCATCCATTCCAGCGCGCGCGTCAGCTCGGTCTTGTCTTCGGGGTAGTCCAGCGGCTGGGTGGTGAACTTGATGTGGTCTTTGACGTATTCGGACGGCTTGCGCTTGATGTCCACCCACGACTTGCGGGCTTCGTAGATCGAATCCATGCGCCACATCAACGGCAGGATCCAGCTGAACGCGTGCTCGACGAACACAATCCGCAGCGTCGGGAACCGGTCGAACGTTCCGTCGAAGATCAGGCTCATCACCTGGTTGGCGGCCAACAGCGAGTAGGTGACCATGAAATCGTGGTTGTAGCTCGGGTAGCCCACCGGCGGCATCGGCAGCTCGTCGAAGTGGCTGCGCGACAGGTGACAACTCACCGTGATGTCGTGCTTGGTTGCGGCCGCCCAGATCGGGTCGTATTTGGGATGACCCCAGGACGGCCGCGGCTCGGCCTTGATCAGGATCTGCGCCATAAACGGGTGTCCGGCCCAGCGCTCGATCTCGCGTACCGACTCTTCCGGCTCCTCGATGGCCAGGCAGATCGAACCGCGCCACCGCTCGTGCCAGTTGTTGTGGCTGTCCAGCCAGTGATTGGCCTGCCAGTCGTTGAGCGCGGCCGACATCGCGTGTTGCGCTTCGGGAATGCGCGCCGGGTACGCCGCCGGTTCCAGGATCGCAATGTCGGAACCGGCCTCCATGATCAGCTGGCGAAACGCCAAGTCCGGGTCGCTGCAAGGGAACTCACCGTTGGCGGGGAAGGAGTCCACCCGCATCGCATACGAGTGCGCGTAGTCCGGTGCGTCGTAGTAGATCTGCTCACCCACGTTGCGAGTCAGGAAGTATTTGCTGCGCCAGGGCTCGGGGATATACGGGAGGAGCTCTCCGCGCTTGGGTGCCGGGTGGACGTCCGAGTCGACGCACCGGACGGCGATGCGCTCGGCGGCGGGAAGCCGCTCCTGAGAATGGGTCAAACTCATCTGAAACTCCTGTGTCTCACGTCGTACTTCTACTGTGCGCCCACCCCGGCGGGTATGTCTATGCCGTAGAGCTGCGCCGCATTACGCCAGCACAACTTCTCGCGTTGTTCGGCGGAAAGAGCGCTGGGCAGCTTCGTGATATCGCCACACTGCCAGTGTGGATAGCTGGAGCCGAACATCACCATGTCGTCCTTGCCGGTGAAGCCGAACCATTCGCCGGCGAACTCCACGTCGCCGGGGCCGTCGAGGCTGCCCTGGACGAAATACACGTGACCGGGCAGGTAGTCGCTGGGGATCCGCGGTGACCACGGCGTCTGCTCCAGGTGCGGCCGGCCGAACGTGTCCATCCGCCAGATGAACGGCGTCACGAAGTCGGCGGCGCCATCGCCCCACACGAACTTGAGGCCGTCGAACCGCTCGAAAACTCCCTCGGCGATCATGTTCATCAGGTGATACAGGTAGTTCAGCGCCATGAAGCTGACGTACTGCTCGTAGGTCCGGGTGTTCCCCGACGGCGTCGGCGCAAACGCGATGCCCGACCCGACCTCGATATGCGCGGCGACGGGAAGCCCGGCATCGACCGCCGCTTCCCAGATGGGCCAGAACTGCGGCTTGCCGTACAGCTCGCGGGACTGCAGCGGGACGCCGATCTGAACCACGCGCGGATGAGAACGCCATCGCTCGATCTCGCGCAAAGCGCCGGGGATGTCGTCGGGATTCACCCGGATGGTGCCGCGGAACCGGTCGCCGAACTCGCTGGACTCCAGCCAGTTGGACACCATCATTTCGTTGTGCGCGGCGTGCAGCGCGCTGCCCAGGTGCCGGTCCGGCATGATGCCACGAGCCATCGGATGCAGGACCGCGACGTCGACCCCGCGTTTCGTAAACAGTTCAGCAGCAACGAATTCCGGATCCGATCCGGGGTACTGCCGGTCGGGTCCCTCGGTGTTGGGCGCGTACTCGCCACCGGGGGCCCCGTACCAGTCCATCTCGTAGTCGGGGAAGCCGCGACTCTTGAACGGTTCGCGGAGGGTTTTCCGCAGCGCCTTATTCGACGGGAAGAAGATGTGCACGCTCGCGTCGATCAGCGGTGTGCTTGTCCCGTCAGCGTGTGTGATCACGAGAGCAACCCTTCGGCTCCGGCGGCCAACAGCGAGCCGTGCGAGGTCATGTGAATAGCCAATCTAACATTTTGCTGAGCGCTCAATCAATAGGTTTTCGGTAAGCATTCCGTTTAGTCGTTATAGCTGGTAGCGGGCTTTTTGTGGGCTCCCGGGCAAGTGTCGTTCTTCATTACGGATAATACCATTCTCCGGGTTGTTCAGGGATACGATCCGCGAGGTCTGCGCCGCGCGGGCTAGGCCGGGGACGGGCCCACCGTGACGCCCGCGGCCCTCTCGAGCGGTTTGATCACCGTCGTGAAATCGGAATCGGGCCCTTCGTCGCGGGCGACGGCCTCCCACAGCCGGGCGGTCGTCTCCGCAACCTCGGCCGGCACGCCGAGCGACCTCGCCTCGTCGAGGTACAGACGCACATCCTTGACCATCAGGCCGGTGGCAAAGCCGTAGTCGAAGGTGCGCGGCAGGATCGCGCGGGGAAACTTGTCGCGGCTTGCGCTCGTCGCGCCCGACCCCGCGTTGAGCACCTCGATCATCACGCCCGGATCGAGCCCCGCTTTGACTCCCATGACGACCACTTCGGCCGTCGCGGCCAAGACGGTGGCCGCCAAGATGTTGTTGGCCAGCTTCATCGTCTGCGCGGAGCCGGGTTTGTCCCCGACATACACGGGCCGGCCGAGGGCTTCGAGGATCCTTCGGACGGCGTCGAATTCGTCGCGCGGGCCGGACACCATGAGCGCCAGCGTCCCCTTCTCGGCGCCGCCCACCCCGCCGCTGACCGGGCTGTCGATCCGCGCGATGCTCTGTTCGGCGAGCAGGTCGTGGATCTGCATCGCCATTTGGCTGCCGACAGTGGACAAGTCGACATAGCGCTTGATCCGTTCGCCCTCGATCACGCCCGCCGGCCCGGTGGCCACCTCCAGCGATACGCCCGGCGTGGGCAGGCTGGCCAGCACCGTGTCGGCGCGATCGGCGACCTCTTTGGGCGACGACGCCGGGCGCGCCCCCAGCGCGACGATGCGCTCGAGCGCCGAGCCGCGCGTGTCGAACGCGACGACGTCGTGCTTTTCCTGAATAAGGCGGCATGCCATGGGAAAGCCCATGTTTCCCAACCCGATGAACCCGACTTCCATGATGCCCCCTAGCCTCGGTCCAGCTCGGCGAACGCCTCGCCCGCGATGCGAAAGCTGTCGACGGCCGCCGGCACGCCGCCGTAAATGGCCACCTGCAGAAAGATCTCGCGGATCTCCTCGCGGGAGACACCGTTGGTCAGCGCCGCCTTGACGTGCATCCGTAATTCGTTGGGCCGATTGAGCACCGAGATCATCGCCAGGTTGAGCATGCTGCGGGTCTTGCGCGGCAGCTCCTCGCGGCCCCACACGGCGCCCCAGCAGTACTCGGTCACGAGATCCTGTAGGGGCTTGGTGAAGTCGTTTGCCCCGGCCAGCGCGCGGTCGACGTACTCCGCGCCCAGCACGTCGGAGCGGATTTGCCGCCCCCGGTCATACGTTTCGCGATCCAATGCCTTCCTCCTCCACTCCGAGTGCGGCGGCCCTCGGTGGTTGCCGAGGGCGCCGCTGAGCTCCAGTTGCCTGAGCGCAGTCTTGCACCGCGCCGTCTCCGCGAGGTCTACAGTCGAGGTTCACACCGACCTGCCCGCTCGCCTCGTCGTACCCGGCGGCAGGCCACCATCGCCCAATTCACTTGCGATGGACAGAAATACGAGTGGAACGACCCTCGGCGTTGAGGAGAAGCGATGACCGGAGCAAGCGCTGACGTCTGGGAAGTGATGGCGACCGCCCGAACGATCCGGCGCTTCACCGACGAACCGGTGGACGACGCGACCCTGACGCGGTGCCTCGAGGCGGCACGGTGGGCGCCCTCGGGTGCCAATGCCCAGGGCTGGCGTTTCGTGGTGCTGCGCTCGCCCGAGCAGCGCGCCGTGGTGGCCAAGGCCGCCGCCCATGCGCTGGAGGTGATCGAGCCGGTCTACGGAATGAGCCGGCCCGCCGACGCCGACGACAGCCGTCGCGCCCGGACCTACCGTGCGACCTACGAATTGCACGACCGCGCCGGTGAATTCACGTCGGTGTTGTTCACGCAGGCGCATTACCCGACGGCGTCGGAACTGCTGCTCGGCGGTTCGATCTTCCCCGCCATGCAGAACTTTCTGCTGGCCGCCCGCGCCCAGGGACTCGGAGCCTGCATGACCAGCTGGGCCTCCTATGGCGGCGAGCAACTGCTGCGCGACGCCGTCGGTATCCCCGAGGGCTGGATGGTCGCCGGCCACATCGTGGTCGGATGGCCCAAAGGCAATCACGGGCCGCTGCGCCGCCGCCCGCTGGCCGAGTTCGTGAACCTCGACCGCTGGGACGGCGCCGCCGAGGGGTTGCTGACCAGCGGCTAGGTGCGGGAGCAATTCGGCTCGTCACGCGTCGTCCGGTGAGCCCATGCCCGGATTCAGAGATTATTACTTCCGCAACCGAGAATGATATTCTCGCCGTGACAGTCACGACGAGAGGCGGCGCGGATGCTGTTGGAGTTCGATGCTGATCAGCGACTGTGGCAGGACACGGTGCGCGAGGCCGTCACCAAGCAGTGCCCGCCCTCGCTGGTGCGCAGTGTGGCCGAAGAAGGCGTCGACCCGAGCCCCCTGTGGAAGTCCTACGTGGATCAGGGTTGGACCGAGCTGAACGACCCGGAGAGCACGGTCGAGCTCGCCATCGTTCTCGAAGAGCTGGGCCGCGCGACGGACCCCACACCGTTCCTGGCGACGATGAGCCAGTTCGCGCCGCTGGTGGCGGATCGCTTCGACCCGCACGAGTCGGGCACGGCGGTGTACGGCGGGGTGGTGGCCTACCGCGACGCCGAAGGTTGGGTGTTGGACGGAACGGCGCGCCATGTGCTCGACGGCGACCGCGTCGACCAGCTGGCGGTGGTGACCGACGCGGGCGTGTTCATCGTCGCGTCCAGCCAGGTGTCGGCCCGGCGCTCGGCGGTCTTCGACCCCGTGCTGCACGTGGCCGACCTGTCGTTCGGCGAGGTCCGGGTCCCCGACACCGCCCGGCTCACCGTCGACCACGAGCGCGCGCACCATATTGCGTTGACGGGCATGGCAATCACCATGGTCGGCGCCTGCCAACGCATCCTCGACCTGGTGCTCGAGCACGTGGGTAGCCGCCAGCAGTTCGGGGTGCCGATCGGCTCGTTCCAGGCGGTGCAGCACAAGGCCGCCGACATGCACGTCGCGGTGCAACGGGCAAGGGCGTTGGCGTACTTCGCCGCATTGACGATCGCGGCCGACGATCCCCGCCGCCGGCTGGCGGCCGCGATGGCCAAGGCCTCGGCGGGCGAGTGCCAGTCGCTGGTCTTCCGCCATGGCTTACAGCTGCACGGCGCCATGGGATTCACGTGGGAGAACGACCTGCAGTTCGCGCTCAAGCGCGCGAAAGCGGGCGAACTCATGCTGGGCGGCGCGGCGGAGCATCGGGCCCGGATCGCTGAGGAATATCGTGCAGCTGACTTTTGATCCCGACGTCGAGGCGTTCCGGTCCGAGTTTTCGGCCTTCCTCGACGAAAACCTGCCTCCGGCAAGCGAAACGAACGAGCGCCCGCGATCGGTTTCGCACATGCCGGAGTGGGCTCGTCGTTGGCAGCGGCTGCTCTTCGACAACGGCTGGTTGTTGCCGAGCCAGCCGCCGGAATTCGGCGGCCGCAACGCGACGGTGCTGCAGCAGTTCGTCTACCTGGAGGAACTGAGCCGCCGCCGGATCTATCACAGCTTCAACCCGCAGGGCGTGAATATCGTTGCGGCATCGCTATTGTCGTTCGGCAGCGACGAGCAGAAGCAGCGTTGGGCCGTGCCCGTCCTGCGCGCCGAGATGACCGCGTCGCTGGGGATGAGCGAGCCCAGCGCGGGTTCTGACCTGGCATCGCTGCGCACCCGCGCGGTGCTCGACGGTGATCACTTCGTCGTCAACGGGCAGAAGGTGTGGACGTCGGGGGCCCACGACGCCGACTTCTTGTTGACCTTCGTGCGGACGGACCCAGATGCGCCCAAGCACAAGGGAATCAGCGCGTTGGTCATCCCCACCGACACCCCCGGTGTCGTGCGCCGGCCCTTCCCGTCGATTTGCTCGATCGACGACACGGACTTCAACGAGGTTTTCTTCACCGACGCGCGGGTGCCGGCCGAGAACCTGGTCGGGGAACTCAACCAGGGATGGATGGTGGCCAACGGTTCGCTGGGCCACGAGCGCACCATGATGTGGCTGGGCTTCGCGGACCGCCTCGAGAACATGATCGACGACTTCCGCCCCGCTACCGACGTCGAGCGCGACCAGTTCGCCACGACGATCATGGACCGGCAGGCGTTACGCCTGTTGGGCTCGGCCGCGCTGGCCCGCACCGCCCGCGGCGACGACGATGTGGCCGCGATCTCGGTGCTCAAGCTGCTCGGTTCCGAAGCGGAGTTGCGTGGAATGGAATTGGCGCTGACCTCGGCGGGCGCCGAGGGGCTCATCCATCCGGGCCAGACCGGGCCGTATGCGCACATGAACCTCGATCACTACTTCTCCAGCTGGTTTGAGCGCTTCGCCCGCAGCTTTTCCGGGACCATCGCCGGCGGCACGTCGGAAATCCAGCGCAACATCATCGCCCAGCGGGTGCTCGGCCTCCCGCGCGGCTAGCGCGCGCATCAAAGGGTCCGCCCAGACGTCTTGCTGGGCAACGGGATCCGGGGTGCATCCGGCGTGTCCAGCTGACCGGCCAGCCACGGCAACGCGGTGGCGAAGGCCGTGCCGGCGGTCGGCCAGTCGTGTTTTCCGCTCTGGGCGACCACTGCGCAGTCGATGCCCTTCGCGCGGCCGAGGGCGCACAGGGACGCGGCGGCCGCGGACTGGTTGGTCGGGTCGGTGGCGGCGCCGCGGCTCGCGAGAGCCATTGCGGCGGAATCGATGGTGGTGATGTCGCGTCGTGGCGTCGGTGTACCGCCCGAGGAGATCGCGAACCAACCGGAGACCCCGGTGTAATGGCCGTGGCGGTTGATCACCGTCGTCGGATCGAACTCCGCCCACGCTTCGGCGTTCCCGCCGAACAGATCGGCGATGGTCTGTTCCTTGGTTCCGGTGTTCGGGGTCAGGTCGCCCTCGATGTCGACAAACGCGCTGAACTGGGTGGGGTGCCGGACGGTCAGGTTGACCGCGCATGTTCCGCCCATCGACCAGCCGACGACGCCCCAGCGGGACGGGTCCGGGCTGACTCCGAAGTTCGAGACCACATAGGGCACAACGTCTTTGGTGAGGTGGTCGGCGGCGTTGCCCCGGCTGCCGTTAACGCATTCGGTGTCGTTGTCGAACGCCCCGCCCGGGTCCGCGAACACCAGCACCGGCGCGTTGCCGCCATGTGTGGCCGCGAAGGCGTCGATGGTGTCCACGGCATTGCCGGCGCGCACCCAGTCGGCGGGCGTATTGATCACGCCGCCGATCATCATCACCGACGGCAGCTGCGGTGGCGGGTAGCTGGCGAACCACGCCGGCGGCAGGTACACGAGTTCCTCGCGGTGCTGGAAGTGCGACGCGTCTGCGGGGATCGTCACCGGCACGAGGCTGCCGTGGGGCGGCTTGGCGCCTTTCGCCGCGAGCGTGGCGACGGTGGCCTTGTCGGTTTGGTCGGGCAGCGGAACGGAGGTGAAGTGATTCCACGCGCTCTGCACCGTCTGGAAATAGCCGACCCATTGGTTGAGGACCAGCAGCGAGCAGAGCGCACACAGCGGAACCGCCAGGATCGACAGGCCGCGCCGCCACCAACGCGCACCGCGCCAGCCCAGGACCAGGACCGCCGCGGCCATGCCGGCCAATGCCATCCACACATACAGTGCCCGCGGCACCGGCGCGCCGAGGCAACGGTGCGCCCCGACGGCCGCCATGACCCCGACGGCGGCCGCGATCGGCAGCGAGAGCAGCCGCCAGCGGCGCGAGCGCCATCCGGCGGCCAGTGCCAGCGAAAGCGGGGCGACGACCTGGGCCGTGATCGGCACCCAACCGTGCATCAGAGATATGTGGTTGCCCAGTGGCGACATCGCGATTCCTCCTCTCAGCTGCCAGCCCTGAAAGCTGCGTGGGAAAAGGATCGAATGCCGCGCTCGGCGAATCCTTGGTGGATTCTTGGCGTGCGGCTGGGGGGCGCCGCAGCATGTGACGCCACGGCTTTGAGCGTGGCGGCCGGTGGCGTGTCCTGGTCTCAGCGCAGAGTCAACGCCGCGGAATCACACTCGATGACACGGCGCCGCAACCGCGAGCCCAACCGACCGTCTAGACGGGATCGAATTTGGTGATCAGCCACTTGCCGTTGACCTGGCTCAGGCTCACCAGCACGCTGCTGGAGGCCATCGCCGGGTCGGGGTTGTCCTTGCTCGTGGTGCTCTGATCGACCAGCACCAGCACGACGGCCGAATTCGGATGCAACTCCTGAACCGCGGCCCCCAGCACCCGAGCGTTGGTTTTCAGTGACTTCTGCTTGGCTGCCGGAGCCACGATCTGTTCGGTGAACTGGTTGTAGTACGACAGGAAGTCGCCGGACAGGTGCGACTTGGCGGCGGCGAAGTCTTTGTCAAGAGAATCGGGTGAGTAGGAGAGCAGCGCGACCGTCCCGTCGGACGCCGCATTGACGACCGCGCTCGCGACGCTGGCATCGGTCTGTTTGTCGGGCCGGTACTGCTTGAAGTACAGCCACGCCGCCCAGCCACCGGAAAGCAGCAGCAGCACAATCAGAACAACCGGAACGATTTTCACCCTGCGCCGCGGGCGCGGGGCACTGGTTTCGCTGCGCTCGGTTTGTTCGGCGGTGTCGTCGGCAGTGTCGATGGTGGGCTCGTCCTCGCTCATGGGATGAACTCCACGTTGGACATCTTGTATTGCCCGCCATCGTTTTTGATGGTCACCTTGAGCCGCCAATTGCGGGGTTCGTCCTTGGCGCCCGCGGCGTTGGTGATGTGCGATGTCGCGGCGACGAGAACCAACGCGGCATCCCCGTTCATGGATTGCACGGCCGCCGCATTCACGGTGCCCTGGGTAACCACTTTGGACTGCTCGACGACGGTCGTGAAATCTTTTGCGCGCGCCTGGAAGTCGTCGTGGAACTGGCCGGTCGAGCTGTCGATCACCCGCTGGACGTCCTCCTTGGCCTTGTTGAAATCCATGGACGTCAGGTTGACGACACCCTGCCTGGCTCCGGCGATGAAGTTCGCGGCGCGCTGGTTGCGTTCGTTGACTTGATGGCGGTTCCACATCATGTATCCGCTGGCCGCGACGAAGGCGCAGATGAGCAGGATGACGGCTGCTTTCCACGTCACGGACAACGACGGGAGGCGCAAGCGTCGTCGTGAGCGGGCCGGCTCGGATTCTGGTTCCGCACCTTCGGGGGTTTCGTCGGAGACCTCATCTTTGTCGGTCTCCGCCTCGTCGGCGTCGGCGGTGTCGGCGACGTCCTCGTTGGCCTTTGCCTCGGCGCCGGCGGGTGCTTCCTCGTCGGCGGCTACCGTTTCTTGGGCGTCCGAGGACTCCTCCTCGGCGGCCTTTGCCTCAGCCGCTTTCTGGGCCTCTTTCTCGGCTTCGGCTTCGGCCAGCGCCTCGCGCCGGAGCCTGGCGGCACGGGCGCGAGCCCGCGCCGCGGCGGCCAGCGCTTCGGCCTCGGCTGCTTCGGCCTCGGCTTCCTCGAGCAATGCCCTCGCATCGGCTTTCGAGCTGGCCGAATCGCGCGGCGGTTCTTTGGCCTCAGCCATCGTGCTTACTGACTCCTGTACCTCTCACGCGGCTAGAATCGCACGAGCGAGAACGGCCAACTGTTGGTGCCCCCCGGTGCGCCACCGCAGCCCGTGTCGAACGTCGAGTCGACCTGACCCGTCAGCGTCACCGCATCCCACGAGTAAACGTCGTGCGAGGGAAAGAACTGGACCACGCAGCGCACACCGTCGGGCACGTCAACGGCCATGGTGTAGCGGCCGTTGGACAGGCGGGCCTCTCCCCGGTAGACCGTCGCCTGCCCGTTGGGCTGCGGGGTCGCGTATATCTGCAGGCATCCGGGCTGATTAGGGAAGCACGGGTTGATCGACCAAACCCAGAAATGGCCGGGATCCCGGTCCGAGTTCACGCTGTAGTTGGCATACAGCATGTCCGCGTGGGCCGTCGGCGTCATGGTCAGCGCGGCCATGGCAAGCGCAAGGCTCATTGCGAATCGCTTCACCGTTGCGTCTCCCATCTCCGTACACGCTCCGGCCCAAATATAGGGGGCGGTCACGCTGCACAGGCCTACTCGGAAAAATTGCGGCCGTCAACGCCCTGATCCGGCCGGTCCTGCCTAGTCGATGACGGCGGCTTCCTTGCGTTCGGTGATCGGAAGGGCGAGCTCTTGCTCGTCGCAGATGCGTTGGAGCTTTTCGAGTGTCTCGTCCAGGCCGGCCCCGACCTTGCGACCGGGCGTGAAGGTGGCCGGCAGCTTGCGCATGCCCTGGATGACACCGATCGTCTCGTAGTGGACGGTCCCCTCGGGATCGCACTTGTAGTCGGGCATCCGGTCGAGGACCGCGGTGAGCATGGATTTGAACACCGTGCGTGCCACATTCGACCCGATGCACCGGTGGACACCCAGCCCAAAGCTGAAGTGCCGGTTACCTTTACGGTCGAGGATGATCTCGTCCGGGTCGTGGAACACCGAGGGGTCGCGGTTGGCCATCGCCCACGAGATCCACAGCCGCTCGCCCTCTTTGAACTGGGTGCCGTCGAGTTCGGTGTCGTCGGAGAAGGTCCTGCCGTCCCCGGGCGCCGGGGTGAAGAAGCGCAGGAACTCTTCGGTCGCGGGGTCGAGCAGAGTTTTGCGCTCATCGCTGAGCAGCTGCCGTTGCTGCGGGTGCTCCGAAAGCCATTCCAGCGAGTGGGCGGTCAGGGCGGTGGTGGTGTCGAAGCCACCGCCGATGACCAACCCGAGGTTGCCGAGGATCTCCAGCTCCGGTGCGGGCTCACCGTCGATGCGCATCTCGAGCAGGCCGTTGACGATGCCTGGCCGCGGGTTCGCGCGGATCTCGATCATGTTGTTGACCATGTCGAGCCCCATCTCCCGGTGCATCGCGGTGACGCGCTCGATGTCGGGGGAGTGCTCGGGCGTGTAGACCGCGGCGTGCACCGGCTCGCTGTACATGTTCCACTTCTTCAGCGGGATGCCGAGCATGGCGAGGGTGAAGACGGCGGGCACGATGTTGGCGAGGTCGTCGACGAAGTCGATGCTGCCACCCTCGATCTTCTCGTCGAGGCAGGCGCGGGTCACGTCGTCGATGAACGGCTCCCACCGCTTGATCGCGGCCGGGGACAGATACGGGTTGAGCACGGTCCGGTAGGTGCGGTGCTCGGGGTCGTCCATTTCCAGGATGCCGCCGCGAACCGCGCTGACGCGGCTGGCCGTGGGGATCGAAATACCTTTATAGCCACGGCGTTCGCCGTGGAGGTCGTGGTCGTTGGAGACCGCGGGGCAGCGCGCCAGCTCGAAGACCTCGTGGCTGCCGGCTGCCACCCAGTGGCCGCCATAGGTTTCCGTCCAGGCCATGGGGCACTTGGCGTGCATCTCTTCGGTGATCGTCTTGAACTGCGACCGGTACTCGGAAGAATGCCGATCGAAGTGGTATCGGTTCTTCTTGCGGTCGCCGTCGTTGACGACGTCGTCGACACTCAACGCTCTGTCTCCCTCGGTGTTTCGCTGCTAAAGACTTCGGTGTCGGCTCAGTCAGTCTTCGGTGATCATGATCGCCTGCTCCGGGCAGGACTGCGCCGCTTCACGAACCTGGTCCTCCCGATCGGCGGGCACCACCTCGTCGATCGCCGACGAGCTGCCGTCGATGTCGCTGAGCTGAAACGAATCCGGAGCGATCATCGCGCACAGGGTATGCCCCTGGCATCGTTCTGAATCCACCCAAACCTTCACGGCTGTCTCCTCTCACCTGATGCTGGTTTGCCGGGCACCGTCGACGAATCGCCACCGCTCAGGTGTTACGACCGCCGTTGACGCCCAAGATCTGACCGGTGATGTAGCCGGCTTCCTCGGACACCAGGAACGCGCATGCCGCGGCGATGTCCTCGGGTGTGCCGATGCGGCGGACCGGGGTCCGGGCGATGGTCTCATCGATGTCGCCGAGAAAGCCGTTCTTCTCCGCGGCGCGCAGCATCGGGGTGTCGATGAAGCCGGGCGGCACGGCGTTGACCGTGATGCCCTTGGGTCCGTACTCGAGCGCCAGCGACTTCGTGAGGCCGTTGACCGCCGACTTGGCCGCCACGTAGTGACTCATGTAGGGGGCGCCGGAATGCGTGCTCGACGAAGAGATATTGACGATGCGTCCCCACCCGGCCTCGACCATGTCGGGCAGCACCGCTTGCACGGTGTGGAAGACGCCGTTGAGGTTGACGTCGATCACCCGCCGCCAGTCCTCGAAGGTGATGTTGTGGAACTTCTTGAAGCCATCGAGTCCGGCGGCGTTGACCAGAACGGTCACCGGTCCGAGTTGGGCGCGGATGGCCGACAGCGCGGCATCCACTTGCGAGCGGTCGGTCACGTCGGCGGTGAAGGTGAAGTCGGCGTCCGACGCCCGCAAGTCGATGGTGGCGACGTTCAAGCCGTCGGCGCGCAGGCGTTGCACGACGGCAAGCCCGATGCCGGATCCGCCACCGGTGACCACCGCAGTCTTCATGTTGAGGCCTCTACTCCGACGGGGGCCATTTCAGCCACAAAGAATCTCCCTTACAATTATGAGAACCCTACTCTCCTCGCGGAGTGGCGTGCAACACGCCCGCGAAACCGTGTTCGGCCTGCGCCGGGAGCGCCGCAGGGGCAACTTCTAGGCGTTTGCGCCGCTGGTCAGCACCTCGATCTCATTCCTGAGACTTTCTTGAATTATCGAAACTCGAATGTAAGATTCGCCGGGGAAGAGAATGAAATTATCGTGATCGTCACCACACGAGGGGGTACCGGCATGCCTGCCCAGGACACGGCAGAACCCGCCGTTGGGTCCACAGCGACCATCGCGGATGCCGCGCCTGAGTCGGGCGCAGATCGCCGTTTGTTGATCGACGGCAGGCTCGTCGCCACCGGCAAGGCCTTCCCTTCGATCAACCCCGCGACGGGCGCGGTCATCGGGCACGCTCCGGACGCCGGGGTCGAGGAGGCCAAAGCCGCGATCGCGGCAGCGCGGCACGCGTTCGACAGCACCGACTGGCCCACCGATGTCGAGTTGCGCCTCCGCTGCCTCGACCAACTGCACCGCGCGCTCGTCGAGCACGCCGACGAGTTGCGTGAGCTCACCATCGCCGAAGTCGGCGCCACGCGCGCGCTGACCCAAGGTGCTCAGCTCGACGAGCCGATCGGCATCGTGCGCTTCTACGCGGACTTGCTGCGCACCTATCAGTTCTCCGAGAACCTCGGCGAACGGGAATCGCGGGGCATGCGCCACCACCGCTGGGTGGAGAAAGAAGCCGCCGGAGTGGTGGGCGCCATCATCGCCTACAACTATCCGAACCAGCTCGCGCTCGCCAAGCTGGCACCGGCGCTGGCCGCGGGATGCACGGTCGTGCTCAAGGGAGCGCCGGACACGCCGCTGGTCACCTTGGCGCTCGGCGAGCTGATCGCCAACCACACCGACATTCCCGCCGGCGTGGTCAACGTGCTCAGTTCGTCGGATCCCGCTTCCGGTGTCGCCCTGACCACGAGCCCGGACGTCGACGTCATCACCTTCACCGGATCGACCGATGTCGGGCGCAAGATCATGGCCGCGTCCAGCGAGACCGTCAAGCGCGTCTTCCTGGAGCTGGGCGGCAAGTCGGCGGCGATCATGCTCGACGACGCCGACTTCGCCAACGCGGCACTGTTCGCGGCCTTCAGCATGGTCACCCACGCGGGCCAGGGGTGCGCGCTCACGTCCCGGCTCCTGGTGCCCCGAAAGCACCACGACGAAATTGTCGACCTCATCGCCCAGAACTTCGCCAAGGTGAGTCATGGCGACCCGGCCGACCCCAAGACCTACATGGGGCCGCTGATCAACGAACGGCAGCGCGAGAAAGTCGACGGTATGGTTCAGCGCGCCGTGGCCGCCGGGGCGACCCTGGTCACCGGTGGCAAGCGCCTCGACCCTGGCTTCTTCTATGCGCCGACGCTGCTCACCAACGTCGATCCCGACAGCGAGATCGCGCAAGACGAGGTCTTCGGGCCGGTGCTCGTGGTGATCGCCTTCGACGATGACGACGACGCGGTGCGCATCGCCAACAATTCGATCTACGGCCTGGCGGGCGCGGTGTTCAGTCGCGACCAGGACCGGGCGCTGGCGGTGGCGCGCCGGATCCGGACCGGATCGTTTTCGATCAACGGCGGCAACTACTTCGGCGCCGACAGCCCGTTCGGGGGCTTCAAGCAGTCGGGCGTCGGCCGCGAGATGGGGGTAGCCGGGTTGGAAGAGTTCTTGGAGCGCAAGACCTTTGCCGTTCCCGCGGCGATGGCCAATGGGGCCGGCGCATGAAGCCGCTCGAGGGCATCCGGGTCCTGGAAGTCGCCATGTACGGGTTCGTCCCGTCGGCGGGCGCGGTGCTTGCCGAATGGGGCGCCGACGTGGTCAAAGTCGAGCACGCGGTGACCGGCGACCCGCAGCGCGGGCTCCGGCAGACCGGGATGTTGCGCGTCGAAGGCGATCCCAACCCCAACATCGAGCACGCCAACCGCGGCAAGCGCAGCATCGGCCTGGACATGTCGGTGCCCGAGGGCAAGGAAGTGCTCTACGAACTGGCCCGTCGCGCCGATGTGTTCCTGACAAGCTTTCTTCCCGCTCATCGGAAGAAGTTCGGCATCGACGTCGACGACATCCGTACGGTCAATCCGACCATCGTCTACGCCCGCGGCAGCGCGCTCGGCCCGCGTGGCACCGAGTCGGAAAAGGGCGGCTACGACATGACCGCGTTCTGGTGCCGCGCCGGAACCGCGGCGACCATCACCCCGGTGGGAATGCCGGGGATGATCGCGCCGCCGGGCCCCGCCTACGGCGACACCATCTCGGGCACGAACCTCGCCGGCGGGATCGCGGCCGCGCTGCTCAAACGTGAGCGCACCGGCGAACCGTCCGTCGTCGATGTGTCGCTGCTGGGCAGCGGGCTGTGGTCGATGGGGCATACCGTCGCGCTGACAAAGCATCTGGGCCAGCGGCTCGAGGCGCCCCCGCCTGGCGTGCACGGCGCTCCCAACAATCCACTGGTGGGGCTATACACGACGTCGGACGGCCGCTACATCTCCTTCGTGATGATGCAGCCCACCAAGTTCTGGGCTGACGTGTGCCACCACGTCGACCTCCCGGAGCTGGCCGACGATCCGCGCTTCGCGACGGTGGAGGACATCGCCGCCAATACGGCGGACGCGGTGGAACTTCTGACCAAGGCCATCGCAACGCGCACCCTTGCCGAGTGGAGCGAACGCTTCGCCACGCTGTCCGGGCCGTGGGCGCCGGTGCAGGACACCCTGCAAGCCGTCGACGACGCGCAGATCCGCTCGAACGAGTACATGGTGCAAGCGGGTGAGCTCGAGTTGGTGGCCAACCCGGTACAGTTCGACGTCGCAGCGCCGCAGACCGGACCGGCCCCCGGGTTCGCTGAGCAGACCGACGAAATATTGATGGAACTCGGACTTGATTGGGACCGCATCATCGAGCTCAAGACGGCCGGCGCCGTCACTTGAGTACTACCGGGACTGGAGCTAGCCCTCACATGTTCGATTCGATCGTCGCTTCCGTTGGGCCGCATGTGCGTTGCGGCACGGAGCCGACCACGCGATGTCGCATAACGCTTATTCACTTTTCGCTCCGCCCGGACGCAGCATGAGTCATAATCGCCGGACGCTTCAAGACGAGGAGCCCCGCGTGTTGAAGCGCCAACTCACGCAACGGAACGGAGGACTGGCGTGAGCGAGGCCGCCGCTTGCACATCGAAAGCCGATGCCGGAAATTGGCTGCCCTCTGAGCATTTCGCCCTTGTCAGCGCGCCTTTACAGCTGTCAATTATGCCGAATGTACCGCACTCGTTGCGCCACAACAAGACTGTCGGTCTCGTAGCGCGGGAAGGGGCTGGCGCCCATGGCAACCAAGGGAGCTGACCACTGGTCGACGGGATTGCCCGCGCTTCGGCTCAAGTTCGACCTGTCGGGGCCGATGCATGCCGTCGGAGCCTTGTTCGCGATGTCGGCCGATGCGGTCAAGTTCCTGTTCCGCCGGCCGTTCCAGTGGCGCGAGTTCTTGGAGCAGTCCTGGTTCGTCGCGCGGGTGTCGTTGGCTCCCACCCTGTTAGTAGCGATCCCGTTCACCGTCCTCGTCAGCTTCACGCTGAACATCCTGTTGCGCGAGCTCGGCGCCGCGGACCTGTCCGGAGCGGGCGCGGCGTTCGGCGCCGTCACCCAGCTCGGACCGCTCGTCACGGTGTTGATCGTGGCCGGCGCGGGCGCCACGGCCATGTGTGCGGACCTGGGGTCGCGGACGATCCGTGAAGAAATCGACGCGATGGAAGTGCTGGGCATCAACCCGATCCAGCGGCTGGTGACACCGCGGATGTTGGCGTCCGGGTTGGTCGCGTTCTTGCTGAACAGCCTCGTCGTCATCATCGGCGTCCTTGGCGGCTACGTCTTTTCGGTCTTCGTGCAAGACGTTAATCCCGGCGCGTTCGCCGCGGGTATCACGTTGCTCACCGGCGTGCCGGAGGTGGTCATCTCCTGCATCAAGGCAGCGCTTTTCGGCCTCATCGCCGGCTTGGTCGCCTGCTATCGGGGCCTGTCGATCACCGGCGGAGGCGCCAAGGCCGTCGGCAACGCGGTGAACGAAACCGTGGTCTATGCCTTCATGTCCCTGTTCGTCGTCAACGTGGTTGTCACCGCGATCGGCATCAAGATGACGGCGAAGTAGGACGACCATGGCGCTGAGGGCTGCATATCCGCGATTGACCCGCCAACTCGAGCGGCCGGTCGCCCTGATGGGGCGCATCGGTGACCACACCCTGTTTTACGGCAAAGCGCTCGCCGGGGTGCCGTTCGCGGCCACCCGTTACACGCGTGAGGTCGTTCGGCTGATCGCCGAGATCAGCATGGGCGCGGGCACTTTGGCGATGATCGGCGGGACCGTGGTGATCGTCGGCTTCCTGACCCTGGCGGCGGGCGGCACCCTGGCCATCCAGGGTTATACCTCGCTGGGCAACATCGGCATCGAGGCGCTGACGGGCTTTTTGGCCGCGTTCATCAACGTACGCATCGCGGCCCCGGTGGTCGCCGGGATCGGTCTCGCGGCCACCTTCGGTGCCGGGGTGACGGCCCAGCTGGGTGCCATGCGGATCAACGAGGAAGTCGATGCGTTGGAGAGCATGGCGATTCGACCGGTCGCCTATTTGGTGAGCACCAGGATCCTGGCGGGAATGATGGCTATCACGCCGCTGTACAGCATCGCCGTGATCCTGTCGTTCGTGGCCAGCCAGTTCACCACGACGTTCCTGCTCGGACAGTCACAGGGCCTGTACCAGCACTACTTCAACACGTTCCTGAACCCGATCGACCTGTTGTGGTCGTTCCTGCAGGCCATCCTGATGGCGCTCACCATCCTGCTGATCCATACCTACTATGGCTATTTCGCTTCGGGTGGGCCGGCCGGTGTCGGCAATGCGACCGGCAACGCGGTGCGCACCTCGCTCATCGTCGTGGTGTCCGTGACGCTGTTGGTCTCGCTCTCGATTTACGGTACGAACGGCAACTTCAACCTGTCGGGTTAGCAGAGGAGGTGAAACAGCAATGACGCAGAATGTTCCAGCGGGTCGCGGCGCGGTCGCCGGCCGACCGCCGCGCACCGGCCATGCGCGGCCGCCGGCCGGACGGAATTACCTGCCGCCCTTGCTCGGACTGGCCACCGTCCTCATCATCGGCCTGATTTTCGCCGTGGCGGTGGGTCTGTTTCAGGGCTCCTTCACCGAGACGGTGCCGGTGACCGTGATCTCCAAGCGAGCCGGTCTGGTCATGAACCCGGACGCCAAGGTCAAGATGCGCGGTGTGCAGGTGGGCAAGGTCGCCTCGATCGAACCCCTGCCCAATGGGGAAGCGGCCATTCACTTGGCGATGGATCCGTCGCAGCTGCACTTCATCCCCCGCAACGTGCTTGTCGACATCGCGTCGTCGACGGTGTTCGGCGCCAAGTCCGTCCTGCTGGTCGAGCCCGACCAGCCCTCGGCACAGCGGCTACACAGCGGCCAGACGTTGCAGGGCCAGCACGTCATGGTCGAAATCAACACGGTATTCCAGCAACTGGTGTCGGTCCTGAGCCACATCGATCCGCCGAAGCTCAACGAGTCGCTGGGTGCGCTGGCGCAGGCGTTCAGTGGGCGGGGGCCACAGCTTGGCCAATCGCTGAGCGACCTGGATTCCTTTCTCGCCAGGCTGGAGCCGAGCCTGCCCGCTTTCAGGCATGACCTCTCGGTCTTGCCGGTGGTGTCCAACGCCTATGCCGACGCGGCACCCGACCTGATGAAGACCGCCTCCAACGCGACTCGGATCAGCAAGACGATCGTCGACGAGCAGCACAACCTAGATGCGTTGCTGATCAGCGCGATCGGCCTGGCCGACATCGGCAACGACGTCTTGTCGACCAACCGCCAACCGCTGACGGATGTGGTGCATCTGCTGGCGCCGACCACCGATCTGACCAATGAGTACGCCCCGGCGCTCAACTGTGCTTTAGCCGGGCTCATCCAGATAACGCACGGGGCGCCGTTGTCGGAACCGAGCATCAACATCTCGGCGAGCCTCACGTGGGGCGCCGAACGCTACCGGTATCCGACGAACCTGCCCAAGGTCGCGGCGACGGGCGGCCCGCAATGCGTCGGCCTGCCGAAGCTGCCGTTCAATACGGCCCCACCGCAGCTGATCGCCGACACCGGCGCCAACCCGGTGAACTACGGAAACCCCCAGCTGCTGATCAACTCCGACCTCCTCAAGGAGCTGCTGTACGGACCGATCGCAGGCCCGCCACGCAATCCCGCTCAGATCGGACAACCCGGATGAGAACACGTGCCACGCTGATCAAATTCGGGATCTTTGCGGTCGTCATGGCGATGCTGACCGCGTTCCTGTTCTTCATCTTCGGCCAGTACCGAACGGGCGCGACGACCAAGTATTCGGCGGTGTTCACCGACGTGTCGCGGCTCAAGCCGGGGCAGTCGGTGCGGGTCGCCGGGATCCGGGTGGGCACGGTCGACAGCGTTTCGCTGCGGCCCGACAAAAAAGTTGTAGTGAAGTTCGACGCCGACCGCAACATCGTTCTCACCGAGGGCACCCGGGCGGCGGTGCGCTACCTGAACCTGGTGGGCGATCGCTACCTCGAACTCGTCGATGGGCCGGGCTCGCCCAAGCGGCTGTCCTCCGGCGGTCAGATCCCCGTCAGCCGCACCGCGCCCGCGCTTGACCTCGACCTCCTTCTCGGCGGACTGAAACCCGTCACGCAGGGCCTGAATGCGCACGATGTCAACGCGCTGACCTCAGGGCTGCTGCAGGTCTTCCAGGGCCAAGGCGGGACTATCGAGTCGCTGTTCACCAAGACGACGTCGTTTTCGAATGCCTTGGCCGACAACGATCAAACCGTCCAGCAGCTGATCGACAACCTCAACGCGGTGATCGGCACGGTTGCCAAGGACGGCAAACAGTTCTCCGGCGCAGTCGATCGCCTCGAGCAGCTTGTCAGCGGACTGTCGAACGATCGCGACACGATCGGGTCCGCGATTGACGCGCTGGACAAGGGAACCGCCTCGCTGGCGGACCTGCTTGCCCAGGCCCGACCGCCGCTGTCCGGGACCATAGCTCAGTTGAATCGGTTGGCGCCGATACTCGAGGGTGACAAGGACCGCCTCGAGACCGCAATCGCCAAGGCGCCGAAGAACTACCGCAAGCTGGTTCGACTCGGCGTGAACGGCGCCACCATCCCGTACTACCTCTGCCAATTCGGGCTCCGCGGTACGGATCTCAACGGCAAGACCGTGCGCGCCAATATCTTCAGGTCAGATGCAGGAAGGTGCACCGAACCCTAATGCTCAAGTATCGCGGAGCTGGGCTGGTCAAGCCCGGACTCATCGGCGTCGTCCTGGCGGTGCTGATCATCCTCGTGGGCCTGTCGCCCGACCGATTCATCGCCTGGGCGACGATGGTCAGGTACCAGGCGCTGTTCACCGAAGCCGGCGGTCTTGCGGTGGGCAACCCCGTCATCGTGTCGGGGCTGAAGGTCGGCACGGTGTCGGATGTGAAGCTGCGCCACGGCGATGCGTTGGTGACCTTCGCGATGAGGGGCAACGTCCTGCTCGGGTCGGAGACTTCCGCGCACATCCGCACGGGCACACTGCTGGGCGAGCGGATGCTGACGGTGGAGTCCGCCGGCAGCGGCACGATGCACCCGATGACTCTCATTCCCGTCTCGCGCACGTCCTCGCCGTATTCGTTGACCGAAGCGGTCAGCGACCTGACATCGGACACGGCCGGCACCAACACCGCGGCGCTGAATCAGTCGTTGGACACGCTGGCCGCGACGCTCGATCAGATTGCGCCCCAAATGGGGCCGGCCTTCGACGCGCTCACCCGGTTGTCGCGCACCCTCAACAGTCGCAACAAGAACCTGGGGGAGCTTTTCAAGAGTGCCGGCGACGTCACCGGGGTCCTTTCCGAACGCAGCATGCAGGTCAACAAGCTCATCCTCAACTCTGATTCTCTGCTTCAAGTGCTGGTGGCACGCCGGCAAGAGATCGTCGACCTGCTGGCCAACACGTCGGCGGTGGCCAAGCAGCTGACGGCATTGGTGCACGACAACGAAGCCACATTGGCACCGACGCTGGAAAAATTGAATTCGGTCACCGCGATGCTGGAGAAGAACCGCGACAACATCGCCAAATCGCTGGCGGGCCTCAAGAAATTTCAGGTCACGGTTGGTGAGGCCATCTCAGGTATGTACGCCTACCAGGCGTTCGCCCCGAACTTCCTTGTCCCGCAGCTGTTCCAGGAGTTGTTCGACTACCTGTGGGGATTCCGCACCTTCGATACGTCGAAGGGCCCGGGCTTCCCGTCGCCGGTACCTCGGGCGCTGACCCCCTGGCCGTACAACTTGATTCCAATGTGCCCTGGCTGCACGTTGGGCGGACGGATCGGAGGATCACAATGACCTCTCGGATCCCGCGCAAGCGGCTGGCGGTCGTGACGGCGGTCGCCCTGGTCGGGCTCCTGCTCGCCGGAGCCGCCGTGGTCGTCCGCAATACGTTCTTCGGGCAGAGGACGATCACCGCCTATTTCACCACCGCCACCGCGATCTATCCCCATGACGACGTACGGGTTTCGGGTGTCAAGGTCGGCAGCATCAAATCCATTCAGCCGCAGGGCACACAGGCCAAGATGATCCTCAAGGTCGACCACGACGTGTCCATTCCGGCGGACGCGAAGGCGGTGATCGTCGCCTCGAACCTGGTGTCCGCCCGCTACGTTCAACTCACCCCGGCCTATCGGGACAGCGGGCCGGTCATGCGCGACGGCGCGGTCATCCCGGTCGAACGGACCGCGGTGCCGGTCGAGTGGGACGAAGTTAAAACCCAGTTGATGCGGCTGGCAACGGATTTGGGGCCCAAGAGCGGGGTATCGGGCACATCCGTCGGCCGGTTCATCGACAGCGCCGCCAACGCCCTCGACGGCAACGGCGACAAGCTGCGGCAAACACTCGGTCAACTGTCCGGGGTCGGCCGGATCCTCGCCAACGGCAGCGGCAACATCGTCGACATCATCAAAAACCTGCAGACCTTTATCGGCGCGCTGCGCGACAGCAACGTGCAGATCGAACAGTTCAACGGTCGGCTGGCCACGCTCACCAGCGTCGTCAACGACAGCAAATCCGACCTGGACGCGGCGCTGACCGATCTGTCGACGGCGGTCGGCGAGGTGCAGCGCTTCATCGCCGGCACGCGCAACCAGACCAGCGAACAGATTGCCCGGTTGGCCGATGTCACGCAGAACCTGGTCGATCATCACATGGATCTGGAGAACGTCCTGCACGCGGCGCCGAACGCGTTCGGCAACTTCTTCAATGACTACAACGCCGACACCGGAACCATCGTGGGAGGATTCGGGCTCATGAACATGGCGAATCCCACCTGGGGCGGCCAGGTTCTGCTGGGCGTACCGGGCTGTACGCAAATCGGCGCCATCGGGAACATCACGTCGGTCGAATCGGGCAAGCTGTGCTCCCTGTTCATCGGTCCCGGATTGCGACAAACCAACTTCAACAACTCGCCCCTTCCCCTCAACCCGTTCATCCAAAAGTCGATTGACCCGGCCAGGGTCCTCTACACCGAACCGCGCCTGGCGCCCGGCGGCGAGGGACCGAAACCCGCGGCACCCGAGATCCCGCCCGCGGTGTCGGCCTACACCGGCCTGCCGGGCGACCCGGTGGGACCGCCGGGGGCCGTGCCGCCGGAGCGGATACCGGGCGCCGCCATGCCCCTGCCGCCCCCACCGTCGACACCGGTGCCGCCACCGCCGGCGCCGAGCGCCTCAGAGATGCTGCTGCCGGCAGACGGGCCACAACAGTGATCGCCCGGGTGGCGGCACGGCGAGTGTTCACCGTCGGCTGTTGCGTGGTGTTGACGGCGACGGGATGCGCATTCCACGGCCTGAATTCACTACCGCTGCCGGGCGCGGTCGGACGCGGGCCGGGGGCCAACATCTACCACGTCGAGCTCCCGAATGTCGGGACGATGGAATCGAATTCGCCGGTGATGATCGACGACGTCGTCGTCGGCAGTGTCGGTGCGATGAGGGTGCAAGGCTGGCACGCCGACGTCGAGATCTCGGTCAAGCGCGACGTGTCGGTCCCGGCCAACGTGGTGGCCACCGTCGGTCAGACCAGCCTGCTGGGCTCGATGCACGTGGAGCTCAATACTCCGGTGGGCCAGCAGGGGAGCGGGCGGCTGCAGCCGGGCGCCACCATCCCGCTGAGCCGGTCCTCGGCCTACCCGTCGACCGAGCAGACGCTGTCGTCGCTGGGCGCGGTCGTCAACGGCGGTGGACTGGGACAGATCGGGGATGTCATCCACAATTTCTCGGCCGCCCTGTCCGGGCACGAGGGCGCGGTGCGCGATCTGATCACCCGCCTGGACACGTTCGTCGGGACTCTGGATGACCAGCGGGACAACATCATTGCCTCCATTCAGGCGTTGAACCGGCTGTCGGCCACCTTCGCCGACCAACGCGACGTTGTCACCGACGCGCTGCGCAAGATACCGCCGGCGCTCGAGGTGTTGGTCAAGGAGCGGCCTCGTCTGACGGCCGCGCTGGATCACCTGCGGACGTTCAGCAACACCGCCAACCGGCTGGTCAACGATGCCCAGGCCGACCTGGTGCGGAACCTCAAGAACCTGGAGCCGACCATCAAAGCGCTCGCCGACGTCGGACCGGAGTTCGGCGCGGCCATCGCGGCGTCGTTCGTGTTCCCGTTCACCCAGAACTTCGTCGACCGAGCCGTCCGGGGCGACTTCTTCAACCTGCATTTCGATTTCGACCTGACGATTCCACGGCTCAAGAAGGGGTTGTTCCTCGGAACCCACTGGGGGCAGCTGGATATGCCCATTCCACCGGTGCCCGGCGATCCGTATCGCCTCAATTACACGCTCGATCCCTTGCATAACCCGCTGAGGCCGCCGTGGGTCGATCCCGACGCGTTGCCTCTGCCCCCACCACCGCCGGGTGCGGCACCGGGACCTGGACCGGGGAACTATGGACCGCGGCCGGGGCCGGCGCCTGCCGCGGCCCCGCTGCCCGGGCCTCCCCCGGGCGCGGCCGCGTCGCCCGACGCGAACCTTGGTCAAACGCCGCCGCCGGCAGAGGCACCTACGACGGAAGCGGGTGGATAGATGCTGACGCGCTTCGTTCGTATCCAGCTGGCGATCTTCATGGTCGCCGGGACTATCGGCGTGATCGCGATGGTGCTCTTCTACATTCAGGCGCCGACCTTGCTGGGCATCGGCCGGATGACGGTGACACTGGAGTTGCCGGCCACCGGTGGCCTGTACCAGTTTTCCAACGTGACCTACCGCGGTGTTCAGCTCGGCAAGGTCACCGCGGTCGGTTTGACGCCGACGGGCGCGAAAGCGACGCTGTCGCTGAGTACTTCACCCAAAGTCCCCGCGGACCTGACGGCGGAGGTGCTCAGCGTCTCCGCGGTGGGCGAACAGTACGTGGACCTGCGGCCCAAAACCAGTTCGCCGCCGTACCTGCACGACGGCTCGGTAATCTCCGTGCGCGACACCACGATTCCGCAGCCCGTCGCGCCGATGCTCGAGCAGGTCAATGCGTTGGTCCAAAGCATCCCGAAGACGAAACTGGGCCAATTGCTTGACGAGTCCTTCGAGGGCTTTAACGGCACCGGTTACGACCTGGGGTCGCTGATCGATTCCTCGAAGACGCTGTCCCGCGACGCCAACGGTGTCGTCGACCGCACCCGGGCCCTCACCGAAGACACCGGGCCGCTGCTGGATACCCAGGCAAACACCACCGATTCCATCAGAACGTGGGCGCATAGCTTCGCGGGCATCTCGGATGTGTTGGTGAACAACGATTCCCACTTTCGAACCATCCTGCAGAACGGTCCGGACACCGCGAACGAAGCATCCCGGCTCCTCGAACAGATCAAGCCCACGCTGCCGGTGTTGCTCGCCAACCTGACCACCATCGGACAGATCGGCATCACCTACCACCCCTCGATCGAGCAGCTGCTGGTGTTGCTGCCGTCGGGGGTTGCCATCGAGCAGGCCGCTCAGGGAGAAAACCATCCCGACGGTAGGGCGTACGGCGACTTCGCGGCCACAGTCGACGATCCACCGATCTGCACGGTCGGCTTCATGCCGCCCAACACCTGGCGATCCCCGGACGACCTCAGCGACATCGACACCCCGGACGGGTTGTATTGCAAGCTTCCGCAGGATTCACCGATCGCGGTTCGCGGTGCCCGCAACTATCCCTGCATGGGTCACCCGGGCAAGCGCGCGCCCACCGTCGAAATCTGCAACAGCGACAAGCCGTACATGCCGCTGGCGATGCGTCAGCACACCACCGGGCCCTACCCATTGGATCCGAATCTGATCTCCCAGGGCGTGCCGCCCGATGACCGGATTACCGTCAACGACAGGATCTTCGGCCCGGTCGAGGGAACGCCGCTCCCCCCGGGGGCGGTGCCGCGTGGCGACGCGGCGGGGCCGCGGGGAGAAAATCCACCACCGGGCACGGTGGGAGCAGCTGTGCCCCCCGTGCCGTCATCGGGACCAACCCTGGCGCCGATGACGAGAATGTCGGCCGACATTCCGGCTTTTGCGCCACTCGATGTCGCTGCACCGGAGGAGCTTCCGGTACCATCGCCACCGCCGGTGCCCCCACTGGCGCCCGCACCACTGGATCAGGTCGACGGTGGACAGCCCCAGGCCGCGCCAAGCTCGTTCGGAGCCAACGCATCTAAGCCCGCGCCGTCGGTCGTGGTGGCGAAGTACGATCCGCACACCGGTCGTTATGTCGGCCCGGACGGAAAGTTGTACCAGCAGTCAGATCTCGCCGCTGCGAACGCGCCCAAGACGTGGAAGGACATGCTTCCCACCTGAATCCACCGCTGAGGGCGATGCGGGCCGCGAAGCGGCCCGCGGGGCGGGCCAATGGAGTTATGGCAGCCGGGTCAGGAGAGCTGGTCCAGGCGCAACGGCATCGCGACGTCAAGCCACTGGTTCTGCCCGCAGGCACCGCTGGGGCCGACCGTCTTGTCCTTGCCCGCGAAGACTCGCGACCCGATTTGGAATCCACCATTGTCGTTCACCGGGTAGAAAAAGAAGGTCTCTACCCCGGAAAACGCGGTGCCGTCTTCACACCGTTCCCAGTTCGGCACTTCGCGTCTCACCTTCCACATCTCCCCATCGGTCATGTAGAGGGGCGCGGTCCAGCCCTGGTCGCTCGTCACCTGGCCATGGCATTCCAGGGTTGAGTCACACGTCGAACTGATGGTCCACGTTTGGTAGACCGTCGGCTCACCCTTGTACTGATCGTTCGTCTGGGCATAGTCGCCGATGGACGTGACACGGAAAGTCCCATTGACCGCCACGTCTTCTTTGGTGATGGCCTGGGCCGTGGGGGCAGTGCTCAAACCGCCGAATGCAGTGGCAGCCACCAGCGTTGCGGTGGTGAGCGTTTTGGCTGAACGCATCAGGTGCTCCTCGAAGCGCGTGATCCGAGAGTGCCTATGGCACCTTTTCGCCGTCGGTTGCGGCGTTCCCGAGCGATGACGTTACACCGCTTCGGGCGGCCCGGTAACGGTTAGGACAAGATCTGCCGTGCTCACAGGGACGGGTCGAATTTCGAGATCAGCCAGGAACCGTCGATTTTTATCAGCGTGACCAGGACGCTGCTCTGCGTCTTCTCGGGATCCTTCTTTTGCACGCTTGCCGTGGTCTGGTCGACGAAAACCAGCACGGTGGCCGAATCGGGATGCAATTCCGAGACTGCGGCCCGAACTACCTTGGCGCTCGCCGTCAGTTGTCCCTTCTCCGCCGTCGGCGCGACCACCTCGTCGGCGAATTTGCTGTAGTAGGCGAGAAAGTCGCCGGTGAGATGGGATTTCGCATTGTTGAAATCGCGGTTCAAGTGTTCGTACGAATAGGACAACGCCGCCACGGCACCATCTGACGCCGCCTGGATTACCCGGTGCGCCGCCGCGTCGCCGACCTGCTGATCCGGCCGATACACAAAGAGATACACGCCGGCAGCGACTCCCACCGCGGCAATCACCAACGTCGTCGCAACGATCGAACGCCACCGTGCCAAATACCGGCGGGCGCGACGCCGAATCGCTGGCAGCCGACGCGAGCGTGCCGGTACCTCGCCGGCGGGTGAAGTCGCCACGTCGTCAACCGCCTCGTTGGTGCCGTTCGGCGGTGAGCCATGTTCTTCGGTCATCGCAGGAAATCAACTTTCGACATCTTGAGCCGGCCGTCGTCGCGGTCCATGTTGACGCTGAGCCGAAACAAGGCCGGTGGCGGTTTGGCGTTATCCGGCCCTGTGGGAATGGTTTTCGCCGCCACCAGCACGACTCCCGAATTGTCGCTCAGCGATTCGACGGCGACGGCTTCGATGGAGACCTTCGTGCCGACCTTCGTTTCCTGGGCCTTCTGGACAATCAGGGTCGACAGCACAGACAGCTGGTTCTTCTGGTCGCCGGTGGAGGCATCGATCGCGCGCTGGACATCCTCCTTGGCGTGATCGGGGTCAATCGACATGAATGCCGTGATCCCTTGCCGGGCGGCCGCACTGAACTCCGCGGCGAGTTGGCGATTGTGCACCGCGATGTGGTGCTGCCAGAGCGTGTAGCCGCTCGCGGCCACAGACGTGGAGAAGAGCACGATGCCGACGCCGGCAGCTACAGTTTTTCGCCCCGGGCGCCGGAGCCACCCGGGACGGCGCAGCCGCCCACGACGGCGCAACCGTAGCCGTTTCCGGGTCCATTTGGCGCGGCGCTGCCCAGGATCGTCGGCGTCGTCGGCGCCTTCGGTTTCGGCCGCCCGGCGCAGGCGCAGCAGGCGCGCCAGAGCCGCCTCGGCGCGCGCTTCGGCCTGGGCAACTTCGTCGTCCGCGTTCGTTTCTGACGGGGCCGCTACGTCGTCGCTGTCGGCCCCTGTGCCTGACTGTGGTTCGTCGGGATCGGTTGCGTCCCTGGGGTCACCACGATCGTCGGCGTTGGGTCCCTCCGGGTCGTGCACGGAGAAGCAGCTTATCACTGGAACCTGGGGTCAATGCCGTCATCGGACGGCTGGCTTCGTCGTCCTCACGTGCGGAAATGGCCGCTCGTCGGGGGGCGGGGCGACAGCGGGTTCGGCACGACCCGGTGCCACCACCGTTCGGTCCAGATCATCTTCTCCAACCAGGAGAATTTTCTTTTCAGGTGTGGCAGAGTGATCGGGTGCGATCAATCGTGGCTCTGGTTGCCGCGTTGCTGGGCGCCGGTGTGGTGGTGGCGCCGCCAGCCACGGCAGGACCGACTGTCTGCGACTACCCCGCCTGCACCCCGGGCATCATGCCCCATCAGGTTCTGGGCGCGCCGTGTGACAACACCACCTACTACGCCTTCGGTGTCGCCGACGGCTATGTTTCCTTCGCGTCGGAACCCGGACGGTTGATGTTCTGCGGGTCGCCGAGGCGATACCAGCCTCGATGGTTCCGCTCTCCGCCGATGGCTGGGGTCAAGGAAGAAAACGCCGACTGCACGAACTACCTGAACTACGTCGCGCAGTCGCCCGATGGCCTGTTCCTGATCTGTATTGCTCACGACGGCATATCGAGCTGGGTCCGCGCCGACACGTAGCCGCGTCAGTCGCACGTCTGCCGAGGCAGCCCGAGCAGCCGGCGGCTCAAATCGGTAACCCGGTCGAGCAGTGTGGCGTCGTCGATGTCGGCGACCAGCGGATGCATGACCGCGGTGCTGAGCGCGCCGGAGAACATCGCCGCCTCGATCCGGCCGTCAAGTCCCGCATCGCTCAGTAGCACCCGATACAGGCGGTCCATGAAAAGTTGAAACGGCTTGTGCTCGGCCAGCAATCGGACGACAACGGGGTCGAATTGCAGCGTGCGCACCAGCCGGCGGTCGCGCACGGCCATCTCAATCACACCCACTAGCAGGGCATCTCGCGCTTGAGGCCCGTCGTCGTATGCTTCGGCCGCCTCGAGTGCCGGAGCGAGGCGGCCGAGTTCGCGCTCGGTCACTGCGATGACGATCTGCTCTTTGGTCCGGAACTGATGGTAGACAGCAGCTTTCGTTATGCCGACGGCGTCGGCGATCATCTGCAGCGACGTACCGCTGACCCCGTGGGTGGCAAACAGATCCAGCGCGGCATCGAGCACCCGCGTCCGGGCCGCGCTGTGCGCGATCAGCCAGAACTGCTCATCGGTGACCTGCCGCCGTCCTGTTTCCACGCACCGAGACTAGACGACGCTATTGACCGTGGCTAGCCGATCGGCTAGCTTCGCTGACTAGCCGAGCTCTCGCGCTGATTTCGTGTGGGGAAGGAGTACCGATGTCTGACATCGGCCGAAACGATGCAGGCGCTCGCCAATCCGCGCGCACCGCGCCCCGGCGGACCGACGGCGAGGTGATCCTGCTCTGGACGTTGCCGGCCGCGCTGATCCTCTGGGTCGCCTCCTTTTTCCTGTTTCCGGGCTTCAACCCGCCGATGTCGCCCACCATGCCCGCCGACCAGGTCGCCGCGTTCTATCGCGATCCGGCCCACCTGCCCGAGATCCGCTACAGCATGATCCTGTTCAACTGGTTCGGCGTGTGTCTGGTCCCGATTCTCGCGCTGATCGTGCTGCAGATCCGCCGCATGGCCCATCGGACGCCGATCTTCTCGTACGCGATGTTGGGTTGCGTGGCCGGCGGTCCGACGCTGTTTCTCGTCGCCAACGTCTGCTGGCTGCTGGCCGCTTTTCGCCCGGAACGCAGCCCGGCGCTGACCCAGCTGCTCAATGATCTGGGCTGGATGACCTTCACCATCCTGGTCCCATTTCTGATCGGGCAAAGCGTAATCCTGGCCCTGGCAATCTATTTCGACGGCCGGCCGCGCCCGGTATTCCGACGCTGGGTGGCCCACTTCAATCTGGTGGTGGCGGCCGCGCTGGTACCCGCCGCGTTCGTCGGCGTTTCCTTGACCGGCCCGCTGGCCTGGGACGGATTCTTGTCCTTCTGGGTCAAAAATGTCGCGATCGCCGTCTGGATCGTCGTGATGGGCGTCGTGTTGGGGCAAGCCGTCTACCGGGAGCGCGCCGAGAACGCCGGGCGCGCAGACGAACTGGTCGACGCATGAGCGCGGTGATCACACCGACATTGCCGGCCACTCCGCCTGCCGGACCGTTGCATCAACGACTCGCCTGGCACCTGCGGTACAACCCCAAGCGCGAACTCTGGTTGGCGTGGTGGACACTCGTCGTGTTCTACAACATCTTCTTTCCGATGTTCTTCATCGTGGCGCAAGTCCAGCCGCCACCGCAGCCCACCTGGGACCTTGCGACGCAGGCGCACTGGTTCTCCGAACGCCACCTCGGCATACCGCTTGGCTTCGGCGTCATCTTCGCGATCAGCGGCATGATCGCGATCAACAACGCCCTCATCGCGTATTCGATGCGGCGCATGTCCGTCAGCCCCGCGTTCGGCTACACCTATCTGATCATCTACTCGCTCAGCGCCGTTCCCGGGATGCTGCTGCTCAACATCGCGTTGATCGTGGGGACGCTGCGCCCCGAGCGCGACCCCGAAGCGCTCGGCTGGCTCTACGACTTTGCGTTCCTGTCGTTCGACGGGACCATGGGGGTGTTCCTGATCGGCTCGCTGATCTGGATGGTCGCCATCCTGCTCGACAAGAATCGCGTGTTCCCCAAGTGGTTCGGCTATCTCAACCTGTGCAACGCACTGACCGAAGTCGTCGTGGCGCCGTGCTGGATCTTCCGGCGTGGCGTCTTGGCGTGGAACGGCCAGATCGCCTGGTGGCTGGACATGGTGGTGTTCGGCATCTACCAGGTCACGTTCATCGTCATGCTGTTCCAGATGATCCGGCGCGAGGACTTCGGCACCGGACCGCTGCCCGAGCGCGCCCGCAAAGAGGCGGCCATCCGATGACCGACCTCGCCGAACGCAACAAGCGCGCCGTGCCGGGCCAACCGGACATGTGGGCCTTCGTCCTGTTCGAAACACTGGTCTTCACAGCCTATTTCGGCTTCTACCTGTTCTACCGAGCCCGGCATGCCGAGCTGTTCTTGCACTCCCAGGCGCAGCTGGATCTGCGGATCGGAGTGTTCAACACGCTCGTCCTGCTGCTGAGCTCGTGGTCGGTGGCGCGCTGCGTTCAGTCGGCCCGCGCCGGCGCCTACCGGGCGGCGCTCAAAGACGTGTACATCACGGCCGCATTCGCCGCAGTCTTCCTCTTCTTCAAGGTGTTCGAGTGGGCCCGGTTGGTCGGCATCGGAAGCGGATTCGACAGCAACGACTTCTTCACCTACTACTTCTTCCTCACCGGCATTCACTTCGTGCACCTGTTGATCGGCTTCGTCGCGCTCGGCGTCATCGTCTACCAAATCCATCGAGCGGCGCGAAAAACGCAGGAGCCCAACGAAGCCCAGCAACTCGTCGAAACCTGCGCTACCTATTGGCACACCGTGGATTTCCTATGGGTGCTCATCTTTGCGCTGCTGTACGTGGTGAGGTGATCGGAATCAAATTCAACAAGCGGCTGATGATCGTGTGGCTCGTTCTCTCGACGCTCACGCTGGCCTACCTATGGATAGATCACTCCGCCGGCGGATTGCTGACGTCGAGTGCGGTGGTGACATCGAGCGTCATCGTGATCGCACTGATCAAGGTGCGCATCATCTTTCGCGAGTTCATGGAGGTGCGAAACGCCCCCGTCCTGCTGTGCCGACTCACCGATGCGTGGGTGGCGCTGATCGGCGCCGTCTTGCTCGGCTGCTACTTCGTCGGCATGCAGATCTGACTCAGGCCACGGGCACGACCGCGTCGGCGGTCGTGAACGTCAGGTGCAGCTCGCTCAAACCCCGCAGGATGTACGTGGGCTCGTAGGTGTAACGACGCTCGGTGGCCGGCCCGTGGTGGGCTTCGTTGATTTCGATGTGCGGCATCCGATCCAGGATCCGCTCGATCGACACGCGGCCCTCCACGCGGGCCAACGGCCCCCCGGGGCAGGAGTGCACACCGCGCGCGAACGCCATGTGTTCGCGGACGTTCTTGCGGCGCAGGTCGAACTCGTGCGGGTTGTCGAACCGGCGCGGGTCGCGGTTGGCGGCGCCCGGCAGGATCATGACCACGGTGCCGGCGGGGATGTCGACGCCGCCGATGCTGGTCGCCTTGCGGGCCAGGCGTGAGTCGCTCTTCACCGGGCTGTCCATCCGCAGCGACTCCTCGATGAAGCCCGGAATCAGGCTGCGGTCGTCACGCAGCTGTTGCTGGATGTCCGGCCGGTCACCGAGCACCTGCAGGGCGGCGCTGAGCAGCTTGGCCGTGGTTTCCTGGCCGGCGGCGAAGAGGAACGTCGCCGAGCGGACGACCTCGATCACCGGGGGCGTCGAGCCGTCCGGGTACTTCGCTTCGGCGAGGAAGGTCAGGACGTCGCCGCGCGGCTCGCGACGCCGATCCTCGATGTAGTGACAGAATTTGTCGTCGAGCCACTCCAGCGGGTTGATGCCGACCGACTCGTGGTCCAGGGCGCCCACCCGCGCGCCAGGACGATCGGCACCCAGGACGGTGCGGAACTCCTTGTGGTCCTCCTCCGGCACACCGAGCAGGTCCGCGATCACCAGCGTGGCGAACGGCTTGGAATATTCGGCGATGAACTCGCACTCACCGAGGCCGAGGAACTCGTCGAGCTGACGGTCGGCGAGGCGCCACATGAACTCCTCGTTCTGCTTGAGTCGGCTCGGGGTCAGCAGCTTGGCGAGCACCGATCGGGCTTTGGTGTGGTCCGGCGGATCCATGGTGACCATGTGCTCGAACATGGGGAACGAACTGCGGTGCGCGTCGATCTGTGCGCTGATGTCGTCACCTTCGGGGGTGAACGGCAGCGGAGGGAACGGGCCGCCGAGCGCGACGATGTTGGAGAACGTCTCGGGATCCTTGTAGATGTCGCAGGCTTCGTCGTAGCCGGTGATCGCAACGACGCCGTAGTGCGGCAGCCGCAGCACCGGGTTCTGGCTGCGCAGGTAATCGAAGTACGGGTGCGGATCTGGGACCAGAGACGGATCGGTGAAGAAGTCGATCGACTCGAAGGTGCTCATCGGATTGCGTCTCCCTGGGCTGGGTTAACCGGTGTCATCAACGGCAGGCGGTGTCGCCCCCGTGATTTCGAAATCGAAAATGTGCTGAGCACCTGCTTAGCATGGCGGTAATGTCAGGGTCAAGATCGAGGGCGCCGCGCCACGATACGATCCGTGTGGTCGGCACGGGATGGCACACAGTACGGAGCCGGGACATGACATCTGCCCGCAGGATCGGGGCGCCGGACGCGAAAAACCGCGTCTTGTTGCTCGATGCCGCCGAGAAACTGATGCTCGAAGAGGGCTATGCCGCGGTGACGTCGCGCCGCCTTGCGAACAAGGCCGGGCTGAAACCTCAGCTGGTGCACTACTACTTCCGCACCATGGAGGAGCTGTTCCTGGAAGTCTTTCGGCGCCGGGCGGAAGAGGCGCTCGTAGCGCACGCGCAAATGCTGAAGTTGCCACAGCCGTTGTGGGCGCTGTGGCGATTCGGCACCGATCCCGCCTTCACCCGCATCTCCATGGAATTCATGGCGCTGGCCAACCACCGCAAGGACATGCGCGCCGAAATCGCTTATTACGCAGAGCGTTTCCGCGAAGAACAGCGGCAAGCGGTGGCGACGGCGCTGGAGCGCTACGGCTCCAGGATCCAAGACGAGGGCCAGGACATCGACATCCCTCCGGTGGTGTGGACGGTGCTGATGAGCAGCCTGTCGCGTTTTCTGGTGCTCGAGCAGGCGATCGGTATGTCCGCCGGCCACGCGGAGACGGTCGAGTTGGTGGAGAACTACTTGCGGCGCCTGGAAGGCGAACCGCAGCCGATCGAGGGTGTGCCGGAGACCTGGGTGGTTCACCAATTCCGCAGTGAGCAGAGCACGCCCTTGGCACCGTCCTTGGACACGACGACGGCACCGTCCACCGCCAAGTCGCAATGAAGGTTCGGCGCCCCGGGTTCGGTACCCGTGCTCGCCACGACCATCGCATACACGTCGGGCTTTGACAGGTCCAGCTCGTAGCTCCACGGCTTGCCCGGTCCGAGGTCGATGTCGACGTGCGGCGTGAACGCATAGGGGTTGTGGCTGTAGTCGGCAAAAATGGCCGGCTCGTGATCCAGGTAATAGATGCTGGTGTAAATCGGATTCTGCGCGGACACCGTGTACTTGACGTGATGCATGACGGCCTCGTCGGCATGTGCCTGGCCGCTTCCCGCCAGCACACCGGCTGCCACCAAGAGGGACGCCGACGCCACGACGGACCCGACGCCCATCGCCGTCCTCAGATTGATGGTCATGACGCTCCTCCGGCTGCCGGGCGAGGTTTGCTGTTGCGGGTCATGACCCGTTCCGCGGCCTGCCAGTGCGGATCGGCAACCCATAGCCGTGCAAAGGATGCTATCGCCTCCTCGGGGGAAACTCCGCGGATTACGCGCTTTATCTCCGTCGCCGGCTGACGCGCGAGCGACCGTGCCACCGAACGCCACCCTTCGTCGGCCGAGTCGAAGACGGCGCGCGGCAAGACCCGGTCTATCAGGCCGATCCGCTCGGCATCCGCCGCGTTGAGCGCGGTTCCCGAGCCGGCCAACAGGAGCGCCTTGCTCTTTCCGACCAGCGCGGCCAACCGCTCGGCTCCGCCCCAGGCCGGCATGATCTCGAGCTGCACCTGGTTGAAGGCGATCTTGATGTCGTCGGCGGCCACCCGGATATCTGCGGCGACGGCGACCTCGGCGCCCCCGCCGAACGCGTGACCGTTGAGCGCGGCGACGACGGGAGCGGGGAAGTCCGCCAGCTGATCGCAGATGGACCGCATCCGCCGGGCCATCGCCGCGGCGTCGGATTCGGTCCGTAGCGCGCTCAGTTCCTTGAGGTCACCGCCGGAGACGAAAGCGTGCTCGCCGGCGCCCTTGATCACCAGCGCGTGGGCACCCGCCGCCGCATCGATCGCCTTCTCCAGCTGGTCCATGGTGTCCAGGCCGATCGCGTTGCGCGCGTGCGGGCGGTCGATGGTGAGCACCGCCAACCCGTCGTCGATCTCCAGGTCCACCATGCGTTATCGCTCCTCGACAACAACCCGATATTGGCATTCTCTTTTCGCGAGAATAACATCATCGCTGCAGGCACAAGAATTTTCGTCGGGAGATGGAGGTGACTCGGTGCGGAACCGAACAGTGGCCGCCGCTGCGGTCCTCACCGTTGCCTTGCTGGGGGCATGCGCGTCGCATCCACCGACCCACATCTCCAGCTCGGCGTCGGTGACCGTGAACGGTATCGACCGAAACTTCCACATCGTGAAGTGCGGTCAGTTGCAGTGGACGCGGACGATCGACATCGGCAGCGAATTCTCCGGCGCCAACGTCATCGTCGACGAGAGCGCGCAACTTGCGACAACCCAGTCTGTGCACATCCGGAACGTGGGCGGGTTCAGCGGGATGTATTCCCGGGGTGGCGACGGCAGCGCCGACATGAGCATGACCGGCGACAAGTTCACCATCAGCGGCACCGCCAACGGCTACAAGACCGACAAATCCAGTGAACCGGCCACGGCCACGTTCAAAATCGTCGTGACGTGCTGACACCGCGCCGAATCGGGCCCGGCGACGCCCACGTTGCGGTTGGGCACCTGTAGAGAATAGTATTCTCACAAATCAAGAAGGAGGATTCCATGGGCCAGTTGTCCCACAAGGTGGACGTTCCGTTCCCGATCTTTGACGCGGATAACCACCTCTACGAGCCGCCGGAGGCGCTGACCAAGTTCCTGCCCAAGGAGTACAAGGACTACGTCCAGTACGTGCAGATCAACGGTCGCACCAAGATCGCCATCCGCGGCCAGATCAGCAACTACATTCCCAACCCGACCTTCGAGGTCGTCGCCCGGCCGGGCGCCTGGGAGGAGTACTTCAAGTACGGCAACCCGGACGGCAAGAGCAAGCGCGAGCTGTTCGGTGAGCCGATGCGCGCCATCCCGGCGTTCTTCGAGCCCGGCCCGCGGCTGGAGACGATGAACGAGCTGGGCCTGGACAAGACCCTGATGTTCCCGACCTTGGCCAGCCTCTTGGAGGAGCGTCTGCGTGACGACCCGCTCGCTATCCACGTTCTGGTGCATGCGCTGAACGAGTGGCTGGACGAGGTCTGGGGCTTCAACTACCAGAACCGCATCTTCACCACCCCCGTCATCACGTTGCCGATCGTCGAGAAGGCGATCGAGGAGCTGGAGTGGGCGGTCAAGCGTGGCGCCCGCGCCATCCTGATTCGCCCGGCTCCGGTCCCCGGCTTCCGCGGTCCGCGGTCGTTCGCGGTACCCGAGTTCGACCCGTTCTGGGAGCGGGTTGTCGAGCACGACGTGCTGGTCGGCATGCACTCCAGCGACAGCGGCTACTCCCGGTACACCTCCGAGTGGGACGGCGCCGACCAGGAGATGCTGCCGTTCCAGACCAACGCGATGGGCATCCTCAACGAGTGGCGCCCCATCCAGGACTCGGTGGGGTCGTGGGTGATTCACGGCGCGCTCTACCGGCATCCCAAGCTGAAGGTCGCGATCGTCGAGGCCGGTTCGAAGTGGATGACCCCGCTGCTGGACGGCCTGGCAGAGGTCTTCCGCAAAGCGCCGGAGGCGTTCCCGAGCGACCCGGTCGAGATGGTCAAGAGCCGGATTCACGTCAGCCCGTTCTTCGAGGACGGCATCGACGACCTGGTCAACCTGGTCGGTGTGGATCAGGTGCTCTACGGTTCGGACTGGCCGCACCCCGAGGGACTGGCGGAGCCGACCTACTACATCGAGGCGCTGTCGCACCTGTCCACTGAGGACCAGGCAAAGATCATGGGCGGCAACCTCGGTCGACTCGTCACGGTGTGACGAAGGCCGTTGCCGGGCGGCGACGATGCGGGACGTGACGCGTCCTGAGGAGGAGCCGGCCGATCAACCACGGGCGGTGACGATGCAGAGCGCGCAGCGCGATGAGGAGGAGCCGCCCAATCGGGAATGGCAGACCATCCCCGAGATGGTCTTGAGCGCGGCGGACCGCTTCGGCGACGCGGAAGCGGTCGTCGACGGTCCGCTGCGCCTCACCTTCACCGACGTTGTCGAGCGGATACGCTGCGCCGCAGGTTCTTTCGCTGAACTCGGCATCGACAAGGGTGACCGCGTCGCGATCTGGGCACCCAACTCGGCCGAGTGGATCATCGCGGCGTTCGGGCTGCTCGCGGCCGGCGGCGTGCTAGTCCCGGTCAACACGCGGTTCAAGACCGAGGAAGCCGGCGACATCATCGCCCGCAGCAAGGTGAAGGCCGTCCTGATCCAAAAGGGCTTCTTGGACCAGGAGTACACCGCGCCCGCCGGGACACCGGTCATCGATCTGAAGTCCGACTTCTTGTCCAGCGGTTCACCATTCGAGCGGCCGGTCAGCGGCACCGACATCTCCGACATCATCTTCACCTCGGGCACGACCGGCCGCCCCAAGGGGGCGATGCTCAATCACGGCCAGACGCTGCGGATGTACGAGGAGTGGGCGACGCTCGCCGACCTGCGCGAGGGCGATCGCTACCTGCAGATCAACCCGTACTTTCACACGTTCGGTCTGAAGGCGGGGCTGGTGACGTCCTTCCTCCGCGGCGCGACGATGCTGCCGGTCGCGGTCTTCGACATCGACACCGTGGTCGATCTCATTGAACGCGAACGCATCACGATGCTTCCCGGGCCGCCGACGCTGTACCACTCGTTGCTGGGCGTCAGCGACAAGTCCAAGCTGTCGTCGCTGCGGGCCGCGGTGACCGGCGCCGCCGACATCCCGGTCGAACTGGTCCGTCGCATCCACGGCGAACTGCCGTTCGAGACGTTGATGACCGGCTACGGACTCACCGAGGCCGGCAACGTGACGCTGTCCCGGCCCGGGGATTCCTTCGAGGATGTCGCCACCACCGCGGGGCTGCCCTGCGACGGAGTCGAGGTGCGCATCGCCGACGACGGCGAGGTGGTGGTTCGCGGCTACGGCGTCATGCAGGGCTACCTTGATGACCCCGCCGCCACGGCCCAGGCGATCGACGCCGAGGGGTGGCTGCACACCGGAGATCTGGGAAGTTTCGACGATGCCGGTCGGCTGCGCATCGTCGGCCGGAAGAAGGACATGTTCATCGTCGGCGGGTTCAACGCCTATCCCGCCGAGATCGAGGGCTTCCTGCTCAACCACCCCGCCGTCGCGCAGGCGGCCGTCATCGGCATCCCCGACGAACGGATGGGCCAGGTGGGCAAGGCGTTCGTGGTCCGCAAGGGCGAGGTCGGTGCCGACGAATTGATCGGCTGGTGCCGTGACCGCATGGCCGGGTTCAAGGTGCCGCGCGCGGTACAGTTCCTTGATTCACTCCCACTCAACGCGACGGGGAAAGTGATGAAGGACCAACTTCGATGAATAACGGCGATATTCATTCGATGGTGATCGCCTCGGACTACCGCGTCCCCGATCCGTCCCGGGTATGGCCGCTGCTGGAACGCAACAAAGCGGCGCTGGCCGATATCGGCGCGCACCACGTGCTGGTCTACACCTCCACGCACGACTACGGCCGGGTCCTGGTGATGATCGGAGTCCACAGCCGTGAGCCGATCGTCGAGCTGCTGCGTTCGCGGGTCTTCTTCGATTGGTTCGACGAAGCCGGCGTCGACGACATCCCCGCGGTCTTCGCCGGCGAGATCATCGACCGGTTCATCGCCCAGCCGCCGCAAAACCCGGCGGCCCCCGGCGTAGTGGTGGCCGCCATCGCGTCCGTCAACGATGTGACCCTGCTGACCTCCGAAGTCGGCACGGCGATCGACAGATTCACCACGGCAGGCATCCGAAAGACATGGGTATTCCAGGCTTTCGACGATGACCACGAGGTGCTGATCCTGCAGGAGTTCCCCGACGAAGAAAGCGCGCGGCAGTGGATCGACCACCCCGACGCCGCGGCGCAGTGGATGTCGGGAGCGGGCATCGGCGCCTACCCGCCGCTGTTCGTCGGCCGGTTCTCCGACATGATGCGCATCGAGGCGGACTGAGGGTTCGCCGGTGTTCGTGTGCCTGTGTAACGGCGTCACCAGCCAAACCGTGTGCGATGCGGTGGAGTGCGGGGCGTCGACCACCAAGGAAGTCGCCCAGGCCTGCGGGGCGGGCGCCGACTGCGGTCGCTGCCGGCGGACGGTGCAGGCCATCCTGCGGTCATCGTCGCCGGAGCGAACGCCGAATTCGCGCTAGACCTTCAGCGGCGCGGGCTGCCGTCCGGTGACGTGGGTTGCACGAGTTCGACGAGCAGGCGCGGAATCTCGAGCCGCGGCAACACCACTTCGACGAAGACCATGCGGTCTTTGTGTTCGGCGGCGGCGGTCAATGCTTCGTCGAGCTCCCCGTAGGTCTGGACCCGGAACGCCAGGTGGTCGGTGACGCCCAGCGCGTGCGGAACGTCCGTCCACTTCCAACTGACGATGTCGTTGTACGGCGCCGTCTCGCCGTGGATGGCGCGCTCGACGGTGTAGCCGTCGTTGTTGACCACCACGATGACGGGGGAGAGCCCCTCGCGGGAGAAGGTGCCGAGCTCCTGGACTGTCAGCTGCGCGGCGCCGTCCCCGATGAGCAACACCGTGCGGCGGTCCGGATGCGCGACGGCGGCCCCCAGCGCGGCGGGCAATGTGTAACCGATTGAGCCCCAGAGCGGTTGACCGATGAAGGTGACACCCTGCGGCAGCCGGTGGTCGGCCATGCCGTAGAAGGAGGTGCCCTGGTCGGCGAGCACCACGTTGCCCGGTGTGAGGGCCAGACAAAGCCGATCCCACACCATCTTTTGGGTCAGGGGTTGATCGCGCGGCGGGGGCGGCGGCAGCGGCTCGGCCGGCGGCAGCGCCACCGGTGGCGACGGGGTCGCGCGCCGGGCCAGGATGGTGGCCAGCGCCTCCAGCGCGGCGCCCATCTCCAACGGCGCGAACACTTCTCCGGCCACACTGCTCTGGTACTGGCCGACGTCGATGGTCCGGGCCGGGTCGATCCGCTGGCTGAAGAAGCCGCTCACCATGTCGGTGAAGACCACGCCGGCGGTGACCAACACGGGCGCCTCTTCGATCGCGGTGCGCACCGCCGGGGCGCTGGCCGATCCCGCGTAGATTCCCAGGAAATTCGGTGCGCTCTCGTCGAGCAGACTCTTCCCCCACATCAGGGTGGCGTGCGGCACGACGTCGGCCGCCAGCAGCGCCTCGAGTTCTTTGATCGCCTGCAGGCGGTGGACCAGCAGGTCGGCCAGGACGGTAATTTGGTGGCCACCGATGAGTTCGGTCGCGGCCTCGACGAACATCGCGAGCGCGCGCGGGCTGGTGCCGCCGCTGTAGCGGGGCAGCGGGGCCTCGGGCGGTTCGGTGGGGAAGCGGGCCACGTCGGTGGACAGCAGGATGTATCCGGGCCGCTTCTGCTCGCGCACCTCGCACAGCACCCGGTCGATCTCCCGGCGGGCCGTTGCGGGCATGAGATTGGCTTGAGCGCAGGTGATTTCGCGGCTGACCCGGAAGAAGTGTTCGAAGTCTCCGTCGCCGAGCGAATGGTGCAGCGCCCGCCGGGTGCCCTGCGCGTCCTTGGATGGGCCGCCGACGATGTGGACGACGGGTACCTGCTCGGCGTAGCTGCCCGCGATCGCATTGGCCGCGGACAGCTCACCGACGCCGAATGTCGTTACCAGCGCCGACATCCCGCGCAGCCGCCCATATCCGTCGGCGGCGTAGCCGGCGTTGAGCTCGTTGGCGTTGCCGACCCACCGCAGACTGGGGTGGGCAATGATGTGGTCGAGGAACTCCAGGTTGTAATCACCGGGCACGCCGAAGATCTCCGAGATGCCGAGTTCGGCGAGACGGTCTAACAGGTAGTCACCGACGGTGTATGCGGGATCGGTCGCGGCATCAGTCACAGGCACGACGGTACGCTCGGCCGAATCCATTCCGGGCGGGACGCCGTGTGAGTATCGTGCGGGCCATGGCACTCAAAGAATCCCGCGACATCGTGATCGAAGCCAGTCCCGAGGAGATTCTGGACGTCATCGCCGATTTCGAATCGATGCCCGAATGGTCGGAACCGCACCAGAGCGCGGAGGTCCTCGAGACCGGCGACGACGGGCGGCCCCGTCAAGTGAAGATGAGGGTCAAGGTCGCCGGGATCACCGACGAACAGGTGGTCGCCTACACCTGGGCGGACGACGCGGTGAGTTGGACGCTGGTCAGCTCCTCGCAGCAGAAGGCGCAGGACGGGAAGTACACCCTGATCCCGCAGGGCGACAAGACGCTGGTGAAGTTCGAGCTACTCGCGGACCCGAATGTGCCGCTGCCCGGCTTCGTGCTGAAGCGCGCCGTGAAGGGGACGATCGACTCCGCCACCAAGGCCCTGCGCGAGCGGGTGCTCAAGGTGAAGAAGGGTAAGTAGTCAGCGTGAGCGGCGGCGGCCCGCTGGCCGGGGTGAGAGTCATCGAACTCGGCGGCATCGGACCGGGGCCGCACGCGGGCATGCTGCTGGTCGATCTGGGCGCCGACGTGGTGCGGGTGCGCCGCCCATCGGGCGGTCTCGACATGCCGGCCGAGGGCCGGGATCTGTTGCACCGCGGCAAGCGGATCGTCGACCTCGACGTCAAGGCGCAGCCGCAGGCGCTACTCGAGTTGGCCGCGAGGGCCGACGTGCTGCTGGACTGCTTCCGCCCCGGCACGTGCGAGCGACTCGGCATCGGTCCCGAGGATTGCGCGGCGGTCAATCCGCGCCTGATCTTCGCGCGGATCACCGGCTGGGGGCAGGACGGGCCCCTGGCGCGTACGGCGGGTCACGACATCAACTACCTGTCGCAGACCGGGGCGCTGTCGGCGCTCGGTTACGCCGACCGGCCGCCGATCCCGCCGCTGAACCTGGTCGCCGACTTCGGCGGCGGCTCGATGCTGGTGCTGCTCGGCATCACGGCCGCGCTCTACGAACGCGAACGCTCGGGCAAGGGTCAGGTCATCGACGCCGCGATGGTCGACGGGGTCAGCCTGCTGGCCCAGATGATGTGGACGATGAAGTCCACTGGCGCACTGCGCGACCGGCGCGAATCCTTCCTGCTCGACGGCGGCGCCCCGTTCTACGGTTGCTACGAGACCGCCGACGGCGGCTACGTGGCCGTCGGCGCCATCGAGCCGCAATTCTTCGCGGCGTTGCTCAATGGGCTCGGCCTGTCACCCGACGAGGTGCCCGGCCAGTCCGACCGGGATTCCTACCCACGGATGCGCGAGGTCTTCACTCAGCGGTTCGCGAGCTGCACCCGCGACGAATGGGCGCGGACGTTCGCCGGAACCGATGCGTGCGTCACCCCGGTGCTGACGTGGACCGAAGCCGCGACCGACGACCACTTGCGGGCACGCTCGACCGTCATCACCGCCCACGGCGTCGACCAGGCCGCTCCCGCCCCGCGCTTTTCGCGAACACCGTCCGGCCCCGTAGAGCGACCGCCGTCGGCGACCACCCCGCTTAACGAAATCAACTGGTAGAGCATCGATTACGTCGAACCCATCCAAGGCCGGGCCGACGTTGCTAAATTTGATCTCAGTGGCCGTAAAAGCATCACGCGAATTTGTCGTCAACGCGCCGCCAGAAGTGGTCATGGAGGCGCTGACAGATGTCGGCGTCCTCTCGTCGTGGTCACCGCTGCACAAACACATCGAAGTGATCGACCGCTATCCCGACGGCCGCCCCCACCACGTCAAGACCACGATCAAGATCCTGGGGCTCGTCGACGAGATCCTGGAATATCACTGGGGCCCGGACTGGGTCTGCTATGACGCCAAAGGAACCTCCCAGCAGCACGGTCAGCACGTCGAGTACAACCTGAAACCCGAAGGCGTCGGCCAGACTCGAGTGCGCTTCGACATCACCGTCGAACCGGGCCGGCCGATGCCCGCGTTCATCGTCCGGCGGGCAAGCGAAAGCGCCCTCGACGGGGCGGAAAAGGGTTTGCGCGAATTGCTGATGCGCGGCAACCCTTCCGCCGAGCCCGAATAATCGGCGTCTGCGGTTTTCGGCCTTCGCCGGCGGTGGCGCTGTTGTTAACTTATTAGCAGTGGCTGTACAAGCATCGTCGGAAATCGTGATCGATGCGCCTCCGGAGGTCATCATGGAGGCGCTCGCCGATATGGACGCGGTGCCGTCCTGGTCGTCGGTGCACAAGCGGGTCGAAGTCGTCGACAAGCACCCCGACGGGCGACCGCACCACGTGAAGGTCACGATCGCGGTGACGGGCATCCACGACACCGAACTGCTCGAATATCACTGGGGGCCCGACTGGATGGTGTGGGACGCCCACAAGACGGCCCAGCAACACGGCCAGCACGGGGAGTACAACCTGAGCCGGCTGGGCGACGACAGGACCCGGGTGCGGTTCACCATCACCGTCGAACCGTGGGCCCCGCTGCCGGAGTTCTGGGTCGCGCGGGCCCGCAAGAAAATCCTTCATTCCGCGCTGGAGGGGTTGCGCAAGCGGGTGATGGGCCTCGAGGGCTTCGGCCCGGCTAGATAGCGTCGCGCAGCGCGGCCAGCCGCTTGATCGCCTCGTCGAGCGTGTCGTCGCGTTTACAGAAGGTGAAGCGCACCAAGTGATTCCACACGTCGGCCGGTCCGTGCGTGGTGTCCGGATCGCAGAAGGCCGACATCGGGATGGCGGCGACCCCGACCTTCTCGGGGAGCGCCGCGCAGAACGCCGCGCTGTCGTCGTAGCCCAGCGGGCGTGGGTCGGCGCACAAGAAGTAGGTGCCGGCGCTGTCGTGCACCTCGAACCCGATGTCGATCAGCCCGGCGGCCAGCCGGTCGCGCCTGGCCTGCAATGTGGCGCGCAGGTTGTCGACCCACGCGCCCTCCTGCTCCAGGGCCAAAGCCACGGCCGGCTGGAAGGGCGCGCCGCCGACGTAGCTCAGATATTGTTTGGCCGCGCGCATGCCCGCGATGAGTTGTGCTGGGCCGCAGGCCCATCCGATCTTCCAGCCGGTGCAATTGAACATCTTGGCCGCGCTGGAGATGGTGATCGTCCGCTCGGCCATGCCCTCGAAGCCGGCCAGCGGCACGTGTTGCCGCCCGTCAAACACCAGGTGTTCGTACACCTCGTCGGTGATCACCAACAGGTCGGCCTCGACGGCGATCTCGGCGATGGCGGCCAGCTCGGTCGCGCTGAGCACCGTGCCGGTCGGGTTGTGCGGTGAGTTGACGATCAACGCGCGGGTCCGTGGCGTGACCGCCCGGCGCAGCGCGTCGGCGTCCAGGGCGAAGCCACGACCATCGGGGACCAGCGGCACGGCGACCCGCTGTGCGGAGGCCATCGCCACCACCGGGGAGTAGGAGTCGTAGAACGGCTCGATGAGCAGGACGTCCGAGCCCGGCTCGATCAGGCCGATCACCGCCGAGGCGATGGCCTCGGTCGCCCCGACCGTCACCAGGACCTCGGTGTCGGGGTCGTACTCGATGCCGTACTGGCGATGGCGCTGGGCGGCGATCGCGTGTCGCAGCGGCGCGATGCCGATGCCCGGCGGGTACTGGTTGACGCCGTTGGCGATGGCCTCCTGCGCGGCCTTCAGCATGGCCGGTGGCCCGTCTTCGTCGGGAAACCCCTGGCCGAGGTTCACCGCTCCGATCCGCGCGGCCAGCGCCGACATCTCGGCGAACACCGTGGTCGCGTACGGGCGCAGTCGCGAGACCGTCATGGTCGTCGAGCTTAACTTCCGGCCCCGAGCGTGACTGCACCGTCACGCTCGGCGCCGAACGTGACTGCACCGTCACGCTCGAGGCTCTGACCAGGGCCGACCTGCTCAACCAACAGGTTGGCCGGGCCCTGCTGTTAGGGTGGTGCGGGACCTAGTCTTGAAGACGGGATTCGAACCCTATTCGCGAACAAGGAAGTCGTCATGTCCGAAGAAGCTTTCATTTATGAGGCCATCCGCACGCCGCGGGGCAAGCAGCGCAACGGCTCGCTCAACGAGGTGAAGCCGCTCAACCTGGTCGTGGGCCTGGTCGACGAGCTGCGCCGGCGCTACCCCGACCTGGACGAGAACCTGATCAGCGACATGATCCTCGGCGTCGTGTCCCCGGTCGGCGACCAGGGCGGCGACATCGCCCGCACCGCGGTGTTGGCCGCGGGCCTGCCCGAGACCACCGGGGGCGTGCAGCTCAACCGGTTCTGCGCCTCCGGTCTGGAAGCCGTCAACACCGCCGCCCAGAAGGTGCGCTCCGGCTGGGACGACCTGGTGCTGGCCGGCGGCGTCGAGTCGATGAGCCGCGTCCCGATGGGCTCCGACGGCGGCGCGTGGGCGACCGACCCTGAGACCAACTACCAGATCGGCTTCGTGCCGCAGGGCATCGGCGCCGACCTGATCGCCACCATCGAGGGCTTCTCCCGCGAGGACGTCGACGCCTACGCGTTGCGCAGCCAGCAAAAGGCCGCCGAGGCGTGGTCGGGCGGTTACTTCGCCAAGTCGATCGTGCCGGTGCGTGACCAGAACGGTCTGGTCGTCCTCGATCACGACGAGCACATGCGGCCCGAGACCACCATGGAGGGCCTCGCCAAGCTCAAGACCGCGTTCGACGGCGTCGGTGAGATGGGTGGCTTCGACGACGTGGCGCTGCAGAAGTACCACTGGGTCGAAAAGATCAACCACGTCCACACCGGCGGCAACAGCTCGGGCATCGTCGACGGCGCCGCGCTGGTGCTGGTCGGTTCGGAGGCCGCCGGCAAGTCGCAGGGGCTGACCCCGCGGGCCCGCATCGTCGCCACCGCGACCAGCGGCGCGGACCCGGTCATCATGCTGACCGGCCCGACGCCGGCCACGCAGAAGGTCCTCGACCGGGCCGGCCTGACCGTCGACGACATCGACCTGTTCGAGCTCAACGAGGCGTTCGCTTCGGTGGTGCTGAAGTTCCAGAAGGACCTCAACATTCCCGACGAGAAGCTCAACGTCAACGGTGGCGCCATCGCGATGGGCCACCCACTGGGCGCCACCGGCGCCATGATCACCGGCACCATGGTCGACGAACTCGAGCGCCGCAACGCGCGTCGCGCCCTGGTCACGCTTTGCATCGGCGGCGGCATGGGTGTCGCCACCATCATCGAGAGGGTTTAAGACCATGGCAGAGAACACCATTCAGTGGGACAAGGACGCCGACGGCATCGTCACCCTGACGCTGGACGACCCCACCGGGTCGGCCAACGTGATGAACGAGCACTACAGCGAGTCCATGCACAACGCCGTCGAACGCCTTGCCGCCGAGAAGGAATCGATCACCGGCGTCGTGATCACCAGCGCGAAGAAGACCTTCTTCGCCGGCGGTGATCTCAAGGGCATGATCAACCTCGGCCCGGAGAACGCCGGCGAGGCGTTCGACACCGTCGAGTCGGTCAAGCGCGACCTGCGTGCGCTGGAGACCCTGGGCAAGCCCGTGGTGGCCGCCATCAACGGCGCCGCGCTCGGCGGCGGCCTGGAGATCGCGCTGGCCTGTCACCACCGCATCGCCGCCGACGTCAAGGGCAGCGTCCTGGGTCTGCCCGAGGTGACGCTGGGCCTGCTGCCGGGCGGCGGCGGGGTGACCCGCACCGTGCGGATGTTCGGCATCCAGAACGCGTTCATGAACATCCTGTCGCAGGGCACCCGCTTCAAGCCGGCCAAGGCCAAGGAGATCGGTCTGGTCGACGAGCTCGTCGGCTCGGTGGAGGAACTGGTGCCCGCCGCCAAGGCGTGGATCAAGGCCAACCCCGATTCGCACGAACAGCCTTGGGACAAAAAGGGTTACAAGATGCCGGGCGGTACCCCGGCCAGCCCGGCGCTGGCGGCGAACCTGCCAGCGTTCCCGGCGCTGCTGAAGAAGCAACTCAAGGGCGCCCCGATGCCCGCGCCGCGGGCCATCCTGGACGCGGTCGTCGAGGGTGCGCAGGTGGACTTCGACACGGCCAGCCGCATCGAAAGCCGTTACTTCACGTCGCTGGTGACCGGCCAGGTCGCCAAGAACATGATCCAGGCGTTCTTCTTCGACCTGCAGCACATCAACGGCGGCGGTTCCCGCCCCGACGGCATCGAGCCGGTCAAGATCAACAAGATCGGTGTGCTGGGCGCGGGAATGATGGGCGCCGGCATCGCCTACGTGTCGGCCAAGGCCGGGTACGAGGTGGTGCTCAAGGACGTCAGCCTCGAGGCCGCCCAGAAGGGCAAGGGCTACTCGGAAAAGCTTGAGGCCAAGGCACTTCAGCGTGGCAAGACCACCGAGGAGAAGAGCAAGGCGCTGCTGGACCGCATCACCCCGGCCGCCGACCCCGCCGAGCTGGCGGGCGTCGACTTCGTGATCGAGGCGGTGTTCGAGAACCAGGAACTCAAGCACAAGGTGTTCCAGGAGATCGAGGACATCGTCGAGCCCAACGCGCTGCTCGGGTCGAACACCTCCACGCTGCCGATCACCGGTCTGGCGACCGGCGTCAAGCGGCAGGAGGACTTCATCGGGATCCACTTCTTCTCGCCGGTGGACAAGATGCCGCTGGTGGAAATCATCAAGGGCGAGAAGACCTCTGACGAGGCGCTGGCCCGGGTGTTCGACTACACGCTGGCCATCGGCAAGACCCCGATCGTGGTCAACGACAGCCGCGGGTTCTTCACCAGCCGGGTGATCGGCACGTTCGTGAACGAGGCCCTGGCGATGCTCGGCGAGGGCGTGGCCCCGGCCAGCATCGAGCACGCCGGTTCGCAGGCCGGCTACCCGGCGCCGCCGTTGCAGCTGTCCGACGAGCTCAACCTGGAGCTGATGCACAAGATCGCCGCCGCCACCCGCAAGGGCGTCGAGGACGCCGGCGGCACCTACGAGCCGCACCCGGCCGAGGCGGTGGTCGAGAAGATGATCGAGATCGGCCGGCCCAGCCGTTTGAAGGGTGCCGGCTTCTACGAGTACGTGGACGGCAAGCGCACCCGCCTGTGGCCGGGCCTGAGCGAGACGTTCAACTCGGGCAGCGCCGACATTCCGTTGCAGGACATGATCGATCGGATGCTGTTCGCCGAGGCGCTCGAGACGCAGAAGTGTCTGGACGAGGGCGTGCTGACCTCGACCGCCGACGCCAACATCGGCTCGATCATGGGCATCGGCTTCCCGCCGTACACCGGGGGTAGCGCGCAGTTCATCGTCGGCTACTCCGGTGCCGGCGGCACGGGCAAGGACGCCTTCGTGGCCCGCGCCAAGGAACTGGCCGCCCGCTACGGCGACCGATTCCTGCCGCCCGCGTCGCTGAGCTGATCCCGCGCCGCGCAAACGCGAAAGCCCCCGAAACAGCGAGGTTTCGGGGGCTTTTTGCGTTGCGTCTCCCGAAAAGCTAACGGCGCCTTTGGAACAGGTAGTACCGAGCCGGGGTTTTCTCGGCGCGGTCGAGCTCGCGTTCGGCGCCCGCGGACAACAATGTCCAGGTGGGCGTGAACCGTCGTTCCATCTCGGCGTGATCGACGCCGCGGACCCCGACCCGGCCGCCGGGCACGAACGCGACGATCAGCAGCCGCGCATCAGGGGCCGCGACGGCGCTGATCTCCCGGACGTAGGCGTCGCGATCCGCGTCGCTCATGTTGTGCAAGCACCCGTTGTCGACGATCAACTCGAAGTTTGCGCCGATTCCGGCGTGGCTCAGCTGTGTGACATCGGCCTGGACGAAATCGACCGCCGCGCCGGCTTTACCGGCTTTGGCCCGCGCCCGTTCGAGGGGCTTGGCCACGAAGTCGACCGCGGTGACTTTCCAGCCGTGTTGGGCGAGGTAGATCGAACAGTCGCCGGTACCGCATCCGAGTTCAAGGGCGGAGCCGGCGGGAAGCGCGGCCGTGCCGCCGGTTCCCTCGACCAGGTCGCGCACGCTTTGGGCGAGCGGGTGACCGTCCCACGGGGTGAAACCGATGCGGTAGAAGATCCGAAACAGCGTCTGCTTGGAAGCCATAGCTCACCTTAAGGCCCGCGGCGAGGCATCCTCTATCGGGTGGCGGCGGCGATGCGGCGCCATTCCTCGCGCGGGAAGGCCCGGGGATCGGCCCGCAACACCTGGACGCAGACATGATCGGCGCCGGCGGAACGATGCTCGGCGACCCTGCGCATGACGGCGTCTTCGTCGCCCCAGGCAATGATCGCGTTGAACAGCCGATCGCTCACCTGCGACACGTCGTCTTCGGAGAAGCCGCTGCGAAGCAGATTGTTCGCGTAGTTGGGCAACGCCAGATAGGACCGCAGCCAGTCGGTTCCGATCTGGCGCGCCTCGTCGGCGCTGTCGGTCAGAATGACCGTCTGCTCCGGCAGCAGCAGGGGGCCCTGGCCCAAAGTCGAACGGGCAGAAGCGGTGTGGTCGGGAGTGACCAGGTACGGGTGGGCGCCACCGGCGCGGCTCGCGGACAACTTCAGCATCTTCGGGCCGAGTGCGGCAAGCACCCGACGCTCGGTGGGGACCGGCCGCGGCGCGGCATCCAACCCGTCCAGGAATGACGCGGTGGCCGCCAGCGGTTTGCGGTAGCGCCCCGGGTGTCCGGCATCGATCAGCGGTGCGTGGCTGACGCCGATGCCCAGCAGGAAGCGGTCCCCGTGCTCGGCGGTCAGCGTCGCAAAAGACGCGGCGACGTCGCCGGGCGCATGCATCCACAAATTCAGGATGCCGGTGGCGATCACGGTCCGCTTGGTCGCGCCGAGCAAATGACCGACCGAGTCGAACACCGCACCGCCGACATCGGGTATCCACAGCGCGGGGAAGCCGAGTTCATCGAGTTCGGCTGCCGCGTCGGCGGATTCGGCCGGGTCGCCGTAGCGCAGTTGACTGCTCCAGATCCCAACACCGGTCAGTTCCATCTGAGGCCTTCCCTTCGTGGCAGGCGCGCCGCGGCCGCTCGGGTTCGCGGCCTACTGGACATGCTGTCAGACGTCGCTTCCGGCGTAGTCGGGGACCGGCATCGAGTCGTGCATGCGGACGCCCTTGGTGTTCAGCTTGGCCAGCGACCGGGACAGCGACCCTGGCATCGCCGAGATCAATTGGGCTCCACGGGTTAACGCCCATACTCCGGCGCGGGAGCCGGGGATGAGGCCCTTGGCGGCGCCGCGGGCGAAGGACCGGCTGCGATGCACCGGATCGCGCATCTGCAGTTCGTAGGCGGCGAAGGCGCGCAAGTGGTCGCCGTCGGCACGGGCAAGCTCGCCGGCCAGCACGTAGGCGCCGAGCACGGCGAGGCTGGTGCTGCCGCCCACCGCCGGTCCGGGGCAGTATCCCGCGTCGCCGACCAGGGTGACGCGGCGGCGCGACCATCTGTCCGTGCGGAGCTGGGTGATGGAGTCGAAGTAGAAGGTGGGCGTGTGCTCGATGTGGGTGAGCCAACTGTCCACCTGGTCATGCATCCCGGCGAACGCGTCGCGCAGTAACGCCTTCTGCCGCAACACATCGCGGTGGTCGTAGTCCAGTTCGTCGGTGTGGCGAAACAGAAACACCACTCGCGCGTCGTCCAGGTGGTCCGCGGTGTAGATCCCGGCGAAGCGGCCGACCCCGACGTGGCCGACCATCTCGCCGGGGCCGACCAGCGTCTTGGGCGCCGACAACACCGACAGGTACCCCCCGAGGAAACGCGTCAGGCCGGCCTCCTCGCCGAAAGTCAGGCGCCGAACGTTGGAGTGCAAACCGTCGGCGCCGACGATGATGTCGAAGCGGCGTGCCGCGGAGTGCTCGAACGACACGGTGCCGTCGTGCTCGATGGCGGTGATCGAGTCGCCGAACAGGTACTCGACTTCGTCGCGGGCGGCGTCGTAGTAGATCTCGCTGAGGTCGTCGCGCATGATTTCCACGTGCCGGTCGGAACTGGCGGCATAGATCTTGGTGAGGTCGACGTTGATGGCCCGCGGCCGGCCTTCCCGGTACAACGCCAGCCGGTTCGTCCCGGTGGCCAGGGCCTCGATGCGCGGCAGGACACCCATCCTCGCCGAGATCTCCATCGCGGGACGGAACAAGTCGACGGCGTGGCCGCCGGTTTTGCGCAGTGTCGGCGCGCGCTCGACGACGGTGACGTCGAAGCCGTAACGGGACAGCCAGTATGCCAGCACCGGGCCGGCGACGCTGGCGCCGGAAATCAATATCCGCATGCTCCACCTCCCGCACTTACTTAACGTTCGGTAAGCATAGCATCCCACTTACCAATCGGTAAGTCAGATAAACTCCGGGGGTGAGCAGGCCCCGGTCGGACACGCGTGAGCGGATTCAAGAGGTCGCCCGCGAGCTCTTCTTGCGGCGGGGCGTGCAGCGGACCAGCCTGCAGGACATCGCTAACGAGCTGGGCATCACCAAACCCGCGCTGTACTACCACTTTCCGTCGCGCGAAGACCTGGTGCGCAGCATCCTGGTGCCGCTGATCGACGAGGGTGAGCGGTTCGTCACCGACCACGAGGCCCGGGGCGGCATCGACGTTCGCGAGTTGTTGGAGGGCTATTTCGATTTCCACTACCGGCACCGGCGGGACTTGGTGCTGCTGCTGCTGACCGAGCTGTCGACGCTGATCGACCTGGACCTCATCGACACCGTGCTCGCGTGGCGCGAGCGGTTGGCTCGGCTGGTGTTCGGTGAGACGCCGACGCTGGCGCAGTCCACCCGGGCGGTCGTGGCGTTCGGCGGTTTGCAGGACTGCTGCGTGCAGTTCGTCGACGCGCCGCAGGCGGAGTTGCGCGAGAAGTCGGTCGCGGCCGCACTCGACGCGCTGAATGGCTGAATTCCGGCGGGGCTAAAGTCCGTTGGTATGCGCTTCGGTCTCTTCATTCCGCAGGGCTGGCGAATGGATCTCGTCGGCATCGAACCCGAGAAGCACTGGGCGGTGATGCGCGACCTGGCCGACTATGCGGACCGGGGAAGCTGGGACTCGCTGTGGGTCTACGACCATTTCCACACCGTCCCGGTGCCCACCGCGGAAGCCACCCACGAAGCGTGGTCGCTCATGTCCGCGTACGGGGCCACCACGTCGCGGATCAAGCTCGGCCAAATGTGCACGGCGATGAGCTACCGCAACCCCGTCTATCTGGCGAAGGTGGCCGCGACGGCCGACATCATCTCCGGTGGCCGGATTCAGATGGGGATCGGTGGCGGCTGGTATGAACATGAATGGCGCGCTTACGGTTACGGATTCCCGTCGGCGGGCGTGCGGTTGCGTCGCCTCGACGAAGGCGTCCAGATCATGCGCGACGCCTGGCGCGAGGGCAAGGTCAGCTTCGACGGCAAGCATTACCAGGTGGACGGCGCGATCGTCGCCCCTAGGCCGCTGCAGGACAACGGAATTCCGCTGTGGATCGCCGGCGGCGGCGAGAAGGTGACCTTGCGTATCGCCGCCCAATACGCGCAGTACACCAACTTCACACCCGAGCCCGACGCGTTCGCCCACAAGTCGGAGGTGCTGGCCGGGCACTGCCGCGACCTGGGTACCGACTTCGATGCCATCGTGCGTTCGGTCAACGTCAACGCCATCGTCGGCGCGTCGGAGGCCGACGTCAAAGACCGGCTGCAACGGGTCCGCGACCGCATGGTCGGCTACGTGGGCGCAACCGCCGCGGACGCGATGATCGCCGGCACGAGCGGGCCGGAGTCGGCAACCGGCACACCGGAACAGGTCATCGAGCGCCTGGTAAAGCTCCGCGACCTCGGATGCGACTATGCCATCTGCTATTTCCCCGAGGCCGCCTACGACCGCTCCGGCATCGAGCTGTTCGAAAGCCAAGTCATTCCCGCGCTGACCTAAGAGGTCTCGGTGCTTCGGTGCATTGGGGTTGGCTCATGAAGGTCGGCATCGTCGGCGGTGGCTTCGCGGGTTTGGCCGCCGCTATCGCATTCCGGCAGGACGGTCACGACGTCACCGTGTACGAGAAGGCGGCCGCACCCTCCGCGATGGGTGGCGCCATCGCGCTCGCACCAAACGCGTTGACGTGCTTGTCGATTCTGGGAGTCAGACACAACGTGGTGACCGAACCGTGGTCCCGAATGGCGGCCACGGTGCGTGCCCGCGACGGCCGCATTTTGATCAGCCGCACCCTTGCGCAGCTCGCTGGAGGCAATGAGTTCGCGACCGTGCCGCGCGCTCAGTTGATCGCCTGGCTGGCTGCCGCGCTGCCCTCGCAGTGTGTGCAGTACTCGGCCAATGTCAGCCACGTCGCTGCGGACGGCACGGTTGTGGTCGGCGGCAGCGCACAGCGATTCGATCTGGTGATCGGCGCCGACGGTCTGCGAAGCATTGCGAAGAAGCTGCTGTTTGCGGACGCGCCGCCACCGCGCGCGACCGGCATCACCGGCTGGGCCTGGACAGTAGACCGCGAACTCGCAACGGGTTTTGGTCCGATCTGGGGCAGCACAGCGGATTTCGGGATCTTGCCATTGGTCGACGGCCGCACCTATGTCTACGGCGGCAGTCGGCTATGGGACACGGACTTGCGGTCGTTCCTTGACTGGCCCCAGCCCCTGCCGGCGCTGATCCTGGCCGCGAACGCGGACGAGATAATCACCCCGGAGATCTTCGAAGCGAGACCACCGCGTCAACTCATCAGGGGCAACGTCGTGCTCATCGGCGACGCCGCGCACTGCATGCGTCCTACATTCGGCCAGGGCGCCGCGCTGGCGATGGAGGACGCCATAACGTTGGCCCGCTGTGGCGCGCCCGGGCTCGCGCGACGCCGGCTGCGCATGCTCGCGTTGTACGGCGCCTCGAAAGCGGGGTCGCGATTCACGGCGCCGGGCAGCACCGCCCAGGAAGGCGCCCGCAACCGGGCGCTTCGATTGATGCCTGACCCGTTGTTCGGCGCCCTGGCGGGCTCGGTGAGCCGGTGGCGCGTCCCGCGCGCTACACGTCGCTGGTGATGTACCTGGTCTTGGCCGGCGGGGCGGCGAGCAGCGGCGGAAGCTGAGTCAGCTTGCCTTCGCCGGCCCGAAACGCGCGGTAGGCCTCGTCGTGCTCGACCGTCTCCCAGATCTCGTAGATCAGCCAGTGCGCTTCGTCGTCCTCGTCGACGAGCACGTCGGTGCGGACGTTCCCGTCGAACGCGCGGGTGTCCTGCAGCGCCCGGCCCATCAGCTCGCGCCCCGCGGCGACCTCGTCGGGCTTGAACCTGAGCTCGAGTATCACGGTGACCGTCATGGCGCCAACATATCCTCCCTGCCCGGGACGCCAGTCCTCGGTCGTTGTGCGGAGGCGAGAATGCGGTTTCCACTTTTCGGAAAGCTGTTATACGGTTCAGTCAGTTCTGTTGGCGGATTGTCGACGTTCCTGGAGGACCCCTCGATGCAGAAGGCACTTGCCCCCGAGATCTCTACCTGGCCGGATGAGAGCCCGCAGCTGATCGGCAGCCGATGCGGCAGTTGTGAGGCGACCACCTTCCCGGTGCAGCAGTGGTGCCCGCGCTGCAGCGCCGGCGAGATGTCCGAGGTGCGGTTGCCCCGCCGCGGAACGCTGGTGGCGTGGACCACCCAGGGCTTCCCGCCCGGAGCCCCCTATGCCGGCCCGACCGGTAAGGACTTCGTGCCGTTCGGCGTGGGACTGGTCCAGCTCGGTGACGTGATCCGCGTCGAGGGCCGCCTGACCGAGAACGACCCGGCCAAGCTGAAGTTCGGCCAGGAAGTCGAGCTCACCATGGTGCCGTTCGCGACCGACGACGAGGGCGCCGAAATCATCACCTTCGCTTTCCAGCCGGTCTAGCGGGTCGCCACCCTCTGATTAGGAGCACATGAGATGACCAACGACGTCGCCATCATCGGCGTGGGCCTCCACCCGTTCGGCAGGTTCGAAAAGACCGCGATGCAGATGGGCGCCGAGGCCGTCCAGCTCGCGCTCAAAGACGCCGGCGTGGACTGGAAGGACATCCAGTTCGGCTTCGGCGGCAGCTACGAGGTCTCCAACCCCGACGCGGTGACCCGCCTGGTCGGCCTGACCGGCATCACCTTCACCAACGTGTTCAACGCCTGCGCCACCGCGGCCAGCGCCATCCAGCAGACCGCCGACACCATCCGGTTGGGCAAGTACGACATCGGCATCGCCATCGGCCTCGACAAGCATCCACGCGGCGCGTTCACCGACGACCCCGCCAAGCTGGCACTGCCGCAGTGGTACGCCAACAACGGGCAGTTCGTCACCACCAAGTTCTTCGGCATGAAGGCCAATAAGTACATCCACGACCACAACATCTCCCAGGAGACGCTGGCGCGGGTGGCCAACAAGAACTTCCGCAACGGTGCACTGAACCCGAATGCCTTCCGGCGCAAGGAAATCTCCGTCGAGGAGATCCTCGCCTCGCCCGCGCTGAACTACCCGTTGACGCAGTACATGTTCTGCGCGCCCGACGAGGGGGCGGCCGCGGTCATCATGTGTCGCGCCGACATGGCCGAGAAATTCACCGACAAGCCGGTCTATGTGCGCGCCTGCGAAATTCGGACCCGCCGCTTCGGCGCCTACGAGGTGCACGCCACCTCGGCGCCCCTGGACGAGGACGCGTCGCCGACGGTGTACGCGGCCAAGGCCGCCTACGAGGCGGCCGGCATCGGACCCGAGGACGTCGACGTCGCGCAGCTGCAGGACACCGACGCCGGCGCCGAGGTGATCCACATGGCCGAGACCGGCCTGTGCGCGGACGGTGAACAGGAGAAGCTGCTGGCCGACGGCGCCACCGAGATCCACGGCTCGATACCGGTCAACACCGACGGCGGGCTGATCGCCAATGGCGAGCCCATCGGCGCGTCGGGGCTGCGACAGATGCACGAACTGGTGCGGCAGTTGCGCGGCGAGGCGGGGGAGCGACAGGTGCCCGGTGACCCGCGCGTCGGCCTGGCCCAGGTGTACGGCGCACCCGGCACCGCGTCGGCGACCATCCTGTCCCGGTAGCGCCAGCAGACACAAAAGCCCCCGAAACAACGGCGTTTCGGGGGCTTTTGCGTCTGCTCGTGTTAAATGGCCGGGCCCAGGAGGTCGTCGGCGTCGCGAATGATGTAGCCATAACCCTGCTCGGCGAGGAAGCGTTGCCGGTGCGCCGCGTATTCCGCGTCCAGGCTGTCGCGCGCCACCACGGAATAGAAGACGGCGCCGCCGCCGTCGGCCTTCGGCCGCAGCAACCGGCCGAGACGTTGCGCCTCTTCTTGGCGGGAGCCGAAGGTACCCGAAACCTGCACGGCCACCGCGGCTTCGGGCAGGTCGATAGAGAAGTTGGCGACCTTGGACACCACCAGCGTGTTGACCTCGCCGCGGCGGAAGCCGTCGAACAGCTCTTCGCGTTCCTTGGTCCGCGTGGAGCCCTGGATCACCGGGGCGCCCAGTTCGGCGCCCAGCTCGTCGAGCTGATCGAGATACGCACCGATCACCAGGGTCTGCTCACCCGGATGCTTCGCCAGAATCGATTTGACCACAGCAATTTTCGTGTGCACCGTCGAGCACAGCTTGTAACGCTCTTCGGGCTCGGCGGTGGCGTACATCATCCGCTCGTTGTCGGTCATGGTGACCCGCACCTCGACACACTCCGCCGGCGCGATCCAGCCCTGCGCCTCGATGTCCTTCCATGGCGCGTCATAGCGTTTCGGGCCGATCAAGGAGAACACGTCGCCCTCGCGCCCGTCCTCGCGCACCAGTGTGGCGGTCAACCCCAGGCGCCGCTTGGATTGCAGGTCGGCGGTCATCCGGAACACCGGCGCCGGCAACAAGTGGACCTCGTCGTAGATGATCAGGCCCCAGTCGCGGCTGTCGAAGAGTTCGAGGTGGCGGTACTCGCCCTTGGTGCGGCGGGTGATCATCTGGTACGTCGAGATGGTGACGGGCCGAATCTCCTTGCGCTCGCCCGAATACTCGCCGATCTCCTCCTCGGTGAGCGAGGTGCGGGCGATCAGCTCGCGCTTCCACTGCCGCGCCGCGACGATGTTGGTGACCAAAATCAGCGTCGTCGCACCGGCTTTCGCCATTGCGGCGGCCCCCACCAACGTCTTACCGGCGCCGCAGGGAAGCACTACCACACCGGAGCCACCGGACCAGAACGAGTCGGTGGCCATCTGCTGGTAGTCGCGCAAGTGCCAGCCGTCCTGAGCCAGGCTGATCGGGTGTGCCTCGCCGTCGACGTATCCCGCCAGATCCTCGGCGGGCCAACCGATCTTGAGCAGCATCTGCTTGACCCGACCGCGCTCGCTGGGGTGGACGATGACCGTGTCGTCGTCGATGCGGGCGCCGAGCATCGGGGCGATCTTCTTGTTGCGCAGCACTTCCTCGAGCACCGCGCGGTCCAGGCTCACCAGTGTCAGGCCGTGGGCGGGGCTTTTCACCAACTGCAGGCGGCCGTAGCGGGCCATGGTGTCGACGATGTCGACCAGCAGCGGCTGCGGCACCGCGTAGCGGGAAAAGGAGACCAGCGCGTCGACGACCTGTTCGGCGTCGTGTCCGGCGGCGCGGGCGTTCCACAGCGCCAGCGGTGTGATGCGGTAGGTGTGCACGTGCTCGGGTGCGCGTTCGAGCTCGGCGAACGGCGCGATGGCGGCTCGCGCGGCGCCGGCTTGTTCGTGGTCCACTTCGAGCAGCACCGTCTTGTCGGACTGCACGATCAACGGTCCGTCAGACATGACTAGCGCCACTCCTCCTCATCGCTTCGCTCTGCATCGTCGTCGGCACGCATGACTAGCGCCACTCCTCCTCATCGCTTCGCTCTGCATCGTCGTCGGCGCGCATGACTAGCGCCACTCCTCCTCATCGCTTCGCTCTGCTTCGCGCCCGGCATGCCAACCATTATTGGCCGGAGGCCGACACCACCGACGTGATGCGGTGGATCGCGAAGTCGCGCAGCCTCCCCGATGCCGAATCGAAGGCGACCAACTGGCCGCCCCGGACGGAGATCGGCGACACGACACGCTGCGTGGCCACGCCGGCCGCGTCTAGATAACCGATCACCAGGGTGCCTTGTTCCCGGGCGGCGCGCTGCAACAGGGTCATGGTGGCCGCCGGATCGACGCGGATGTTGCCGAACGGGGCTGCGGTGACCTTGCGCAGCACCGCGACGACCGCGTGCAAGCTGTCGCTGTTGGGACGCCGCAGCGGGCGATACGGGCGGCGTTGCTGTGGTGTGGCCACCCGGGCGCCGCGCGGCCGCACGTCGACGATGGCGCCCGTCGAGTCCTCGGCCGCCGGGGCGAATCCGGCTGCCCGCAGCGCGGCGAGCACCTCACCGATCGGCGCCGGCGACACCGCCACCGTGGGAGCCAGCGCGCGCAGCTGCACCTCTTCGGTCGCCGGCGCGGCCACGGCCTGGGCCAGCAGCGCCGGATCCTCGCAGCGCACGAACGACGCGGCCATGCCGATCCGCAGCTGCCCGTGCCGGCGCGCAACATCGTCAATGAGGTAGGTAAGCCCTTGGGGCACAGGCGTTTTAGAGTGGTTAGCGAACAGGGCGTGCATCCAGTCGCGGGTCTTGCCGACATCGAGCGCATGCCGAATCGACTGCTCGCTGACGCGGTACACCATCGCGGTACCGGCCGATTCGACGGTGGCCACAGTGGCGAGCTGCTCGGCCAGGTCACGTTGCAGCGGACCGGGCACCACGACCGTCAGATCGGCCTGCACCAGGAAATGGTCGACCGGTTTGGGGAGGGCCCGGGACATCGCGTCGACCGCGACCTGAAGATCGTTGTCCCCGTCCAGCAGCGACCGAGCGGGCGTGCTGATCGCCCCGCGCCCCACCAGGCCCATGGCGTGGCTCTCGGTGAGCAGGTCCCCGACGGGTCCCGGCTGTAATCGCTTGGCCCAGCGCGGACGCCGCCAGATCAGTGCCGCCGACGCTTCCGCCGCGTCCACGCCGGCGCCGGGCGGGAGCTCGGACAGCATGCCGAGCAGCAGCCGGCGATCCAGCGGTGCGGCCGTGGAGTACAGGGCGTCGGTAAGCGCCCCATAGGGTTTGGCGTCGGGGCTGCGGGTGCCGATCAGTGCGGGCCGGCTGGGAAGGTCGAGCCAGCTGCGTGCCAACAGCTGCCAACGCTCGGCGGTGGACAGCGCGGCGAACCGGTCGGTGGCGACCGTCGGGGCCCAGTACGGTGCCTCACCGGCGGTGGGTTCGGGGTCAGGCATGCCGCTGGCGATCAATCCCGCTGCGGCGGCGACTTCGAGGATCAAACCCAGCCGCGACTCGTCGATGCCGGTCACCTTGCTCAGCCGCTTGACGTCCCGAATCCCCAGTCCGCCGCTGCGCAGCTCGGAAACCGGTGTGGCGGAAAGTGTTTCGAGCAGGACGTCGAGCTCCCGCAGCAGGTCGATGGCGGCTCCGGCGGCCGTCGCGTCGACATCGTCGGTGCTGGTGGTCGACACCACCGGGTCCGGCGCGGTCAGTTGCATAGGGCCGGGCTGCTCGCCGCGCAGCACCTGTCCCACGTGGCGGGGCAGGATCACGGTCTCGGCGTCGATGCGCCGCAACAGGCCCATGGCCAGCAGCTGCGGCACCGGGCGGTCCGGCGCCGCGCCGGGCGCCGCATCCCGCGTGCGGCCCATCGGGGAGCCTTCGAGAAGTTTCTCCAGCACGTCGAGCTGCGCCGGGTCGAGGTCGTCGATCAGGGCGGCGATCTGCTCGGCGTCGCGCGAGGTGTCCTCGAGGATGACCTGCCCCGGATGCCACGGCATTCCCGTCCCGGCGTCCGGGGCGACCCGCAGCGCGGTCTCGCCCCAGACCAGGACGCGGTGCCGGAGGTCGTCGACCGCCTCGAGGACCTCGCCTTCGGGGGCACGGTCGCCGATCAGCGCCAGCAGCTTGGCGGCCGGCACCGGTTCCGCATCGGCCTGCAGCACCAGCAGCGCGTCGAGCACCGCCAGCCGCAGGAAGTCGAGGTCGTCGGTGGCAGCCTTGATCGACTGGCGGGCCTGGGCTCGGGCCGCCAGCGCGGCGATGCTGCCGGGCGGGGGCTGGGCGAGGTCCGGCCGCAATTCCAGCAGGCGGATCAGGCGCTCATCGGACAACTCGGCCAGCCACGACCCCAGCGGGATATCCGGGGTGTTGTCGGTCATCGCTGACCAGCGTAAAGCAGGTCGTGGGTGCTGAGCAGACTGCGAAGGGCCGGCGCGAACCTACGGTCTTGCGCCACGCGCTCCAGGGCCACCTGTCAGAATGGACCTCGTGGCTGACACTGCTGAGGGCAAAGCTCGCAAAACCAAGTATGTCGACAACGGCTGGCCGACGACGGACCCCGACGACCACGCGGTCAGTGAACTCGTGACCGACCGGACGGGTGCGCTGTCGCCCTTCGGCGAGCTGACGTTCCCGCTGCCCTCCACCGAGCTTCCCTACCTGCACCCTGTCACCGTCGTCAATCGGTAGGTCTCCACATGGCCAGGGCCTCTGAGGCCGCGAAAGCCTCGGCGACCTGGGCGTCGGGAGAATCCCGCTCGGGTGCGCTGTCACACGTGGACGACCAGGGGGCGGCGCACATGGTCGACGTCAGCGAGAAGGCAGCCACCAAGCGGACCGCCGTCGCCGCGGGTGCCTTGCGCACGTCGGCGCACGTGGTGGAACTGATCTCGTCGGGGGGCCTGCCCAAGGGCGACGCGCTTGCCACCGCCCGGATAGCGGGTATCCAAGCGGCGAAGCGCACCAGCGATCTCATTCCGCTCTGCCATCAGCTCGCGCTCACCGGGGTCGACATCGACTTCGACGTGGCCGAGTCGGACATCGAGATCACCGCCACGGTGCGCAGCACCGACCGCACGGGGGTGGAGATGGAAGCGCTTTGCGCCGTCAGCGTCGCGGCCCTGACGCTCTACGACATGATCAAGGCGGTCGATCCGGCCGCGCGGATCGATGACATTCGAGTCCTGCGCAAGGAAGGCGGCAAAACCGGAATGTGGACGCGGTCATGAGCACGCGATCGGCCCGCGTCATCATCGCCTCGACCCGGGCGTCGGCCGGACAATACGAAGACCGATGCGGGCCGATCATCACCGAATGGCTCACGGAGCGGGGCTTTTCGGCCGCAGAGCCGGAGGTGGTCGCCGATGGGTCGCCCGTCGGCGATGCGCTGCGCAAGGCGATCGATGAGGACGTCGACGTCATCCTCACCTCCGGCGGCACCGGCATTTCACCCACTGACAGCACCCCGGACCAGACCGTGGCCGTCATCGATTACCTCATCCCCGGCCTGGCAGAGGCGATCCGCCAGTCGGGGCTGCCCAAGGTGCCGACGTCGGTGTTGTCCCGCAGCGTGTGCGGGGTGGCCGGACGGACCCTGATCGTCAACCTGCCGGGGTCACCCGGTGGGGTGCGCGACGGGCTCGGCGTGCTCGCCGACGTGCTCGACCACGCGCTCGATCAACTCGCCGGTAAAGACCACCAGCGATGACGCTGGTCGTGCGCGCAGTCATGACCGAGCATCCGATCCTTCTGGCTGAGCATGAAGAGATGGTGGGCCATCAATCGGCCGGGGCCATCGTCGGCTTCGTCGGCATGATCCGCGACCACGACGTCGGGCGACGCGTGGTGCGGCTGGAGTACTCGGCGCACCCCTCGGCCGCGCAGGTCATGGCTGACGTGGTGGCCGATGTGGCGGCGCAATCGAGCGGCGTCCGCGCCGTCGCCGCCAGCCACCGCGTCGGTGTGCTGCACATCGGAGAGGCGGCTTTGGTAGCGGCGGTCGCCGCCGACCACCGGCAGGCGGCCTTCGCCACCTGCGCGCAACTGGTCGACACCATCAAGGCGCGGCTACCGGTGTGGAAGCACCAGTTCTTCGCCGACGGCACCGAGGAGTGGGTCGGCTCGGCCTGACGCCGTAGCCAGCTGACGCCCCGGATTTGGTGCGCCGTGCCCTACACGCCCCGAACAGGAGGGTTTTCGGGGCGTGCGGGGAATCTGGTGGTGCGGGAGCCTCAGGCGTTGGACGGCTGCGCCAGGGCGTCCAACGCGTCGTTCCCCTGAACGTCCTGTGCCCGAATCGCTTCCCACAGTTGCTGGGTGTAGCTGGCGTCGGACGCGAGCTCCGGCATGCCGACCGGGACGAAACCTTGGAAGTCCGCCTCGGCGACGGGCGCGGCGGGCGCGTCCACCGGAGGGGCGGGCGGCATCGCATCGGCGGGCGGAGCGGGGGGCAGATCGGCCGGGGGAGCGGCGTCCGCGGGGGGAGCTGGGGGCAGCTCCTCAGGGGGGGCCGGCAGGTCTGCGGGCGGAGCCTCCGGTGCCGGACGGTCGAAGGAGGCCAGCTGTACCGGAGCGGGCGGCGGGGCGTCCTGCGCGGGCGCCTCGGCGGGCGGGGCCAGCGGCGCCGGTGCGCCGTTGACGCCGGGCGCATCCAGCGGGGCGTCCAGGCCGGCCGGGGTCGGCACGTCGCGCGCGCTGGGAGCCGACAGCGGGCCGCCGCAGACGGGCCACGCGCCGCGCCCCTGGGTCGCCAGCACGCGCTCGGCGACGGCGATCTGCTGTTCCTTCGTGGCAAGTTCGGCCGATGGGGCGTATTGGCCGCCACCGTGTGACGACCACGTGCTGGCGCTGAATTGCACCCCGCCGTGGTAGCCGTTTCCGGTATTGATGGCCCAGTTGCCGCCCGACTCGCAGCGGGCTACCTGGTCCCATTCGCCGTCGGTGGCCGCGGCCGCCTGGCCGGCGAGGGCGATGCTGCCGCCACCAAGCACTGCGCCGGTAAAGGCGATCTTGGCGACGTTGACACTGGATGCGGTGGGCTTACGGTGACGTCCGCTCATGCGCGCCGATGTATTCCTCTCTCGTCACGCGCCTGCGAGGTCAGCTGTCGGGTTCGGGTTGGAGAGGCCACCCGGCCGGCGTGGTCGTCGGGGACGACGTCGGCTTCACCCCTAGGGGCCGCGAGCGGCCCCAGTCCGATCACGGTGGACCGGTGGGTCCCCCGTCTCCATCCATGAGTTGGTTGCCCCCGCCTATTGGATGGAGCTCGGCGCGATAGGGAGGGGAGGTCCGCCAATCGGGATGGCTGGCGAGCCTTCGGAGACCGTAACGGTTTCTGTTGGTCTCGTCACGTGTCGCGAAACCTGGCGTTTCGCTCTCGATAACGTGCGAAAACCGCAGGAGCACATGGTGTTTGCGCAGGTCATCACACGCGAGATTGGACCGTGACCGCGCCGTTATCGTTCCGTTATGTGAGATGTTTCACAGTTTCAGCCGCCGGAGAAGGGCGGCAGAACATCGATCGTGTCACCGGATTGCAACGTCGTGGTCTCATCGCGCACGGCGACGCCGTCGCACAGGTACGAGCATCGGCTCAAGACGGTGGCAAGGCGTGATCCTCGCGTGGCGAGCCGCTCGACCAGCTCGCCGACCGTGGTGCCGGGGCGCACCACCAGGGTCTCGGCCTCGACGCCCGCGGCCGCGTGAGCGGCCGCAAAGTAGCGCACCGTCACTCCGATGCCGGTTGCCTGGACGGGGGACTGCCCCATGGGGCTAGCCACCGATCGCGCTCATCGGGCGGTCGGGCTGGATGAAGTTGGGGTCGTTGATGCCGTGGCCGGCGGGCTTGCCCCACATCGCGGTACGCCACCTTGCCTCGATCGCCTCGTCGGGCGCGCCGGTGCGCAGCAGCGCCCGAAGGTCCGTCTCTTCTTTCGCGAACAGGCAGCTGCGGATCTGCCCGTCGGCCGTCAACCGGGTGCGGTCACACGTCGAGCAGAACGCGTGCGACACCGAGGCGATGACGCCCACCTTGCCTTCCGGCGTGCCGGGGCCCTCGTCGACCAGCCACAGCTCGGCGGGAGCGGAACCGCGCGGCGCCGGGTCGGGCCGCAGCCGGAAATGCGGGCGCAGCGCGGCCAGCACGTCGTCGGCGCTCAACGCCGCGTCGCGGCGCCATTGGTGCCCGGCGTCCAGCGGCATCTGCTCGATAACCCGCAACTGGTAGCCGTGCGCGAGGCAGAACCGCAACAGCTCCACCACGTCCTCGCGGCCGGTCGCGGGGTCGAGCACGGCGTTCACCTTCACCGGCGCCAGGCCCGCGTCGTGGGCGGCGGTCAGGCCGGCCAGCACGTCGTCGAGCCGATCGCGACGGGTGATCGCCGCGAAATGCTGCCGATCCACGCTGTCCAGCGAGACGTTGACGCGGTCCAGGCCTGCCCGCGCGAGCCCGGCGGCGCGGCGCGCCAGCCCGACACCGTTGGTCGTCAGGGAGATCTCGGGCCGGGGCCGCAGCCCGGCCGCCGCGGCGATCACCTCTTCGAGATGGCGTGCCAGCAACGGCTCCCCGCCGGTGAACCGCACACTGGTCACCCCCAACCGGGTGACCGCGATGTCCATCAGCCTGGCGAGCTCGCCGGCGGTCAGCAGTTGCTCGCCCGGCAGCCAGTCCAGGCCCTCGGCCGGCATGCAGTAGGTGCAACGGAGGTTGCAGCGATCGGTCAGCGAGATCCGCAGATCGGTGGCGACCCGCCCGTAGGTGTCTACCAACGGGCCCGCGGACGGCGCTTCCCCGGCAACGGCACGATCACCGCGCGCGCCGTCAGGGCGGCTCCGGACCGTCGGGAAACCCAATGCCGTCAGGGTCATGCGGCCACCGGCGCCGCGTGGTGGATCGGCGAGTCGAGGGGAACGATCTCCTTGCCCAGCGGCATCAGGGACACCGGAATCAGTTTGAGATTGGCCAGCGCCAGCGGGATGCCGACGATCGTCAGCGCCATCGTCACCGCGCTGACCAGATGACCGATCGCCAGCCACAGCCCGAACAGGATCACCCAGATGATGTTTCCAATCAGGGCCCCCGATCCCGAGGTGGGCTTGTCGACGATCGTGCGGCCGAACGGCCACAGCGCGTACGAGGCGATGCGCAGCGACGCGAAGCCGAACGGGATGGTGATGATCAGCAGAAAGCTGACGAGCGCGGCGACGAGGTATCCGGCGGCCATCCAAAGGCCGCCGAATAGAAGCCAGATGATGTTCAGGATCAGGCGCATATCTCCTCCGCGGGTACTACCAAGCGTACCGAGTGACCAATAACGGGGGTGCTCGTTATGCGCGCATCCGAGTAGGATCAGACTCTCAATACGGCGTCCTGCGCAGGCGGGACGCTTGTTGTGTTGCCTATTTCTAATGATCCGTAAGACAAGCAGGTGAGACCAGTGCCGACCGGCAAGGTTAAGTGGTACGACGCTGACAAGGGCTTCGGCTTCCTGTCGCAAGAGGACGGCGAAGACGTCTACGTCCGGTCGTCGGCGCTGCCCGCTGGGGTCGAGGGGCTCAAGGCGGGCCAGCGGGTGGAATTCGGTATCGCCTCCGGCCGGCGCGGACCGCAAGCGTTGAGCCTCAAGCTGATTGAGCCGCCGCCCAGCCTGACCAAGGCGCGGCGCGAGACGCCCGCCGAGCACAAGCACAACCCGGACGAACTGCACGGCATGGTCGAGGACATGATCACGCTGCTGGAAAGCACCGTGCAGCCCGAGCTGCGCAAGGGTCGCTACCCGGACCGCAAAACGGCGCGCCGGGTATCCGAGGTGGTCAAGGCCGTGGCGCGGGAGCTCGACGCCTAAGGCGCGCACCACCGCCAATTTGCAGACGACGGCTCGGTGGCGGGCCGCAGATGGGGTACTCAACACCCCATGACGGTCGTCTAGCAAGGAGGCTGCGATGGCACAGCAAGCGCAGGTCACTGAGGAACAGGCGAGAGCGCTCGCCGAGGAGTCTCGCGAAACCGGTTGGGAGAAACCGTCCTTCGCGAAGGAATTGTTTCTCGGCCGCTTCCCGCTGGAGCTGATACACCCGTTCCCCACACCCACGGAAGCCGACGAAACGCGCACCCGCGCGTTCCTCGACAGCGTGCGCGAGCTCCTCGAGACCGTCGACGGCAGCGCCATCGAGCGTGACGCACAGATCCCCGACGAATACGTGAAGGGCTTGGCCGACCTGGGCTGCTTTGGGATGAAGATTCCCGCCGAATACGGCGGCCTGGGCATGTCGCAGGTCGCCTACAACCGGGCGTTGATGATGGTGACGAGCGTCCATCCCAGTCTGGGCGCGCTGCTGTCGGCCCACCAGTCCATCGGGGTGCCCGAGCCGCTCAAACTCGCCGGCACCCCGGAGCAGAAGCAGAAGTTCCTGCCGCGCTGTGCCGCCGGCGCCATATCGGCGTTTTTGCTCACCGAACCCGACGTGGGCTCCGACCCCGCCCGACTGGCGTCGACGGCGACCCCCACCGACGACGGGCAGGCCTACGAACTCGATGGCGTGAAGTTGTGGACTACCAACGGCGTGGTCGCCGAACTGCTGGTGATCATGGCCCGGGTGCCTAAGAGCGAAGGGCGCCGCGGCGGCATCAGCGCCTTCGTCGTCGAGGCCGATTCACCCGGAATCACCGTGGAGCGGCGCAATAAGTTCATGGGCCTGCGGGGCATCGAAAACGGCGTGACCAGGCTGCACCGCGTCCGGGTCCCGCGCGAAAATCTGATCGGCTCCGAAGGGGACGGCTTGAAGATCGCGTTGACCACGCTCAACGCCGGACGCTTGTCAATCCCCGCCAGCGCGACGGGCTCGTCGAAGTGGGCGTTGAAGATCGCGCGCGAATGGTCCGGTGAGCGCGTCCAGTGGGGCAAGCCGCTCGCCGAGCACGAGGCGGTGGCCCGCAAGCTCTCGTTCATCGCTGCGACCAACTACGCGCTCGATGCCGTACTCGAACTGTCCGCGCAGATGGCCGACGAAGGGCGCAATGACATCCGGATCGAGGCGGCGCTGGCCAAGTTGTGGTCCAGCGAGATGGCCTGCGTGATCGCCGACGAGGTCATGCAGATCCGGGGCGGGCGGGGCTATGAGACCGCGGAGTCACTGGCCGCACGTGGCGAACGCGCCGTTCCCGTCGAACAGGTACTGCGAGACCTGCGGATCAATCGCATCTTCGAGGGTTCCAGCGAGATCATGAGGCTGCTCATCGCCCGCGAGGCGGTCGATGCCCATCTGGCCGCTGCCGGCGACCTCGCCAAGCCCGACACCGGTCTGCGGCAGAAGGCCGCCGCGGCGGTCGGCGCGAGCGGCTTCTACGCAAAGTGGTTGCCGCAGTTGGCGTTCGGTGAAGGACAGCGGCCGCGGGCCTACCACGAATTCGGCCCGCTGGCGGCGCACCTGCGGTTCATCGAACGCTCTAGCCGCAAGCTCGCGCGAAACACCTTCTACGGCATGGCGCGCTGGCAGGCCAAGCTCGAGCAGCGGCAGGGGTTCCTCGGCCGCGTCGTCGACATCGGTGCGGAGTTGTTCGCGATGTCCGCGGTGTGCGTGCACGCGGAGTCGCAACGCGCCGGCGATCCGGTGGTGGGTCAGCAGGCCTACGAGCTGGCCGAAGCGTTTTGCGACCAAGCGACCCTGCGGGTGGAGACGTTGTTTCGCGGGTTGTGGGATAACACCGACGTCGGCGATGTGCAGCTGACCCGCAACCTGCTGCAGGGCCGGTACGGGTGGCTGGAGGCCGGGGTCCTCGATCAGTCCGAGGGCACCGGACCGTGGATCGCCCATTGGGAAGAGGGTGAGTCGACCGAGACCAATCTGGCGCGACGGTTCTTATCCGGCGACCGCTCGGCAACGAGCCCGCGCTGAGCCACGATGGAAGACATGGCTTCCTACATCGCCCAAGAAGGCGAGTTCAATCGCGACACCGACTACATCACGACGCGCATCACCGCCGATGGCCGCGACGGGTACCCGGTCGAGCCGGGCCGGTACCGCCTCGTCGTCGCCCGCGCGTGCCCGTGGGCCAACCGCGCGATCATCGTTCGCCGGTTGTTGGGCCTCGAAAGCGTTCTCTCCATCGGCTTTTGCGGCCCCACGCATGACGAGCGCAGTTGGACGTTCGATCTCGATCCCGGTGGTGTGGACCCGGTCCTGAAGATCCCACGGCTGCAAGACGCCTACTTCAAGCGGTTTCCCGACTACCCCAAGGGCATCACGGTCCCGGCGATCGTCGACGTGCCGACCGGGGCGGTGGTCACCAACGACTTCGCGCAGATGACGTTGGACCTGTCGACGGAGTGGTCGGACTACCACCGCGACGGCGCGCCCGAGCTCTACCCCGAGCGGCTGCGCGCGGAAATCGACGAGGTCACCAAGCGGGTGTACACCGAAATCAACAACGGCGTGTACCGCTGCGGCTTCGCCGGTTCACAGGACGCCTACGAGGCCGCCTACGACCGGCTGTTCGCCGCGCTGGATTGGGTGAGCGACCGGCTGGCCGACCAGCGTTACCTGGTGGGCGACACCATCACCGAGGCCGACGTGCGGTTGTTCACCACGTTGGCCCGCTTCGACCCGGTGTATCACGGGCATTTCAAGTGCAATCGCGGCAAATTGAGCGAGATGCCGGTGTTGTGGGCCTACGCGCGCGACCTGTTCCAGACGCCGGGCTTCGGGGACACCATCGACTTCGTCCAGATCAAGCAGCACTATTACATCGTCCACGCCGACATCAACCCCACCCGCATCGTGCCCAAGGGTCCCGACCTGTCCGGGTGGCTGTCACCGCACGGGCGAGAAAACTTGGGCGGCAAGCCCTTCGGGGAGGGAACGCCCCCGGACCCGCCACTCGAGGGAGAGCGGGTCCCCGTCGGCCACGGGGCCTAGCCTTCTCGCCGAGCGTCGAGTTGTTGCGCGGAAATGTCGTGTTTTGCCGCAACAAGTCGACGCTCGACGGAAAACCTAAAAGACCAGCCGCACAGACCATTCCGCGTGCGGGACATCGCGGAGCTCGCCCGCCGGGTCCACCGCCAGTGTCAACAATTGGACGACGATCCCGGCGAGGCGACCGCGATGCGGGTCGACCGGGGGAATGGTCACCGCGAGCCGCGTGCCCGGCCGAAAGATGGTGCTGGTGCTGTTCGTTGGATCCTCATAGACCTGAACCAGCCGCCAGGGCGCGCGGTAGATGGCATCGGGGACCGAGAGCTGAATCGGATAGCGCTCGCCGACCTGGAGTTCCCCCTGGGTCTGCGGCGTCTCACAGTCTTCAAGGTTGAGCACGTTGCAGTACAGGTAGGGCCCCACCCGGGTCAGGTGGCCATGCGAGTACGCGCTGATCTCGGGGCGTTGCGGGCCGGAGCGACCCACCAGCAGCCACGTGCCGACCCCGACGCCCACACAGACCAAAGCCATCAGGCAGGCCAGTAACACGGCCACGCCGCGGTTGATTCGGGATTTCACTCGGCGACCACCGCCGGGCTGCCGACGCCGCGACGCGTGCCTTCCTGCTCGACCATGATCGGCCTATTACCTCCCAGGCCGGGAATCAGCGAGTTACCGCGGAAGCTGACGAGCGTCTGCGCCAGGCCCAGGATGAGCAGGGCAGTGACCGCGGTGAATCCGACCCATAGTTCGGTGTACACCAGCACCCCCACGGCCCCGCCGAGGACCCAGGCCAACTGCAGCGTCGACTCCGAGCGGCCGAACCCCGACGCGCGCGATTCCTCCGGCAGATCGTTCTGCAGCGAGGCGTCCAGGGAGGCCTTCGCGATCGCGCTGGCCCCCGACGTCACCAGTGTGGCGATCGCGGCGAGCATCAGGTTGCCGGCCACCGAGGCCGCCAACGCGACCGCGCTCACCGCCAGCGTGCAGCGCACCACCAGCACGGCGGGCCTGCCCAGTTTCATGCGCGCGCTGGTGAAGTTGCCGACGAAGTTGCCGATGCCGGCCGCGGCGCCGATCACCCCGAGGATGGCGATCTGCGCCCACCCGCTGGCGTCGTGCGCCTTGGCGACGAATGCGGGATACAAGAACAGAAAACCCACCATCACCTTGATGGTGCAGTTACCCCACAACGAGGTAATGATGTTGCGGCCCAAGGGCTGACGCAGCGTGGCAGTGGCCTTCTTGGGGACCTTCTTGAATTCTTCGGGCCAGCTTCGGCGCAGGGGTTCGCTGTCCTGGCGATAGCTCAAGGTGGCGGGAACCTCACCCGCGGTGACCTCGACCCAGCGCGGAATCCGCATGGACAACGACGCGCCGGCGAGCGTGACCGCCACGACGACGAACAACGCCCCGGGCAGTTTGAACAGGTGGGTGCAGACGAATTCGACACCCCCCGCGATGGCGCCCCCGGCGATGGTGCCGCCCAGCAGACCGAACATGGTCAGCCGCGAGTTGACCCGCACCAGGTCGATGGTCGGCGGCATGACTCGGGGTGTCACCGCGCTGCGCAGCACGCTGAAAGACTTCGAGAACACCATCATGGCCAGCGCGCACGGATACAGCACCATCGACGGGTAGCTCCCGCTGGCGCCGTCGTAGTTCATGATCAGCACCAGTGCCAACGCCGTGCGCAGGGCGAACGACGCGGCGAGCGCGACGCGTCGCCCGTGCTGCAGGCGGTCCAGCGCGGGGCCGATGAGGGGTGCGATCACCGCGAACGGCGCGATGGTGATCAGCAGATACAGCGCGACGCGGCCCTTGCTTTCCCCGGTCGCCGCGGCGAAGAACAACGTGTTGGCCAGCGCGACGGCCATCGCGGCGTCGACCGCGAAGTTGGCCACCGAGGGCCACGTCAGCGCCGTCAGACCGGACTTGTCGGCGCCATCGGCCGTCGCGGCGCGCTGCACCATCCAGTACATGCGGGAACCCATTTCGCGGCTGCGCAGTGCCGCGGCGCGGGTGACGGTGATCCGCTCGCCGGACGTCGGACCCCGCGGGGGCGGGCTGTTGCTGCGGTTCGGCTCCTCCTGCTGGCCCAGCGGGGGCAGATAGCGGTTGGCGCTCGGCATCGGCGGTGGGCGACGTGTGCGGCGCTGGGCACCGTCGCCGGCGGGGTAGTTGGCCGCGCCCGGATGTTGTGCGGCAACGCCATTGGGGGCCCGGCGCCCCGGCTTCGAGGCCACCCGGCCCGGATCGTCTTGCCGCCGCCCAGACACTCCCCGATTCTCCCCTATGCCGGCGACATGCGTCTGCAGGTAACGGGGTGTGGCTCGTCAACCTAGTATTGGAACCGCAATGCAGACAGAAGACAGCGTGACCAGACTCACCGAAGGATCTTCCGTGGCGACCGTGGACGAGTGGCCCGAAGGGTTGGCGGCGGTGCTCACGGGCGCGGCCGACCAGGCCAGGGCCGCCGTCGTGGAGTACAGCGGACCGGAGGCGCTCGGCGATTATCTGGGCGTCGGCTACGAAGACCCGAACACCGCCACCCACCGGTTCCTGGCGCATCTTCCCGGTTACCAGGGGTGGCAGTGGGCCGTGGTCGTGGCCGCCTATCCCGGCGCCGATCACGCCACCGTCAGCGAAGTGGTGCTGGTCCCGGGGCCGACCGCGCTGCTGGCGCCGGAATGGGTGCCGTGGGACCAGCGGGTGCGCCCCGGGGACCTCAGTCCCGGGGACTTGTTGGCCCCCGCCGCCGACGATCCCCGGCTGGTTCCCGGCTACACCGCCAGTGGTGACCCGCAGGTCGACGAGACCGCCGCCGAGGTCGGCCTGGGCCGACGCTGGGTGATGAGCGGCGAGGGCCGCGCCGAGGCGGCCGAACGATGGCACACCGGCGACTACGGCCCCGACTCGCCGATGGCGCGATCCACCAAGCGCGTGTGCCGCGACTGCGGCTTCTTCCTGCCGCTGTCGGGATCCCTCGGGGCCATGTTCGGCGTGTGCGGCAATGAACTGTCGGCCGACGGGCACATCGTCGACAAGCAGTACGGCTGCGGTGCGCACTCGGACACCCCGGTGCCGGCGGGCACGGGGTCCCCTGCGTACGAGCCCTACGACGACGGCGTGCTGGACGTCGCCCAGGCGCCGGTCGAGTCGACCGCACCGCCCATGACGTCGGAATCGCCAGAGACGTCGGAATCGCCGGAGACGGCGGAGACTCCGGCGACGGCGGAGACACCGGAGACGGCGGAGACTGCGGAGACGACCGAGCCGCCTGCGCCGTCAGAGACGTCGGAAGCCCCGCCGGAATCGGTGACGGAAACGCCTGAGCCGCAGTCCGAGACCGAGGCTGCCGACTCCGAGCCGCAGCCGCCGGCCGATCCCCCGAGCGAGACGCCCGACTAGCCCCGTGCGGCGTCTTCTGCGGCGGCCTTGATGCGCGCCAATGAGGCGTTCATGCCGTCGAGCAATTCGTGTTCGAAGTTGTCGGTGCCGCCGAACAGCGCTTTGACCGACAGGTTCGAAAAGGCGGTGACGCCGTTTTCGGCGTGCCGGCTCTCGATCACCCGGGTACCCTCGCCGGCCGGTTCGAGCTCATAGCTCCAGACGGTGTTGTTGGTGTCGACGCGGAACGCGAGTTTTCGGTCCGGGACGATTTCGACGACCGTGCAGGTGGTCGGCCAGAACATGCGGTTGCGGCGATTGAGGTTGAGGGTGCGGGTGCCTTGACGCACCGGGCCGAACGGCTTCATCCAGCGGCATTGCGGACTCCACTCCGGCATTCGCCGAAGATCGGAAATCAATTCCCACACTTTGGCAACCGGTGCGTTGATGTCGACGTGCGCTTGCAATAGCGGGGCTACCATCGCTCCTCCAACGGTCAGCGGATCATTTTTGGTCGAGGTAAGTTTCGAGTCCGGCCTGGGCGCCGCGGGCGCCGCGGCGGGCCGCCGCGAGTTGCAACAAGAAAATGGTTGTTCCGAGCAGCCCCACGCCCAGCCCGGCCAGCGTCACCGGGCGCCAGCTCGCCAGGGCGGGCACCAGGAATGCCACGGTCGCCGCGACGACCCAGCCCAACGCTCCGAGCGCGATGAACGGCCACGCGTGCACCAGTGCCGCCGGCAGCGGCGGTACCGCGCGGTTGTGGCCAGGTTCGGCGGACATCGCGATTAACATAGCCCGCCTCCGGCGCTCATCGGTGGCCGCCTACTTGCCGAACTGGACGATCGAAATTCCGAGCAGGCCGGGATCGGCGCGCAGCTAAGCGTTTCGATGAAATTCCGTTCGCTTTAGTGAACACCCGTCGTTCACCGGTTGGTGTCCCGGTTTCTCAGGCTTCCGTGTAACCTCGCGCCATGCCTGACAGCGATGCGCGGCTCGCCAGCGACCTGTCACTGGCTGTTATGCGGCTGGCCCGCCAACTGCGGTTCCGCAACCCGTCGTCGCCGGTGTCACTGTCGCAGCTGTCGGCGCTGGCGATGCTGGCCAACGAAGGCCCGATGACGCCCGGCGCCCTGGCGATTCGCGAACGGGTCCGGCCGCCGTCGATGACGCGGGTGATCGCGTCGCTGGCCGAGATGGGTCTGGTGGACCGCGTGCCGCACCCCGTCGACGGCCGGCAGGTGCTCGTCTCGGTTTCCGAGTCCGGGGCGGAGTTGGTCAAAGCCAACCGTCGCGCCCGTCAGGAATGGCTGGCCAAACGGCTGTCGACGCTGGACACCGACCAACGCGACATCCTGCGCAGCGCGGCCGATCTGATGTTGGCTTTGGTCGACGAAAGCCCGTGAGCGCCGGCGCCGATGCCGGCAATGTCGAGGACGTCGATGACCCCGACGACCCGAGGCTCGACGATTTCCGCGACCTGAACAGTGTCGATCGCCGTCCCGACCTGCCGTCGGGCAAAGGGCTGGTGATCGCCGAAGGCGTGCTGGTGGTTCAGCGCATGCTCGCCTCCCGCTTCCACCCGCATGCGCTGCTCGGCACCGACCGCCGGCTCACCGAGCTCAAAGAGGACCTGGCCGGCAGCGCCGTCCCGTTCTACCGGGCGTCTGCCGATGTCATGGCCCGCGTGGTCGGCTTCCACCTCAATCGCGGCGTGCTGGCGGCCGCCCGGCGGGTGCCGGAGCCCGGCGTGGCCGAGGTGATCGCCGGCGCTCGCACCGTCGCTGTGCTCGAAGGCGTCAACGATCACGAGAACCTGGGCTCGATTTTCCGCAACGCCGCCGGACTCGGCGTCGACGCGGTGATATTCGGCAGCGGATGCGCCGACCCGTTGTACCGTCGCGCCGTCCGGGTGTCGATGGGCCACGCGCTGCTGGTGCCGTATGCGCGCGCGAGCTGTTGGCCCGCCGAGTTGATGACGTTGAAGGAGAACGGCTTTCGACTTTTGGCGATGACCCCGCATGAGTCGGCGTGCCCGCTGGCCGAGGCGATGACGGCCGCGCGCGACCAGCGCGTCGCGGTGTTGGTGGGCGCCGAGGGTCCCGGGCTGACGCCGGCCACCCTGCGGTTGAGCGACGTGCGGGCGCGCATCCCCATGTCGCGGGGCACCGACTCGCTCAACGTCGCGACCGCGGCCGCCCTGGCGTTCTACGAGCGGGCGAGGCTCGGTGACGTTAGGCCACGCGACGACGAAAGGCGGGGATGAACGGTCAAGCTAGGCTTCGACTGATGAAGGACGAGTCCGTGCCCTGGGCAACGGGTTTGACGGTGACCGCGTTTGTCGCGGCGGTCATCGCCGCGGCGATCGTGGTGCTCAGCCTGGGCTTGGTGCGCGTGCACCCGCTGCTGGCCGTCGGGCTGAACGTCGTGGCGGCCGGGGGACTGGCGCCCACCCTGTGGGGGTGGCGGCGCACCCCGGTTCTGCGCTGGTTCGTGCTGGGCGCCGGAGTCGGCGTGACGGGAGCGTGGGTCGCGCTTCTCGCCCTGGCAGCCGCTTAGCGCTGCCCTCCCGAGCGCACGCCGAGCAATACGTCTTCCCACGCCGGGATGACCGGCTTGCCCCGGCGGCTGTGCACGGGCTTTTCGTCCGGCTCCGGGGCCGGCGTTTCCGCGACGGGCGGCTTCGCGGGCTCCTCGAAATCGACGTGGGCCACCCGCGCCACCGGCCGCAGCGGCCGTTCGAAGGTCGGATCGATCAGCGCGCTGGCCGCGTCGTCGATGGCGGTGACCGTGCCGCCGTGGGCGCCGGGAGCGAAGCAGAAATGCGCGAGGTTGTCCGAACGGCCGACCTTCCAGGCGAGCTGCACCGTCCAGCGGTTGTCTTCGTTACGCCAGGCGTCCCAGCTGAGCTTGTCGTGGTCGAGCCCCCGCGTCACCAGGGCGGCGCTGACCGTCTCCAATAGGGTCAACACGGCGGGACCGTCGGCCAGCATGGGGTGCGCGGCGGTTGCCAGCTCCGCGGCGCGGAACCGTTCCAACAGCACCGGGTGAGCGAAGCGGCGGATGCGTGACACGTCCGAGCCCGACGCCGCGGCGACCTGCTCGACGGACGCGCCGGCGCGGATCTTGGCCTGAATTTCCTTGGGGCTGAGCATGTTGGTGACTTCAATCTCGAGCGGCGGTTGCTCGGGGTGCTGGGCCGCGTCGCGCAGAATGCCTCGCAAGCGGTCGTCGGCCGCCAGCTTGAACTGCTCCGCGGGATCATCGCTCTCGCAGATGACGTATTTGCTGTCGGCATCGAGCCCAACCACTTTGAGTTCCCGCATGGCTATCTCCTCGCAGGCTCCGTGCAGGTCAGCGACGGATCCGTCACGGCGCACTTTAGTCCAGCCGCCACCCATCACCTGTGCTGACACGCTGGGCGGCGGCACGCCGATTGCCGGCGTTCGGTAGGTGCGGGGCTACAGGCGCTCGACGACCCAGTCGACGCACTGGGTGAGAGCGCTGACGTCGTCGGGATCGACCGCCGGGAACATCCCGACCCGCAACTGGTTGCGGCCGAGTTTGCGGTACGGCTCGGTGTCGACGATGCCGTTTGCCCGCAGGATCTTCGCCACGGCCGCGGCATCGACGTCGTCGGCGAAGTCGATGGTGCCGACCACCTGCGAGCGCAGTTTCGGATCGGCGACGAACGGGGTGGTGTAGGGCCGCTCTTCGGCCCACGAGTACAGCCGTCCCGAGGAGTCAGCGGTGCGCTTGACGGCCCAGTCGAGCCCGCCATTGGCCAGCATCCAGTCGACCTGCTCGGCCATCAGCGCCAGGGTGCCGACGGCCGGGGTGTTGTAGGTCTGATCCTTGAGGCTGTTCTCCACCGCGATGGGCAGCGACAGGAAGTCGGGCACCCAGCGGCCGGAGGCGGCGACGGACTCGACGCGGGCGAGCGCGGCGGGGCTCATGACCGCCAGCCACAGTCCGCCGTCGCTGGCAAAGTTCTTTTGCGGCGAGAAGTAGTAGGCATCCGTCTCGGCGATGTCGACGGGCAGGCCGCCGGCCCCGGACGTCGCGTCGATGGCGACCAATGCGTCACCGGAGTCGGTGGGCCGGCGCACGGGCACCGCGACGCCGGTCGAGGTCTCGTTGTGGGCCCAGGCGATCACGTCCACCGAGGGATCGCTCTGCGGCTCGGGCGCGCTGCCCGCATCCGACTTGATGACGACGGGATCGCCGACGAACGGGTTCTTGGCGACCGCGGAGGCGAACTTCGAGCTGAATTCCCCGTAGGACAGGTGCAGCGAGCGCTTGTCGATCAAGCCGAACGCCGCGGCATCCCAGAACGCCGTCGCGCCCCCGTTGCCCAGAATGACTTCGTAGCCGTCCGGCACCGAGAACAGCTGGGCGAGCCCCGACCGGAGTCGGCCGACCAGATTCTTGACCGGCGCCTGCCGGTGCGAGGTTCCGAACAGCGGCGTCGCGGTCGTGGTCAACGCCTGCAGTTGTTCGGGTCGGACCTTGGACGGGCCGCACCCGAACCGGCCGTCGCGGGGTTTGATGGCGTCGGGAATTTGAAGGGAATCTGCGAGCTGGTCAGCCATGCTCATCAGGGTAGTGAGCCACCCTGGCGGGGCGATGCGCCGGGCCAATCGAACGCGCCTGCCGTCGCGGCAAAACGCCTGATCGGGTGCCCCCAGACGTTTCGTCCGTTGTGATCTAGGGCATACGAAATCGATGACCACCGGTCAGGTCACAGTGCCTCGGAGGGGTCTAGGAAATATCCGGTACCTCCGGTACTGTCTGGACATAGCACGTCCAAATGTAAACCTCGTTGAGGAGGCCTAATTATGGCTAGGACGCGAATGGTCCGGCGTTGGCGCCGCAACATGGAAGTGCGCGACGACGCTGACTACGTCAACATGCTTGCCACACTGTCCGAGGGGTCGGTGCGGCGCAACTTCAATCCCTACACCGACATCGACTGGGACTCACCGGAGTTCGCAGTCACCGACGACGACCCTCGGTGGATCCTGCCCGAGACCGACCCGCTGGGCCGCCATCCCTGGTACTTGGCGCAGTCCGACGAGCGCAAGATCAAGATCGGGATGTGGCGGCAGGCCAACGTGGCCAAGGTGGGGCTGCACTTCGAATCCATCCTGATCCGCGGGCTGATGAACTACACGTTCTGGGTGCCCAACGGGTCGCCCGAGTACCGGTACTGCCTGCACGAGTCGGTCGAAGAGTGCAACCACACCATGATGTTCCAGGAGATGGTCAACCGGATCGGTGCCGACGTCCCGGGCATGCCGCGGATGCTCAAGTGGCTCTCGCCGTTGGTTCCGCTGGTGGCCGGGCCGCTGCCGGTGGCGTTCTTCATCGGCGTGCTCGCCGGCGAGGAGCCCATCGACCACACGCAGAAAAACGTTCTGCGCGAGGGCAAGTCGCTCCATCCGATCATGGAACGGGTGATGGCGATTCACGTCGCCGAGGAAGCGCGCCACATCTCGTTCGCCCACGAGTTCCTGCGCAGGCGGATGCCGGAATTGACCAAGAGGCAGCGATTCTGGACCGCGTTGTACCTGCCGCTGACCATGAAGGTGCTGTGCCGTGCAATTGTGGTGCCGCCCAAGGCCTTCTGGCAGGAATTCGACATCCCGCGCGAGGTCAAGAAGGAACTGTTCTTCCGGTCGCCGGAATCGCGCAAGTGGCTCAGCGACATGTTCGGTGACGTGCGGATGCTGGCCTACGACACCGGCCTGATGGAGACGCGCTCGGCGCGGTTGATGTGGCGGTTGTGCAAGATCAACGGCAAGCCGTCGCGCTACCGCAGCGAGCCGCAGCGCCAGCACCTGTCCGCGGTCCCGGCCGCATAACGGGTCCGGTTTGTAGGTTTCATGCCGCACGTTATTACCCAGTCGTGCTGCAACGACGGGTCCTGTGTTTTCGCGTGTCCGGTGAACTGCATTCACCCCACGCCGGACGAGCCCGGCTTCGGCACCTCGGAAATGCTCTACATCGACCCGGTGGCTTGCGTGGACTGCGGCGCATGCGTGAGCGCGTGCCCGGTGGGGGCCATCGCGCCCGACACTCGGCTGGACATCAAGCAACTGCCCTTCGTCGAAATCAACGCGTCGTTCTACCCGAAACGGCCTGAGGGCGAGAAGCTTCCGCCGACGTCGAAGCTGGCTCCGGTTATCCCGGCCGCCGAAGTACGTGCCCGCCACCGGCCGCTGACCGTCGCCATCGTCGGATCGGGCCCGGCGGCGATGTATGCCGCCGACGAGCTACTCACCCAGCATGGCGTGCGCGTCAACGTCTTTGAGAAGTTGCCCACCCCGTACGGGCTGGTGCGGGCCGGGGTGGCGCCCGATCACCAGAACACCAAGAGGGTCACCCGACTCTTCGACCGGGTCGCCGGCCATGAAAGCTTCCGCTTCTACCTCAACGTCGAAGTCGGCACACACCTCAGCCACGACGACCTGTTGGCGCACCATCACGCCGTGTTGTACGCCGTCGGCGCGCCCGACGACCGTCGGCTGGATATCGAGGGCATGGGTATGGCCGGTACCGGCACCGCGACCGAGTTGGTGGCCTGGATCAACGGACATCCCGAGTTCGCCGATCTGCCAGTCGATCTCAGCCATGAGCGGGTGGTGATCATCGGCAACGGAAACGTCGCCCTCGATGTCGCGCGCGTGCTCACCGCGGACGCCGAGGACCTCGCTCGCACCGACATCGCCGACCACGCCTTGGCCGCGTTCCGTGGCTCGGCGGTGCGTGAGGTAGTGATCGCCGCCCGGCGCGGCCCGGCTCAGTCGGCATTCACGTTGCCCGAGCTGATCGGGCTCACGGGCAGCTCCGAGGTCGTGCTCAGCACGGCCGACCACGAGCTGGTCGCGGCCGACCTCGCGACGGCGTCGGACCCCTTGACGAAAAAGAAGCTCGAGATCCTAAGCACGCTCGGCGACGCTTCGGCGCCGGCGTCACGCCCGCGGATCAGGTTCGCGTACCGGCTCACCCCGAACCGGGTGCTGGGAGAGCAGCGGGCGACCGGTGTGGAGTTTTCGGTCACCGGCACCGATGAGGTGCGCCGCCTGAACACGGGTCTGGTGCTGACGTCGATCGGCTACCGCGGCAAGCCAATTCGTGGCCTTCCCTATGACGAGTCGGCGGCCGTGGTGCCCAATGACGGCGGGCGCGTCGTCGATCCCGCCTCCGGCGCACCGGTGCCCGGCGCGTACGTCGCCGGCTGGATCAAGCGCGGCCCGAGCGGGTTCATCGGGACCAACAAATCGTGCTCCTTCCAGACCGTGCAGGCCCTGGTCGCCGATTTCAACGCCGGCACGCTGACCGATCCGGTGGCCAAGCCCGAGGCACTGACCGCGCTGGTGCACGCCCGCCAGCCCGACGCCATCGACGCGGCGGGATGGCGTGCCATCGACGCCGCGGAAATCGCGCGCGGCAGCGGCGACGGTCGGCCCCGCAACAAGTTCACCGACGTCGCCGCGATGCTCGCCGCCGCGGCGACCGCCGAGCCGGCGCCGCCGCCACGACGCCGACTCGTGGACCGGTTGCTCGGCTAATGCCGATGGCGGCGACCCGCAGCGCCCGGCTACGCCGCGCTTGCGATCGCCTCTAGCCGGCGCCCTGCCCGGACATCGCCGCGGTGATCTCTTCCATGCTCACCTCGCGGACGGGTTGCCCCAGTGACCAGTGGTGGCCGAACGGGTCGGCGACCGCGCCGTAGCGATCCCCCCAGAACTGGTCCTCCAACGGGGCCACCACGGTGGCACCGGCATCCAGCGCCCGCTGGAAGCTGGCGTCGACGTCGGTGACGGTGAGGTGGATCGTCACCGGGGTGCCACCCAACGAGGTCGGTGTCATCGACTTACCGCCACACATCTCCGGGAAGTCGTCGTTGAGCATCACCGTGAAGCCGTTGATGCGCACCGCGGCGTGTACCAGTTTGCCGTCCGGACGCGGCACGCGCCCGATCTCCTCGGCCCCAAAAGCCTTGACGTAGAAGTCGATTGCGGCGGCGGCATCGTCGACCACGAGGTGCGGGGACAGTGCGGGTTCGATGTTGATCGCCATGCTGGTTCTCCTTGCTGTCGGTTCCCTCGCCCGCGAACGGCGGGCAGGCTCACGACGTATGACTGCGTCGACGACGCAAACTCATCGCGAGACAGCGACCATTAAATCGCCGGGCACCGACAACCAGCAGACCTCAGGCGTTGGTGAGGCTGCGGTCCCAACCTTCGACGGATTCCGGGCTGCGCGGTTCGGGTCCCACGTAGATGGCCGACGGCCGGACCAGCTTGCCGAGCCCCTTCTGCTCGAGAATGTGCGCGCACCACCCGGCGGTGCGGCCGCAGGTGAACATCGCCGGCATCATGTTGGCCGGCACCCGGGCGAAGTCCAGAATGACGGCGGCCCAGAACTCGACGTTGGTCTCGATGGCCCGGTCCGGACGCCGCTCGCGCAGCTCGGCGAGCGCGGCCTGCTCCAGCGCGACGGCGACCTCGTGACGCGGTGCGGCGAGCCGCTCGGCGGTGGCGCGCAGCACTCGCGCCCGCGGGTCCTCGGCGCGGTATACCCGGTGCCCGAATCCCATCAGCTTGTCGCCGCTGTCCAGGATCTTCTTCACCAGACCGCGCGCGTCGCCGGTGCGCTCGACCTCTTCGATCATCGGCAGCACCCGCGCCGGCGCGCCGCCGTGCAGCGGACCGCTCATCGCGCCGATCGCCCCGGACAGCGCCGCCGCCACGTCGGCGCCGGTGGAGGCGATGACGCGCGCGGTGAACGTCGAGGCGTTCATGCCGTGCTCGGCGGCCGAAACCCAGTAAGCGTCAATCGCTTCGACGTGGCGCGGGTCCGGTTCGCCCTGCCAGCGCGTCATGAAACGGGCAGTGACCGTTTCGCATTCGTCGATCACCCGCTGCGGCACCGCCGGCTGATAGATGCCGCGCGCGGACTGCGCCACGTATGACAGCGCCATGACCGACGCCCGGGCCAGCTGGTTGCGGGCGGTGGCGTCATCGGTGTCCAGCAGCGGCTTGTACCCCCAGATCGGGGCGAGCATCGCCAGGCCGGCCTGCACGTCGACGCGCACGTCGCCGGTGTGGATGGGCAGCGGGAACGGCTCGGCGGGCGGCAGCCCGTGGCCGAACTTGCCGTCGACCAGCAGCGCCCAGACGTCGCCGAAGGTGACCTGCTGACCCACCAGGTCTTCGATATCGACACCGCGGTAGCGCAGCGCGCCGCCGTCTTTATCCGGCTCGGCGATTTCGGTGGTGAAGGCGACCACGCCTTCGAGGCCGGGCACAAAGTCTTCGGGGACCACAGTCATGCCGAAAATTCTCGCACCCCCCGGTCGGGCTGACGCTACCGGCCGGTAGCAAGCGCCGGTAGCGTTGACGCGATGGCAGGACGAGACCCCGAGCCAGGAAAAGAGCACCTGCAAAGAATGCGTGTGGAATACGGATCGGTGGAGAAGGACGGCAGCCCAGACCTCGACGCGGACTGGCTGGGCGACGGCTGGGTTTCGTTGTTGCGCAGCTGGATCAGCGACGCCGAACAATCGGGTGTCGCCGAACCCAACGCGATGGTGCTGGCCACCGTCACCGTCGACGGCCGCCCGGCGAGCCGATCGGTGCTGTGCAAGAGCATCGATGAGACCGGAATCACCTTTTTCACCAACTATGACTCGGCCAAGGGCGACGACCTGGCCGCGACGCCGTACGCCGCGGTGACTTTTCCCTGGTACCAGCTCGGCCGCCAGGTCCATGTCCGCGGCCCGGTGAGCAAGGTCACGGCGGCGGCCACCGAGGACTACTGGTCGAAACGGCCGCGCGGGTCACAGCTGGGCGCGTGGGCATCGCATCAGTCGCAACCGATCGCCTCGCGGGCGGCCCTGCTGGACCAGCTGGAGGAGGTGACCGCGCGCTTCGCCAACCGCGAGCAGGTTCCGGTGCCGCCGGGCTGGGGCGGCTATCTCATCGCTCCCGAGGTGGTGGAGTTCTGGCAGGGGCGGGAAAATCGGTTGCACAACCGCATCCGGGTCACCGGCGATCGCGTCGAGCGCCTCCAGCCGTAGCGCACCACGCCCGGCGCTAATTTGACTGGCGATGGACGAGACGGAATCGGTGCGTCGGCTCTGGAAGTCGCTCGGGCTGCCAGGCATCGTCGATGTGCACACGCATTTCATGCCCAAGTCGGTGATGGACAAGGTCTGGCGGTACTTCGACGATGCGGGCCCACTGGTAGGACGGCATTGGCCGATCGCCTACCGCACCGACGAACAGCAGCGGCTGCGGACCCTCCAGAGCTTTGGGGTCCGGGCGTTCACGTCGCTGATTTATCCGCACAAGCCCGGCATGGCGGCCTGGTTGAATCAGTGGGCAAGGTCGTTCGCGGCGGCAACGCCCGACTGCCTGCACACCGCGACCCTCTACCCGGAACGCGGTGTCGAGGACTACGTTCGCCAGTCCATCGCGGCCGGTGCGCGAGTATTCAAGGCCCACATTCAAGTCGGCCGATACAGCCCGACCGACCCGCTGCTCGACGGCGCGTGGGGCGCCATCGAAGACGCCGCGACCCCCGTCGTCATCCACTGCGGCTCGGGTCCGGTACCCGGCGAACACACTGGTGTCGGGCCCATTGCGGCGCTGCTCGCCCGCCATCCCCGCCTGCGGTTGATCATCGCCCACCTGGGTATGCCCGAGTACACGGACTTTCTCGACCTGGCCGGTCGCTACGACGACGTGCGGCTCGACACCACGATGGCTTTCACACCGTTCATCGAGGAGGCCATGGCGTTCCCGCGCTCGGAGTATGGGCGGCTTTTCGACCTTTCCGACCGCGTACTTTTCGGGAGTGACTTTCCGAACATCCCGTATGGCTACCTCGAAGCGATCGAAGTCCTGACCAGGCTGCCCGGAGTGGATGTGGCGTGGCTGCGAAAAGTGTTGCACGACAACGCTGCTGATTTGTTCGGGTTGGCCGACCCGATGTCCACGGCCGGGTGAGGACCGCAGTTTCCCAGGCAATGGCGGTGCGGGCGGGCGCCCACCCGATGCCGGGTGGCGAAAATCACGAGCTGGGAGCATCGTCGCCGCGTTACCTGATGAAAGGTTAAGGAAGATTCGCAGACCCGACCCCGGACGGGCGCCTCGTCGCCATAACGACTACCTTCAGCTGTAAGCACCAAGTCAGGGGCAGCCATATCAGCCGGAAGCACGAAGGGGTTCTCGTGGCCGACACCGACGACACCGCCACTCTGAAGTATCCAGGCGGCGAGACCGACCTGGAGATCGTCAGCGCCACCGAAGGCGCCGACGGCATCGCGCTGGGTTCGCTGTTGTCCAAAACCGGCTACACCACGTTCGACAACGGTTTCGTCAACACCGCGTCGTGCAAGAGCTCCATCACCTACATCGACGGTGACGCCGGCATCCTGCGTTACCGCGGCTACCCGATCGAGCAACTGGCCGAGAAGTCGACCTTCATCGAGGTGAGTTACCTCTTGATCTACGGCGAGCTGCCCAGCAAGGAGCAGCTGGCCGAGTTCACCAAGCGGATTCAGCTGCACACCATGCTGCACGAGGACCTCAAGCGGTTCTTCGACGGATTCCCGCGCAACGCCCACCCGATGCCGGTGCTGTCCAGCGCGGTCAACGCGCTCTCGGCGTACTACCCGGACTCCCTCGACCCGACCGACACCGAGCAGGTCGAGCTGTCCACGATCCGGCTGTTGGCCAAGCTGCCGACCATCGCCGCCTACGCATATAAGAAGTCGGTCGGTCAGCCGTTCCTCTACCCGGACAACTCGCTGACGCTGGTGGAGAACTTCCTGCGCATGACGTTCGGGCTGCCCGCCGAGCCCTACAAGGCGGACCCCGAGATCATCCGGGCGCTGGACATGTTGCTCATCCTGCACGCCGACCACGAGCAGAACTGCTCGACGTCGACGGTGCGCCTGGTCGGCTCGTCGCAAGCCAACCTGTTCACCTCCGTTTCCGGCGGCATCAACGCGCTGTGGGGTCCGCTGCACGGCGGCGCCAACCAAGCGGTCCTCGAGATGCTCGAGCAGATCCGCGAAAGCGACGACAACGTCAGCGAATTCGTCCGGAAGGTGAAGAACCGCGAGGCCGGCGTCAAGCTGATGGGATTCGGCCACCGTGTCTACAAGAACTATGACCCGCGGGCCCGCATCGTCAAGGAACAGGCGGACAAGATCCTGGCCAAGCTCGGCGGCGACGACGACCTGCTCAGCATCGCCAAGGAGCTCGAAGAGGCGGCGCTGACCGACGACTACTTCGTCGAGCGCAAGCTATACCCCAACGTCGACTTCTACACCGGGCTGATCTACCGCGCCCTCGGGTTCCCGACCCGGATGTTCACCGTGCTGTTCGCGTTGGGCCGGATGCCCGGCTGGATCGCGCACTGGCGTGAGATGCACGACGAGGGTGACAGCAAGATCGGCCGTCCGCGCCAGATCTACACCGGCTACACCGAGCGCGACTACGCGACGATCGACGCGCGGTAGTCCTCCTCACCCCTAACGTCAGCCCGAGGCGAGCACTGCCATCGCGGCGTTGTGACCGCCGATGCCCGACACCGCCCCGCCGCGGCGAGCGCCCGAGCCGCACAACATGATTCGTTCGTGAGCGGTGGCCACGCCCCATTGCCTCGCCGGGGTGTCCAGCGGGTCGTCATCGTCGGCGAACGGCCAGCACAGGCCGCCGTGGAAAATGTGCCCGCCGCTCATGCGCAGGGTGCGTTCGAGGTCCGATGTGGTGGTCGCCTCGATGCATGGGTGTCCATGCACATCGTGCAGCAGCAGCTCTTGAATGGGTTCGGCCAGAACGGAATCCAGCGATGCCAGCACCGCGTCGGTCAGCCGGTCGCGCAGCGCGCCGGGGTCGGCGTCGCCGAACAGCGCGTGCGGGGTGTGCAGGCCGAACACCGTCATCGTCTGGGCGCCCGAGCCGCGTAGGTCATCGGACAGGATGCTGGGGTCGGTCAGGGAGTGGCAATACGCTTCGCACGGCAGGGGATTCGGCGCTTGCCCCGCGGCCGCCTGCGCGTAGGCCGTATCGAGTTGCGTGAAGGTCTCGTTGGCGTGAAACGTGCCGGCGAAGGCCTGTTCGGGTGTGACGCCGCGGTCGCGTAGGCGGGGCAGTCGCTTCAGGACCATGTTCACCTTGACCTGCGCGCCGGCGGCCGCCGGTGGCGGTGCTTCGCCGAGCAGCCCGGTCAGCACGGTGGGGGTGACGCCGGCAAGGACGAACCGCGACCGGACCCGGTGCTCCTGTCCGCCGATGCGATAGCGCACTTCGCCGCTCGGATCGACGGCGTAAACCTCCGCGCCGCAGATGATTTCGGCGCCGTGGCCGACGGCGGCTGTGGCCAGCGCGGTGGTCAGCGCGCCCATCCCGCCGATCGGGACGTCCCAGTCCCCGGTGCCGCCGCCGAGCACGTGATACAGAAAGCAGACGTTCTGCGTCAACGACGGATCGTCGAGGCGGGCGAAGGTGCCGATGAGGGCGTCGGTGGCCATCACCCCGCGAACCAGGTCGTTGCCCACCGCGTCGGCGATGGCCGCGCCGACCGGTTCCTCGATCAAGGCTTCCCAGGCGGCCGCCGCGCGGGGGTCGTTACCGACCACGACGTGGCGGCGGGCCTGCGCGCGGCTGCGCAGCGGTTCGAGCAGGGTGGGCCATAGCCGTTCGGTCACCAGCCGGCAGCGCTGGTAGAAGTCCGCGAAGCCGCCGGCGTCGTCGGCCGCGCCGATGGCGGCGAAGGTGTTACCGGGCGCCCCGATCAGCAGCCCGCTGCGGCCGCCGGTGGCCGGGTCGGGCGTGTACGACGGATAGGGTCGCCGGGCAAGCCGAATTCCGGCGCCCAGGTCCTCGACGATGCGGCGCGGCAGCAAGCTGACCAGGTAGGAGTAGCGCGACACCCGGACGCCGACGCCGTCGAAGGGTTGCGCCGAGATGGCCGCGCCGCCGGTCTGTTCCAGGCGTTCCAGCAGGCGCACCCGCAGGCCCGCCCGCGCCAGGTAGGCCGCCGCGACGAGGCCGTTGTGCCCGCCTCCTACGACGGCGACGTCTACCGCGTCGGCGCCTGTCGCGTGGTCGCTCAGCTCAGGTAGCCCTCGACCTCGTCCGGCGGTCGCACCTCCGCCTCGCGCGGGTCACCGCCGCTCTCGCGGAGCGCCCGGCGCTGCCGCAGCAGATCCCAGCACTGGTCGAGCTCGATCTCCATGCGCCGAAGGCGGTCATGTTCCTCCGACGTGTCGATGTCACCGCGCTGCAGTTGGGCCCGCAGCACTTTCTCCTCGGCGACCAGGTCGCGGATGTGTGCCAGGGTGTCGTGGTCGGTGGGTTTGCTGCCGTTGGCCATCGCTCCAGTCTGCCCGACGCGGGAGGGGGCGGATAGGTGCCGAGAGCGAGCGCGGCTAGCTGGGTCCCGGGAGTCGCAGCACCAGCCGGGCACCACCCAGCGGGCTGCTTTCCAGCTCAGCGGTCCCGCCGTGTAGCTCGGCCTGCTGGGCCACCAGGGCCAGGCCCAGGCCCGACCCGGATTGAGAGGCCGTCGATCCGCGGGAGAACCGGGCGAACACCACCTGGCGCTCGTCCTCCGGCACGCCGCGCCCGTTGTCGTCGATGGCGATCTCCACACCGGCGCGGGAGCTGACCGCCGACAGCTCGACGCGGGTGGCGCCGCCATGCTTGACGGCGTTGGCGATCGCGTTGTCGACGGTCAGGCGCAACCCGGCCGGAAGGCCGACGATGATGCAGGTGGGTGACGGCACCAGGGAGACGTCGACGCCGGGGTAGATCCGGGTGGCGTCGTGGGCGGCCCGGTCGAGCAGCTCGGTGATGTCGACCGGCACGTGATCGTCGGACGTCGACAGTTCGCCCTGGGCCAGCCGCTCGAGCGCGCTCAGCGTGGCCTCGATGCGCGACTGCGTGCGGATGACGTCGCCGAGCACCTCTTTGCGTTGTTCGTCCGGCATGTCCAGGGTGGACAGCACTTCGAGGTTGGTGCGCATCGCGGTCAGGGGGGTGCGCAGCTCGTGCGAGGACACGGCGGCGAAGTCGCGCGCGGATGCGAGCGCATCCTTGGTCCGGTCTTGTTCCTTCCAGATGCGTTGCAGCATGCCCTGCATGGCCTCGGCGACCTCGACCGCCTCGGTGGCGCCGCGCACCGCCACCTGCGGGCGTTCGTCGGCGTCGATCGAACGGGCTTGCTGTGCCAGGCGTTTGAACGGCCGCACCGCGAAAGCCGCCAGGAGCCAAGCGAATACCGCCGCCGCCCCGATCGACAGCGCACAAATCAGAATCACCCGGCGATGCAGGTTGTTGGTCTGGGCGATCGTGTCGTCGTAGGTGGCGCCCACTTCCACCGTCGCCGGCTGCGGCGTGCGGACCTCGAGGGTACGCACCCGATAGCGCACCCCGTTGATGTAGGTGTCGGCGTAGCCCTCATCGAGCGGCGGCAGCGTGATGTCCGAGTTCGACTTGACCTGGCCGTCGCGTCGCACCGTGATGACGGTGTCCTGGTCGTTGGGGGCGCGCGGGATCTCGCTCAGCCCGCGCGGCAGGAAGGGAATGGCGAAACCCGCCGCCTCGTCCAGGCGCCGATCCAGCCGCTCCTTCCAGGCGCTGGTGATGCCGAACCACACGACCGCCCCCGCGATCACCACCACGATGGCGGTGCCGATCGCCGTCGCGACCGCGACCCGCGCCCGTAGCGACGGCGTACGGGTCAGGATGCGGGACAAAAAGTTCATGGCCGCTCGACCGGGCTACTGCATGCGCAGCACGAATCCCACTCCGCGCACGGTGTGCAGCAGCCGAGGCCCACCGTTGGCCTCCAGCTTGCGGCGCAGGTATCCGATGAACACATCGACGACATTGGTGTCGGCGGCGAAGTCATACCCCCACACAAGCTCGAGTAGCTGTGCGCGGGACAAGACCGCGGTCTTGTGCTCGGCCAACACCGCCAGCAGGTCGAATTCCCGCTTGGTCAGGTCGACGTCAACGCCGTTGACGCGGGCGCGCCGGCCCGGGATGTCGACTTCCAGCGGTCCCACCGTGATGGTCTCCGACGAGGAGGTGGCGGTGGCGCCGCGGCGGCGCAGCAGCGCCTTGACCCGCGCGACCAGCTCGGCCAGCACGAACGGCTTGACGAGGTAGTCGTCGGCTCCGGCTTCCAGGCCCGCCACCCGGTCGTCGACCGAGCTACGGGCCGACAGCACGCAGACGGGGACGTCGTTGTCCATGGCGCGCAGCGCGGTGACGACGCTGACGCCGTCCAGCACCGGCATGTTGATGTCGAGCACGATCGCATCCGGCCGCGTTTCGGTGGCGCTGCGCAAGGCCTCGGCGCCGTCGACCGCGGTCGACACCTCGAATCCGGACAGGCGCAGGCCACGTTCCAGCGACGCGAGCACATCGGAGTCGTCGTCGACGACCAAGACCCGCGGTGAGCTAGCTCCTGTGTCCATGCCGCCCATCTTGCCTGATTGCCGCGTGCGGCGGTGGGAGGCGCGACCTGGGCGCCGAGCGGACGCAAAAGCACCCGACACGCCGTGCGAAAAGGTGCTTTTGTGCCTGCTCGCGAGTGTTTCAGGGCAGACCGATGTTGCGGTAGCGCTGCAGCCGGGCCGCCAGCCGCTCGGCGGCGGGGATCCCGCGCAACGCCTGCACCTCCGCGGCGATGGCCCGCGACAGTCGCTGCGAGAACTCGACCGGCTCGTCGGCGGCGTCGGGATGTTCGGGGACGACGACGTCGACGATTCCGGACTCCAACAGATCAGCCGAGCGAATGCCTTGTGCGGCGGCAAGTTCCGCGGCGTGATCGGTGTCGCGGAAAACGATCGCGCTGGCGCCTTCCGGCGGTAGCGGCGCCAGCCAGCCGTGCAGCGCGGCCAACACCCGGTCGGCCGGCACCATCGCCAGCGCCGGCCCGCCGCTGCCCTGGCCCAGCAGCACGGAGACCGTCGGGGTGTCCAGCGTCACCAGCTCGGCCAGGCACTGGGCGATCTGCCCGGCCAGGCCCCCCTGTTCGGCCTCGGCCGACAGCGCCGGGCCCGCCGTGTCGATCACCAGCACCAGCGGCAGACGCAACTCAGCCGCCAACGCCATGCCGCGCCGGGCCTCGCGCAACGACGCGGGGCCGACCACGCCGCCGGTCAGGCGCTGCTGGCCGAGCACGACCACGGGCTGGCCGGCGAACCGGGCCAGCGCCAACAGCGTCGTCGCCGCCTCTCCTCGACCGGTCCCCGACAACAACACCTGATCAGTTGCGCCGTGCCGCAACAGAAGTCCGACGCCGGGCCGGTCTGGCCGCCGAGACGCCACCACCGAGTCCCAGGCCGAGACGTCGGGTGTCGGTTCGGGTGGTGGCGGGGCGGGTAGCGGCTCGGGCAGGTCGGCGATGACGGTCAACGCGCGGTCCAGCGTGGGGCGCAGCTCGTCGAGCGCGATGACGCCGTCGATCACGCCGTGCCGCTGCAGGTTCTCGGCGATCTGGACGCCCTCGGGGAACGGTTCGCCATAGAGCAGCTCGTATACGCGGGGCCCGAGGAATCCGATCAACGCGCCCGGTTCGGCGAGCGTGACGTGGCCCAGCGAACCCCACGACGCGAAGACCCCGCCGGTGGTCGGGTTGCGCAGATAGACCAGGTAGGGGAGGTGCGCCTGGGTGTGCAGCCGGACTGCCGCGGCGATCTTCACCATCTGCAGGAACGCGACCGTGCCCTCCTGCATGCGGGTGCCGCCGGAGCTGGGCGAGGCCAGCAACGGCAGCCCCTCGGCGGTCGCCCGCTGGACCGCGGCGGTGATCCGTTCGGCCGCGGCCACCCCGATCGAGCCGCCGAGGAAACCGAATTCGCAGACCACCACCGCGACCCGGCGCCCGAAGAGGCGCCCTTCGCCGGTCAGCACCGATTCGTCCAGGCCCGTCGCGGCGCGGGCATCGGCCAGCTCACGCGCATAGGAGGCGGTCAGCGGCACGGCGAGCGGCTCGCTGTCCCAGCGGATGAAGGAATTCTCGTCCAGGACCGCGTCGCGTAGTTGACCAGCCGTGATACGACTCACGTGACGAGGCTATATAGGGTGGCTGCCATGATCGGTGTCAGCCAGGCCGAAGCGGTTTTGACCATCGAGTTGCAGCGTCCCGAGCGCCGCAACGCCTTGAATTCGCAGCTCGTCGAGGAGCTGCGCGAGGCCGTGCTGAAGTCAGGCGACGGCTCCATCCGGGCGATCGTGCTGACCGGGCAGGGCACGGTGTTCTGCGCCGGCGCGGACCTCAGCGGTGACGCGTTCGCCGCCGACTATCCCGACCGGCTCATCGAGCTGCACAAGGTCTTGGACGCGACCCTCATTCCGGTGATCGGCGCCATCAACGGACCGGCCATCGGCGCGGGCCTGCAGCTGGCCATGCAATGCGATCTCCGCGTTGTTGCGCCGGACGCCTTCTTCCAATTTCCGACATCGAAATACGGTCTGGCTCTTGATAACTGGAGCATCCGGCGGTTGTCGTCACTGGTCGGTCACGGCCGGGCTCGCGCCATGCTGCTCGCCGCGGAAAAGCTGACGGCCGACGTGGCGCTGCAGACTGGGATGGCCAACCGCATCGGGACGCTGTCCGACGCGCAGGCCTGGGCCGCCGAGATCGCCGGCTTGGCCCCGCTGGCGATCCAGCACGCCAAGCGGGTGCTCAACGATGACGGCGCCATCGAAGAGGCCGGCCCGGTACACAAGGAACTCTTCGACAAGGCCTGGGGCAGTCAAGATGTCGTCGAAGCTCAGGTCGCGCGCATAGAGAAGCGGCCGCCGAAGTTCCAAGGGGCCTGACGAACCATGCGGGGGACGCTACGGCTGATCGCCGGCACGGCGTCGCTGGCGGGCGGAAGTTGGCTGGTACGCGCGTTGCACGGCACGCCGGACGCCCTCGGCGCCCACCCCGCCTCGATCGCCGCAGCGGCGGCCGGCTCCCCGCACTATCGCGACGGCGTTTTCACCAACCTCGAGCCTCCCTCGGAAACCAAGATGGACCGCGAGCAACTGCGGCTCATCGCGTGGGAGCTGGTGGGAAACCGGGGCGGAAGCCGGCCGCGGGGGCCGATCCCGCTGACGGCCCCGGGGATCTTCCGTGCGGATCCGAGCGGGCTGGCCGTCAGCTGGTTCGGCCACTCCACGGCGCTGCTGGAAATCGACGGCTACCGGGTGCTCACCGATCCGGTGTGGAGCGACCGGTGTTCGCCGTCGGACCTCGTCGGGCCGCAACGGCTGCACCCGCCGCCGATCCAACTCGAGGGGCTGCCCGCCGTCGACGCCGTGGTGATCAGTCACGACCACTACGACCACCTCGACATCGACACGATCCGGGCGTTGGCCCGCACGCAGCGGTGCCCGTTCTTCGTTCCGCTCGGTGTCGGCGCCCACCTGCGCAGGTGGGGGATACCCGAGCACCGCATCGTCGAGCTCGATTGGCACCAGAGCGCGAAGGTCGACGAGCTCACGGTGGTTTGCGTGCCGGCGCGGCACTTTTCGGGGCGCTTCCTGGATCGCAATACGACGCTATGGGGGTCGTGGGCTTTTATCGGGCCGACTCATCGCGCGTACTTCGGCGGCGACACCGGCTACACCAAGAGCTTCGCCCAGATCGGCGCCGACCACGGCCCGTTCGACCTGACGATGCTGCCCATCGGCGCCTACAACACCGCCTGGCCCGACGTGCACATGAACCCCGAGGAGGCGCTGCGGGCGCACCTGGACGTCACCGACGGGGGGCTGCTGGTGCCGATCCACTGGGGCACCTTCCGGTTGGCGCCGCACCCGTGGGCCGAACCGGTCGAGCGACTACTCGCCGCCGCCGAGCCCGAGCGGGTGAACGTGGCGGTGCCGGTTCCCGGTCAGCGCATCGATCTCGCGGCCCCGGTGAAATCGAACCCGTGGTGGCAGCTCTGATTGCTGCGGCGCGCATCGTCAGCGGGCGGGGCTGGATTGCCCGCTTCCTCCTCGCGCCGCCTGCGGCGCGCATCGTCAGCGGGCTATGGTCGCGCCATGACCAAACGCGCCGCCACGGTCGCTGCCATCTCGGTCCTGCTCGGGCTGACGGCATGCGGCTCTGCGCAACCGACCGCTGGGCCCCCCTCCACGCGGTCTGACGTCCCGCCCAACCAGGTGTCCGGCGTGACTATTCCTGCCGGCCGCATCGACGAGGCCGTCGCCAAGATCGACGGCCTGGCCGGTGACCTGATGAAAAGCACCGGCGTCCCGGGAATGGCGGTCGCTATCGCGCATGGCGGGAAAGTGTTGTACGCCAAGGGTTTCGGCGTCAAAGATGTGAGTAAGGGCCAGAGCCAAGACAATAAGGTGGACGCCGATACCGTTTTCCAGTTGGCCTCGGTGTCCAAATCGGTCGGCGCGACGGTGATCGCGCACGAGGTCAGCGACCACGTCGTCGCCTGGGAAACCCCCGTGGCCGCCAAGCTGCCGTGGTTCGCGCTGAGTGACCCCTACGTCACCAGCCAGGTGACCGTCGCCGACATGTATTCGCATCGCTCCGGGCTGCCCGACCACGCCGGTGACAAGCTCGAAGACCTCGGTTACGACCGCCGCCAGACCCTCGAGCGGCTCAAGTACCTGCCGCTGGCGCCCTTCCGGATCAGCTACGCCTACACCAACTATGGGATCACCGCGGGTGCCGAGGCGGTGGCGGCCGCGGCGGGTAAGTCCTGGGAGGACCTGTCCGACGAGGCGCTCTACCGTCCGCTGGGCATGACGTCGACCAGCTCACGGTTCGCCGATTTCGCCGCCCGGCCCAACCATGCGGTCAACCACATCAAGGTCGCCGACAAGTGGGAGGCCCGTTTCCAACGTGACCCCGATGCCCAGTCACCCGCGGGTGGCGTCAGTTCATCGGTGAACGACATGGCCCGCTGGCTGATGATGTTGCTGGGCAACGGAACTCACGATGGTCAGCGGATAGCCTCGCCGGAAGCCCTGCTGCCCGCCACCACTCCGCAGATGGTGTCGGCGCCCGCGACAACGCCCAAGGCGCGCACCGGATTCTACGGATACGGCTTCAACGCGTCGGTCGATTCCTCGGGCCGCACCGAATACAGCCATTCCGGCGCTTTCGATTTGGGGGCGGCGACGAACTTCGTGGTGATGCCCTCGGAGGACGTGGGCATCATCGCGCTGACCAACGGCGCACCCTACGGCATCCCGGAAACGCTGACCGCCGAATTCATGGACCTCGTCCAGTACGGCCAGATCCGCGAGGACTGGGGCCCCTTGTACCAGAAGGCGATCGGCTGGCTGAACAATCCGGTGGGCTCGCTGGTCGGCAAGCAGCCTCCAGCTGATCCCGCACCGCCCAAACCCCTTCGCGACTATGCCGGCAGCTACGCCAGCGACTACTGGGGTCCCGCCACCGTGACCGAACACGATGGCGCCCTGCAGCTGGCGATGGGGCCGAAAAACCGGGCTGTCACCCTCACCCATTGGGACGGCGACACCTTCACCTTCCCGCTGACCGACGAAAACGCCCCACCCGGAACCATTTCCAAAGCCGTCTTCTCCAACAACACCCTGAACCTGGAGTACTACGACACCGAGAAACTGGGAACCTTCACGCGATGAGCTCGTCAGTGATCACGGGCCTGACCGATGCCACGGTGACGCAGCGAGTCGCCGACGGCCAGAGCAACGCCGTACGGAAGCGCGCGACGCGCAGCATCACCGATATCGTGCGGGCGAACGTGTTCACCCGGATCAACGCGATCCTGGGGGTGTTGCTGCTGATCGTGCTGTCGACCGGCTCGCTGATCAACGGGATGTTCGGACTGTTGATCATCGCCAACAGCGTCGTGGGCATGGTCCAGGAAATCCGGGCCAAACAGACGCTGGACAAGCTCGCCATCGTGGGGCAGGCAAAACCCGTGGTGCGCAGGCAATCCGGAACTCGTGCGGTCGCGCCCGAAGAGGTGGTGCTCGACGACATCATCGAGCTCGGACCCGGCGATCAGGTCGTCGTCGACGGAGAAATCATTGAAGAGGCGAACCTGGAAGTCGACGAGTCGCTGCTGACCGGTGAGGCCGACCCGATCGCCAAGGACGTCGGCGACGCGGTGATGTCGGGCAGTTTCGTCGTCGCGGGCACCGGAGCCTACCGGGCCGCCAAGGTCGGGGCGGACGCCTACGCGGCAAAACTCGCCGAGGAAGCCAGCAAGTTCACGTTGGTGAAATCCGAACTGCGCAACGGCATCAACCGCATCCTGCAGTTCATCACCTACCTGTTGGTGCCGGCCGGCCTGCTGACGATCTACACCCAGCTGTTCACCACGCACGCGGGCTGGCAGCAGTCCGTGCTGCGGACGGTGGGCGCCCTGGTGCCAATGGTGCCCGAAGGACTGGTGCTGCTGACGTCGGTCGCCTTCGCGGTCGGGGTGGTCCGGCTCGGCCAGCGCCGCTGCCTGGTGCAGGAGCTTCCCGCCATCGAGGGACTCGCCCGCGTCGACGTGGTGTGTGCCGACAAGACCGGCACCCTGACCGAAAGCGGCATGCGGGTCGCGCGGGTCGACGAGCTCGACGAGGTCGCCCAGCCGGATCGCATCGACGACGTGCTGGCCTCGCTCGCCGCCGCGGACCCGCGACCCAACGCGAGCATGCGCGCGATCGCCGAGACCTATCACGAGTCGCCCGGCTGGACCGCCACGGCGACAGCGCCTTTCAAGTCCGCCACCAAGTGGAGCGGCGTGTCCTTCGAAGGGCACGGCAACTGGGTGATGGGCGCTCCCGACGTGTTACTCGAGCCCGCGTCGGCGGCGGCCGAACAAGCCGAGCGAATCGGGGCGCAAGGTTTGCGGGTCCTGCTGGTGGGCGCCGGCACCGTGGCCGTCGACCATCCCAACGCACCGGGTGACGTCACCCCGGTCGCGCTCGTGGTGCTCGAACAGAAGGTCCGTCCCGACGCCCGCGAGACGCTGGAGTACTTTGCAGATCAAGGTGTCTCGGTCAAGGTGTTGTCCGGAGACAACGCGGTCTCGGTCGGCGCCGTCGCCGGCAAGCTCGGACTGCACGGCGAGACGATGGATGCGCGCCAACTCCCCTCAGAACCGACGCAATTGGCGGACGCGCTGGACACCCACACCACCTTCGGCCGGGTGCGGCCCGATCAGAAGCGCGCCGTCGTGCACGCCCTGCAATCGCGCGGGCACACCGTCGCGATGACCGGTGATGGCGTCAACGACGTGCTGGCCCTCAAGGACGCCGATATCGGCGTCGCGATGGGGGCGGGCAGCCCGGCGTCTCGCGCTGTTGCCCAGATAGTCTTGCTGGACAACAGGTTTGCCACGCTGCCGTATGTCGTCGGCGAGGGGCGGCGGGTGATCGGCAACATCGAGCGAGTCGCCAACCTGTTCCTCACCAAGACCGTGTACTCGGTGCTGCTGGCGTTGTTGGTGGGCATCGAATGCCTGTTTTCCAAAGCACTGAAGGCCGATCCGTTGCTGTATCCGTTCCAGCCGATCCACGTCACCATCGCGGCGTGGTTCACCATCGGGATACCGTCGTTCATCCTGTCGCTGGCGCCCAACAACGAGCGCGCGGAGCCGGGCTTTGTGCGCCGGGTGCTGAGCTCGGCGCTGCCGTCGGGGCTGATCGTCGGCACCGCGACCTTCGCGTCGTACCTGGTCGCCTACCCCGGCCGTCACGCCAGCTTCCAGCAACAGGATCAGGCGTCGACCGCAGCCCTGATCACCTTGCTGATGAGCGCGCTGTGGGTGCTCGCGGTGGTCGCACGCCCCTACCAATGGTGGCGGGTCGCGCTCGTAATCGCCTCGGCCCTGGCCTATGTGGTGATCTTCAGCCTCCCGCTGGCCCGCAAGCAGTTCCTGCTGGATCCGTCCAACGTCACGGTGACGGCGACCGCGCTGGGGATCGGTCTGCTGGGCGCCGCCGCGGTCGAGGCCATGTGGTGGATCCGCGCCAGAATGCTCGGCGTCCAGCCGCGGTTGTGGCGCTGAGAACACCGAACTCAGCGGCGGCCGATTTCACCGGGCAAGTACGATGCCGGGAAAAGGGAGGGCGCATGGGATTCCTGGACAAGGCCAAGGATCTGTTGTCGCAGAACGCTGACAAGGTCGAGATGGCCATCGACAAGGCCGGCGAGTTCGTCGACGAGAAGACGCAGGGCAAATACTCCGACACCATCCACCAGGTGCAGGAGCAAGCGAAGAAGGCCACCGGGCCCGCGGACCCGGGCGACCAGCAGAACTGAGCCATGGCCAAGCTTTCCGGATCCATCGATGTCCCGCTGCCACCCGAGGTGGCCTGGCAGTACGCCTCCGATCTGTCCCGGTACAAGGATTGGCTGACCATCCACCGCGTGTGGCGCAGCACATTGCCCGACGAGATCGAAAAGGGCTCGGTCGTCGAGTCGATCGTCGAGGTCAAGGGCATGCACAACCGGATCAAATGGACGGTCGTGCGTTATAAGCCCCCCGAGGGCATGACGCTCAACGGCGACGGCGTCGGCGGTGTCAAGGTCAAGCTGATGGCCAAGATCCAGCCCAATGGGGACGGCTCCATCGTCAGCTTCGACGTGCACCTCGGCGGCCCCGCACTGTTCGGCCCCATCGGCATGATCGTCGCGGCGGCACTGCGCGGCGACATCAACCAGTCGCTGGAGAACTTCGTCACGGTCTTCACCCGATCCGATCCGAGCACCAACGGGCATCGGTGATCGCCGCCGGCGATGAGTTTTCGGCTCGGTAGCGGTCGATACGGTGAACCCCGCTCCCGGGGGCCACACCACCAGGAGGTCACCGTGCCCATTCGTGACAGCGCGCCGCTGGGCGCCCCATGCTGGATCGATCTGACCACGTCCGACGTCGCCCGCGCCCAGGAGTTCTACGGCACGGTTTTCGGCTGGACGTTCGACTCCGCCGGACCCGAATACGGCGGATACGTCAATGCCGCCAAACACGGCCACCCGGTCGCCGGAATCATGGCCAACCGGCCCGCGGCCGAGGTGCCGGATCGCTGGACCACCTACTTCCACACCGCCGATATCCAGACCACGCTGGCCGCGGTGACCGGAGCGGGCGGCTCGGTGTGCATGGCGATGGAGGTGCCCGCCAAGGGACATATGGGCCTGGCCACCGACCCCGCCGGCGCGATGTTCGGGTTGTGGCAGCCGCTGGAGCATCGCGGTTTCGAGATCGTCGGAGCAGCCGGGGCCCCGGTCTGGCACCAACTGACCACCCGCGACTACGGCAAGGCCCTCGACTTCTACCGCAACGTCCTCGGCTGGCGGACCGAATCCGCTTCCGACACCGACGAATTCCGTTACACCACAGCGCGGTTCGGCGACGAACAATTGCTCGGCGTGATGGACGGCGCCCAGTTCTTGCCCCAGGATGTTCCGTCGAACTGGGTGACCTTCTTCGGCGCCGAGGACGTCGACAAGACTCTGCGAGTGATCGTCGACAACGGCGGCGCGGTGATCCGCGACGCCGAGGACACCCCGTATGGACGGCTGGCCGCCGCGAGCGATCCGACGGGCGCGCCGTTCAACCTGTCCTCGCTGCAGAGCTGACGGCCCGACCGGCGCCACGCTAGTGCGGCGCTCGGTGCCCCGGGGCGGCGTCGGAGTCGGTTAACCTCGCTACCATGACTCGCCGACTGCGCCCCGGTTGGCTGGTGGCGTTTTTCGCGGTGGTGGTTTCGGCCAGCGCGTGGCTGCCGTGGCTGACGACAGCGGTCAACGGCGGGGGCTGGGCCAACGCCATCGGAGGCGCTCACGGCAACTTGGAGCTGCCCCCGGGGTTCGGCGCCGGCCAGCTCATCGTGCTGCTGGCCTCGACGCTGCTGGTGGCCGGCGCCATGATGGGCCGCGGTTTGTCGGTGAAGCTCGCTTCGGTTGCCGCGCTGTTGATTTCGCTACTTATCGTGGCGTTGACGGTGTGGTACTACAAGCTCAACGTCAACCCGCCGGTGTCGGCCGAATACGGCCTCTACGTCGGTGCGGGCGCCGCGGTGTGCGCCGTGGCGTGCTCGATCGTGGCGGTCATCGCGGCGCTGGCTTCCGGCCGGTCGCGGCGCTGAGCTCTCAGGCCGACGGGAACTCGTGCTTTCCCGAAGCCGCGCTGCTGTCGGGCTCGTTGACGCCGAACACGAAGGGCGCGAACACGATTTCGCGCCCGTCCGGGTCCCGATAGGTGACCGCGCCCGTGGCCGCCCAGTATGGGTGCTGGTCGACGGGTTCGACGCCCGCGTCGTGCAGGCGCGCGAGAGCGGCGCGCTGCGCCCGCTCGTCGGGAAAATACAGGCAGAGCTGTTCATGGTGGTCCACTGCGACCTCGCCGACGGCCTGCACGATCTCCATGGTGAGGTTCCAGCTGGGTAGCCCGAAAATCGCGCCGTTGCTGCCGTAGCTGTCCTCGAACGTCTCGTAGAGCGGCAGCCCGACCAGGTCGCGGTAGAAGCGCACCGTTTCCGCGAAGTGCCCGGAGCGGCGCGCAAAGCGGATGGCGCCGAGCGGGGCCAACTGCGGCGGCCAGTGCGTCGAGCGGTGGTGCTTGTGCTGGTCGGTGCTCATCACAGTCCGATCGCGTCCGCGGCCGATTCGGCGGTGTCCCAGCGCCGCAGCTCGGAGCCGGGCGCCCAGGTCGAGTGTGTGCCGCTGGAGATCCGTTCCGGCAGTGGGAGTTTGCACACGGGCCCGTCGCCGGGCCGGGCGGCGTCGAATACCAGGCAATAGGAGGCGTCGGTGTTCATGTCGGTGGTGAGGGTGACCAGGTAGCCGTCGTCTTCGCCGGTGCCGCCGACGCGCGGCGCCATCGCGGTCTCGCTGCCGTAAACGCCGTCCCCGAACGAGAACCGCTCCTCTTTTCCGGTGAGTAGGTCGTGTTTGACCAGCCCGTCGAACAGGAACCAGCCCGGTTTCCCGGTGGCGGCATAGACGTAGCGGTAATCGGCAGCCGCGTACCTCGGGTTGATGGTGCCGAACTCGGTGATGGATTCGGAGAGCTGCTCTTCGTGGACGGCACCGGTGACCACGTTGAAACGCCACCGGTGCAGGCGAGCCTGCAGACGATCGAGGGCCAGGAAGCGAAACAGCTTGTCCCACTTGGTGCCACCGGTATCGATCGGGGACGGATCGCCTTCGAAGAAGCCGTCGAGCACGATTTCGTCGCCGTCCTCGTAGGCGTTGGTGAAATGCAGCACGAACGTCGGGGCGGCCTCGAACCAGCGGATGTCTTCCGTCCCGCCGCGGCGCGGAATGACCGCGAACCGCGACGGGATGTCGGGGTAGAAGCGTGGCAGGTGCACGTCGTGCTCGAGCAGCTGCGGATCCCAGAACAACGGGAAATCGTTGAGGATGGCGTAGTTTTCGGTGAACGCCATGTCGTGGGGGAGGCGCGGCCCGGAAAGCGGGATGTCGACGTAGTGGGCCAGTTCGTTGCGCTCGTCGACGACACCGTAATGCATGTACGGGTCTTGCTTGCTGTAGTTGAAGAACAGCAATTCACCGGTTGTGTTGTCCACCTTGGGATGTGCGGACACGCCCCACGCTGTCGGGAAGCGCCCGTTCCAGGACTCCTTGCCGAGCGTGTCGGCCGAATATGGGTCGATTCGGTACAAGTCGCCGCACTGGTAGAAACTAGTCAGCGCGGTGCCACGGTGCACGATGACGTCGGTGCTCGAGGCGTCCTTCATCCTCGTCCGCGCACCCCACCCGCGCCCGCGCCGGGCCAGTTGCACGGGCTCGGCCAGGCCCGGCCACAGCGGTCCGCCGGCCTCGTTCTCGGCCAGAAATCCGTCGGTTCGGATAAAGCGGTTGCGGTAGAAGGCCTTTCCGTCGCGAAAGCCGACCACGTGCACCATGCCGTCGCCGTCGAAGGGGTGATAGGTCTTGAACGCGGGGTGCAGCGGATTCTCGGTGTTACGCAGGTAGATACCGTCGAGGTCGCGCGGGATTTCACCGTCGACGGCGACCAGGTCGTCGGCGTCCCACTCGGTGGTCTGGGGTCGCCACGGGCCGGTCCGGTAGGGGTGGCCGTCGTCCTCGGGAAGGGTGGACAGGAATTTGCCGACGATCTCAACGTCCATCATCAGATGCCTTTGCTGACAACGAAACTCACGGTGGTGGCGGTGCTGCCGCCGAAATTGAGGGTGCCGAATGTTTGCGCGCCGTCGACCTGATAGTCGCCGGCGGCATCACTGACCTGTTTGGCTGCGTCGAGCAGCATCCGCACCCCGGAGGCACCCACCGGATGCCCGCCGCCGATCAATCCGCCGCTGGGATTGATCGGCAGCCGTCCCCCGATCTCGATCTCGCCGTTTTCGATGGCCTTCCATGACTCGCCCGGGCCGGTCAACCCGATGTGGTCGATGGCCAGGTACTCGCTGGGAGTGAAGCAGTCGTGAACCTCGAACCCGTCGATGTCGTCGAGCCTGCGCCGGGCGCGGCGCAGCGCGTCGAGTACCGCGGCCCGCACATGCGGCAGCACATGAGGATCGTCGCCGGCACGGTCGAGTTTCTGCTGCAGCCCCAGCCCGACGGTGCGATGTCCCCAGCCATCGATGCGGCCGATCGGGCGCGTGTCAGCGTGGTCACGCAGGTAGGTGTCGTTGACGAGCACCAATCCCGCTCCGCCGTCGGTCATTTGGCTGCAGTCGAAGCGTCGCAGCCGGCCTTCGGTGATCGGATTGGCCGCGTCGTCGTCGGTGATGGGATCGGGGACGGTCCACCCGCGGGTCTGGGCGTTGGGGTTGCGCCGGGCGTTGGCGAAGTTGAGCTGGGCGATGGCGCGCAGGTGCGTGTCGTCCAATCCGTACCGGCGCTCGTACTCGTCGGCGACCCGGGCGAACATGGACGGCCACAGGTATTCCGCGTCGGTCCCTTCGTGACCGGCCCACGCCGCGGCCCCCAGATGCTGCGCGGCGGTGTCGCCCGGGACTGTCTTCTCGAGCTCGATGCCCACCACCAGCGCGGTGTCATAGGCGCCCGATCGCAGATCGGCCATCGCCGCCAGTGCCGCGACGCTGCCGGAGGCGCACGCGGCTTCGTGCCGGGACGCCGGGGTGTCCCAGAGGCCGTCGCAGACCGTGGCCGGCATCGCGCCGAGGTGGCCCTGTCGGGCGAACATCTCGCCGAAGGCGTTGCCGACGTGCACCACTCCGATGCCGGCCGCGTCCACCTTGGCCGACGCCAGCGTGGCGTCGACGACCTCGGCGGTCAACGCCGCGAAGTCGTGGCCTTCCTTGGTGAGGTTGCGAGCAAAATCGCTTTGGTAACCGCCGAGAATCCACACACCGGACGAGCCATCCATACGCCGACGGTACTCCCGGAGGGGCGGGTTGTTGAGGCCTATGGCCGGGCGGGCGCCGGCTGGCGCGAGCCCGGGAAGAGGCTAAAAAGGGCGGCCCCGTCGGCTCTCGGGCTGAACCGACGGGACCTAGGCGGGCACGAAGGCCGGCCGACGCACTCGCCTACTGTTGGATCATTGCCCCCGCGGGGTGCCGACAAACATGAGGCCTCAATCTCTTTGAGGCCTCGGCGTCACCGAGCAAGCAACGGCGCCGGGTCCGGTTAACGACGATTCACCTTCTCCGGCGGCGCGCGCGGCACCCGGATATGGCGTCGGCTGGAAGGCTGAGCTGCAGCGATACAGCGGGGTTGCACCGGGCTGTGGGCGGTCGCACGACGAAGGGGTCACGCTGCATCGCGGCGCACCACAAGGCTGCGGTGTAAGCCGATATACGCACGGGTGGGCTGTTCGTTTAGCGGCCGCCCAGCAAAGTAGCCGAACCCTCTTCCTGCGGCCGGCAACAATCTCATCGTGTCCGACGGTCGGTGGTGAGGACGCGAGCGGCTGTCGCGAACCGGACGGAACCCGCGGCGCGGGGCCCGCCCCCGTGGCGCGTTGTGCTGCGGTCCATCGTGACATCCGGCGCGTCGCCGCCCCACCCCCGCAGTTGCGGCTGCGGCAAAGCCGGAGACGTCCTTCAGCTGTGCGTATCGGATGTGAGCTAACAGCTTCAGCGGCGAGTTCGGCCGAAGATCCGCGCGTTGCGACACGGTCACGGATGCATACCTATCGGCTCATCGTTGGTCACATATGCCCCGCAGATCACTATCGTCACATGAGCCAACTACGGACGTCAGCGCGGTGTCCTACCCCTCGAAAGGTGTTACATGTCGGCGATTCTTCGAAGTGTGTCGCTATCGATGGCGTCGGCGGCCGCTGTCGGATTCGTCCTTGTGGTGGGGCCCGCGCCTACTGCCCACGCCACGCCGTGCGGCGCCCCCGAAGCGAACGTCGACCCTCCTGCCGCGCAGCCGGCCATGCCCGCGCCTCAGCCGGTCGTGCAGCCGCCAACCGGACGCAGGCCCACCCACACGAATGACCAGGCGCCGCTGCCGAGGCTGGGTCCGCTGATCTCCTCACTGCTCAAGCCGGCGACACCGGGGCAGCGCTACTCCGCGCCGGTGCATCCGCGGGCCGAGGGCCCGACGCCCGGGCCCGGCCCCTCCGCGCCGCTGCAACAGCAAGCCGAGGTGTTGCCGCCGGGACCCAACCCGCCCGCGCCGGCGGTTCCGCAACAGCCGAATGCCAACCCGATGCGGCCCAACGCCGCCCCGATGCCCCAGCCGCAGCCCGAGCCGGGACCGCCGCCTCCGTCGATCGCGGGCGCGCCGACGTCCCTCGTCGACTGGGTGACCGGACCGGACGGACCCAACAAGACCCTGCAACGTTTCGGGATCTCCGGCACCGACCTCGGGATTGCCTGGGACAACGGCGATCCCGCCAACCGCCAGGTGCTGATGGCCTTCGGTGACACCTTCGGTTACTGCAAAGTGCACGGCCAGCAGTGGCGCTACAACACCCTGTTCCGCAGCAACGATCGCGACCTGTCCAAGGGAATCCACATCGCCGACGGCGTGCCGAACGACAGGTATTCCGGCTCACCGGTATGGGCGCCCGGACTTTCCAAACAGGTCGTCAACACCATCCACAAGGCCGCGCACGAGACGGGAATCATTCCGACCGGGGCGATGTCGATGGGCAGAACCCAGTACATGAGCTACATGTCCATCCGCCAGTGGGGCCGTGACGGCGAATGGAGCACGAACTACTCGGCAATCGCGCGGTCCAACGACAACGGCCAGAACTGGGGGATCTTCCCCACCACGATCCGGACCGCGTCCGCGGATGCCATTCCGGGAGCCGGGTTTACGCCCGGAAATGAAAATTTCCAGATGGGCGCGTTCTTGAAGGGCAAGGACGGTTACGTCTACCAGTTCGGCACGCCGTCGGGTCGCGGCGGCGCGGCGTTCCTGTCGCGCGTTCCACCAAATCAATTGCCCGACCTGACCAAGTACCAATACTGGAACGGCGACGAGGGCGGTCGATGGGTCGCGAACAATCCCGGTGCGGCGACGCCGATCTTCCCGGCGCCGGTGGGCGAGATGTCGGCCCAGTACAACAGTTATCTCAAGCAGTACCTGGTGCTCTACACCGACGGCGGCAGCAACGACGTCATCGCGCGGACCGCGCCGGCGCCGCAGGGGCCATGGAGTCCCCCGCAGCCACTGGTGTCCGCATTCCAAATGCCCGGCGGCATCTATGCGCCGATGATCCATCCCTGGTCGTCGGGACGGGACCTGTACTTCAACCTGTCGCTGTGGTCGGCATACGACGTGATGCTGATGCACACCGTGTTGCCGTAAAAACGTCGCCGTCGAATATACGATGGTCTAGTGAGAGGAGGGCGATGATGATCGCCTTGGAGTATCACGACAACTGTTGCGGTCTTGCCGATCCGCTCACTCCTCTCGCCGCGGCCGCGTTGCCCGACGACGTGCCCGTTTCATCCGCGGGCGAACTGCGGAAAAACGGCGACGGCGCCGAAGGCCACACGGTGTTCGACGGGCACCGCCCGGATTACTGGACCGTCGGCAGGCCGGGGCTCCGCGACATCGAGGTTTGCATCGAGAGCGCCCGCGCGGACGGCGCCATCAGCCTGGGCCTGGTGGTCAACGGTTTGGATTGCAGCGGACTCCCCATTGACCAGGCGCTTTCGCTCGCAGACGCCCGGGGGGATGCGGGCGTCTGCGGCGTTAGCTGCCGGGGAGGCGGGCACCTCAAAGCCAGTTAGTCAGCGGCTGAGGGGATTTCGCGGGGCGAGGTCACGCGGCATCGGCTACGGAGGCGGCGGGATCCACCGTTTGCCGTCCGTTGTCCATCCGCACGGCAGGTAGTTCCAGTGCGCCGGGGGTTGGGGATCGAAAGACAAACACTTCGGCGCGTAGAAATCGGGCGCCGGAGAAGGCGGCGGTGGCGGCTGGTCCGTGGCGCGAGCGGTAGCCTCGCCGCTGAGCATCAAGGCCCCAACGGCCATCAGTGTCGCGACTAGCTTCCGCATCGCAGGCCCGGCGAGTGTTATGCCCCAACGAAGCGACGGCCGCTACGTTTCTTCCCTTACACGCACGCTGTCGATGGTAGTCCGCATTCCCGCTCTTTGTGGGACTTGATCGCTTCGGGTTGAGCCGACCAAGCGGCGGCCGGGGACGCCGGTACGCCCGGCGACACTTGTGCGGGTTCATCCGTCGGCGACCCGGCCAGATCCGGTTCTGGCAACCGGTGCGGAGCGATCCGGGCGAACCCGCGTCCGCGCAAGGTCCCACTTGCGGCACCGACCTAATCCCTGGACTAGCGTCACAAAAAATAAAGTACGATTGTGATCTGTACTCAGCTGGTTGGGAGAGGCTGTTGTGGCATAGGCGCCGCGCAAGTGTTGGCACTGCGATGAGGGTTCTCGATCGGGGCTCCTCTTTGTTGTCAGCGCTGAACACGTGTGGGATCACCTCCCGCGGCGGCGCACTTCACGCCCCTTCAAAAAATCGTCAGACGGCGCGGGTTCGGTCTTGCCTCGCAGCGCTCCCGGCTGAGCAAACACGTCAAGATAGCTGGCGCTCTATCGAAGTCATCGCCAATAGGCACAACCGCCGCGTCGAGTCCTATCTGCAGCGTCGGCGGCACCGCCCGTGGCGTAACCGGGGTTCCTAGCCTTCGAGTTGACCTTCATGTCGACGACGATCGGCGCTGCTTCGCCACGCCGATGATGCACACCACAACGGTGAAAATGTTAGCCCACTAGCAAACTCGCACCGTGGCAACGTATCTGGTCGCGGCATCGGCACAATCATGTCGGCTCTGCTGTGGGATGCATGTGCCGGTCGTTGAATCACCCTGCGCTACAACTCTAACGGCATATCGCCGAGGCCGCAGCGGATCACCGCTCTGAAAATCCGGCCGAGTTGCCTACTGCAGGGCGCAATTTCAGAAGTTCGGTTTATCAAATCAATCAGGCGATGCGGCGGTCGACTCATGTTGCCCTGAGTATCGCGCACTGAGTTATGAGGTGTAGCAATGGATTTCGGAGGGATGCCGCCGGAGGTCAACTCCGGTCGAATGTACTCTGGTCCCGGGGCGGGGCCGATGCTGGCGGCCGCGGCGGCGTGGGACGGGCTGGCCGCTCAGTTGCACTCCGCCGCAGCGTCTTACGAGTCGGTGATCTCGAACCTGACCGCCGGGTGGCGCGGTCCTTCGTCGAGCTTGATGGCGGCCGCGGCGGTGCCGTATGCGGCATGGATGAGTGCGACCGCCGCCCAGGCCGAGCAGACCGCCAACCAGGCGAGGGCGGCGGTAATCGCATACGAGGCGGCGTTCCTCGCGACCGTGCCGCCACCGGTCATCGCGGCGAATCGAGCGCAGTTGATGGGGCTGATCGCCACCAACTTTCTGGGTCAGAACACCCCGGCGATCATGGCCACCGAGGCCCATTACGCCGAGATGTGGGCCCAGGATGCGGCGGCGATGTACGGCTACGCCGGTTCCTCGGCGACCGCCGCGCAGGTGACGCCATTCGCCCCGCCGCCACGGAGCACCAATCCGGCCGGAACCACGGGGCAGGCCGCCGCCGTCGCGCAGGCCACCGGCGGCTCGGTCGCGACGAACACGGAATCGGTCCTGCCGCAACTGATGTCGGCCGTGCCGCAATCGCTGCAGACCCTGACCGCGCCTACCGCGGCTGCCGCCGCCGATCCACCGTCGCTGCTGTCAGCACTCGACTCGGCGCTCACGGGCCCGTTGGGCCCGGTGTCGCTGTTCGGCATCGGCGGCAGCCCGTATCTGCTGGGCGTCGAAAACTACCTGGTGCCCCAAAACGTGGCGAATGTGAACAGTGCCCGGCAGCGGCTGGACCGGGACTACTCGAAGCTGGACCTGCTGGGAATTGATTCGGGGGCGCGAGTAGTGAGCTCACCGGCGCCCACCGGGGCCGGAATGCCGACGGGCATCGGCCGCGCCGGCGTCGTCGGACGCCTGTCGGTGCCGCAGGGATGGGCGGCCGCCGCCCCGGCGATCCGGCCGGTCGCCACGGTGATTCCACAGACCGCGCTTGCCGGCGCTCCGGCGGCCCTCGCGGCCGATGGAGAGGGATCACTGTTCTCCAGCATGGCCGCGTCGGGTCTGGCCGGGCGTGCCATGGCCGCTACCGGCGGTGGCTCCGCTCGGGCAATGGGCATCGGTGGCGGCGCTTTCGGGCGCGCCGCGACCACGGCCACGATCATCGTCATCAACGCGGACGACCCGCAGGAATAGCCGCGTTCGCCCCAGACCGTTCATCGCGAAAACAAGGAGCAACAATGGATTTCGGAGCATTGCCGCCGGAGGTCAACTCCGGTCGGATGTACACAGGAGAAGGCGCAGGCTCACTGCTGGCCGCAGCGTCGGCATGGGATGGGCTGGCCGCCCAGCTGCACTCCGCGGCGACGTCGTATGAGTCAGTGATCTCGAACTTGACCAGCGGTTGGCAGGGCCCGTCCTCGCTGACCATGGCGGGCGCGGCCGCGCCATATGCGGCGTGGATGAGCGCGACCGCCGCGCAAGCCGAACAGGCCGCCTCGCGAGCCAGAGCGGCGGCCGCGGCGTACGAGGCCGCGTTCACGGCGACGGTGCCCCCGGTGGCGATCGCGGAAAACCGCGGCCGACTGGCGTCGCTGGTGGCGACGAACGTCCTTGGGCAGAACACCGCCGCGATCGCGGCCACCGAAGCGGAGTACGGGCAGATGTGGGCGCAAGACGCCGCCGTGATGTACGGCTACGCCGGATCTTCGGCGATCGCCGCGCAGATGGAGCCCTTCAACGCGCCACCGCAAACCACCAACCCGAGCGGGGCCGCCGGCCAATCAGGCGCGGTCGCCCAAGCCGTCGGCGCGGCGCCCGCCAACGCGCAGTCGGCGTTGTCGCAGCTGATGTCGTCGACCCCGCGAACCCTGCAAAGCTTCGCCGCCCCCTCCGCTTTGTCGGCGGCGGATCCGTCGTCGTTGGCGACGTGGTTGAACAACCTGAATTCCACGCCGTTGGCGAAGATCGCCGCGAACATCGAGTTCGTCACCAAAGCGATCCGCCCGGTCAACGACACGTTGCTGAGCCTCAGCTTGGGCCTGGTGGTAACGGCACGGACCTGGAGCGACACGGCGGTCGAACTCGAGGGGCCGCTGTTCGCGGCGCTGGGTTCGAGCACGCAGGCGGTGGGAGCCGCCGGGGCGTCTGCGGTGACCGCGGGCGTCGGTAATGCGGGGCTGGCGGGGGCGCTATCAGTGCCGCCGAGTTGGGCGGTGGCCAGCCCCGGGGTCAAGCTGGCCGCCACCGTGTTGGAGTGCACCAGCGCGGGTGCCGCGCCGACGGCCGCGGCCGGCGCGGGTTCGCTCGGGCAGATGGCCTTGGCGGGCCTGGCCGGAGGAGCGCTGGGTGGTGCGGTGCCCCGCGCGGTCACCGGAAGTGCCGCCCGGGGGTTGGGTCGGCGCTCGTCGGAGAACGACGCCAAGACCCCCGACAAACTGAAGACCGTCCTGGCGGAACTGCAGGAGGCGCCGGAGTCGGTCCAGCACTGGCACACCGACAAGGCGCACCTGGAAAGCCTTTTGGATCAGCTGTCCAAGAAGCCGGGCGTCCACGCCGTGCACTTGTCTTCTGCCGACAAGTCCAAGGTGACCCCGCCACGGGCTACGTGGGGATAGGGGAGCGAAGTCAGAACCGATCGCCTAACGTCCGGGTGACGCACTATGACCTGCACCGGTGCGCAGGGCTCCTCAAGCTTTAGCCTTGTGTATCAGCAGATTTGGTCGTGACTCGATTCATGACGATGGTTATCACCGCGAGCAATATCGCGTAGGAGAGGATGTAGAAAGGGATCAGAATCCAGATCGACATGCTATGGAAGATCAGCTTCGTCAGGGCCTTCAGGCCGTCGTCGATGAAGCCCGAAATGACAAGTGCGATAAGGAAAGCCATGTATACGCGCTCACGTTTGGGGGCTACCTTCCCGCGAGTTCTCTGCACGAGATACCAGGCCACAATCAGGACTACGAGCACAGCCATGATCGTGAAGCCGATGACGATCCATAGCGGCAGGTCGTTGCGGGTGTTCAAGCCGCTAGAGTTGAACAACAAATCGGTTCCGACCATCAAGGCGACGTAAACCGGTAACAGCAGCACCGCCTTGCGCATATCAATAATCATTGAAACTCCGCTTATTTGGCACAGTCCCACGCTCCCTTGACGCCGGCTTTGACCGGGGCCTCAAGCAGTCCCTTCGCGAATCCGCCAACAAAACCAAGAACGCCTCCGCCGAGAGCGCCGGGAATTGCACCGGCACCTAATGCTTCGGGTGTGACCGCGGCACCTCCGACAGCGCCTCCAATGACTCCCTTGATGGCCGTTTTGATCCCACTCTCGAATCCGCTCTTGATCATATCTTTGCCGACATTGGCCTTGACCTCTTGTCCGACACACTGTCCGAAGCTTGGTCCGGCCGGGGCAGGTGGCGCGGGTGCGGGCACAGGGGGCGCAGTCGGCGGCGGGGTCTTCGGTGCAGCGGCGGCCACTTGTGGCGGCACGGGGAACGGGCCTATCTGCGGCTGTCCTTGTGATGGGGTCGGTTGCGGCATCGGTGGCGCAGGTCCAGCGCCACCGTCCTGCTTGAAATCAACCAGCTGAACTCCACCGCGCTGACCATTGGCAGCAGGGGTTACATGTCCGTTCCGGTCCCCTTTAGAGGAGCCCTGGCCATTCTGGCCGCCATTTGTTGCGGAGTACTGTCCACCATTCGGATTCTTGAACCCACCGTCCACGACACTATCGGCGACAGCGGTGAGTTGGCCTGCGACCTTGACCTCTACCCCTTCGAGTTGTCCAGCGCGAGACCAGATTTCGCTTGCCATTCTTTCCGCTAGCGCTTGGCGAGCGGCCCGCTCGGCGGGCGTACCGCCATTCTCCGTGTACGAGACTGACAGGTCTTCCCCGACCGTAAACCCTGCGTTCTCCGCGTCCTCGACGGCGTACATGACACGCCTTTGGGCTGCGCTGATGTCACTCGCGCCGTTACGCGCTACCCCCGCCGCCTGACGCAACTGATCGGCCTTGCCGTTAACGACGGGCAGATCGGTACTCGTCCGCTGCCGCAGCGCATCGCCCCCCGCGCCTTGCCACGCCACGGCGTAGGACTGGTTGCGCATGGTCAAGAAAACGTCTTCCCACTCATCGGCGGTCTTCGTCCAATAGCTCGCCGCGTTAGTCAGGTGCTCGGTGCTCCATGCACGGATTTGCGAAAGGGTGGCGGGCATAGCTAGACCACCGTCACCGCCGCCACAGAGGTCAACTCACCTGCCGAAGTGGCTTCTTGACGGCCGTAACCCGCGGCGGCCGAAGTGGCCCCGCCAGCCGTTGACCGAGTACGAGCGACCAACGCCGCCGCAGCAACGCCAATGGCCGCGTTGACACCGTTCACCGCCGCCCTAGTGGGTTGAAACGGTTGTCCCGGCGACGGCGGTGCTTGCCCAGTGAGTTGTGCACTGAGTCCCCGCCATTGGGTGGCTGTAGCTACCAGCTCATCGAGAGCGACACGCAATCCGTTCGACGCCACGAGCCCGACCTTAGGGCGGCCGCGATCCGGACGCTATTCACCTCGCCCTGGGAGCATTCGACAGTACGGGGAGGCCGATGCCTGTTTAGTCCGTTCCCGATGGGCAATTTTTGAGTAGCGAATCGCGCCATGTGCCGCATCGTCGCCGAATGGCTGCTGGCTAGTGGCTGGTGGTATAACGGCATCTGATGAGGAAAAGCCAGTGCCCCTGCAGGGTTCGAAGCTGCGCCACCGGCTTTTGCAGCCGATAACTGCCGCGAATTGCCACTAATTTTGGGTATAGTCTCGGACCGCTGCTTTCGCTTGTCATTCGACATCGCTGGTGTACGTCGGTTTTCACCAATCATCACTCATCACGATGGATGAGTGATGAGTCGGCCATGGCGCCTGGGAGTGGTCACTAGTCGTCAAACACAGGTGTCGACTTGGTATGAAGGTCCGCAGGCGGATGATGTCCGTTGGCATGCTCGATGAGGGCTGCGAGCTGGACAATCTTCTTATGCAGGTCTAGGTGATCGAGTCCCGACTCCCAGCGTTGGACCACTTCCTTGGCGACCTTCACCTTGTCGGGCCCTTTAGTCTTGTCGGCTTGCGGGCGCAAGGCATCAGACCACCGGTCGACGTTGTGAACGAGCGGCTTGCCGTACAAGTCCTTGAGTACCGCGGATAGAAGTTCCCGGGGTACATAGTTTTCGGTCGTCCTGCCTTGGGTGACCCATACGAGACCTGGGTCCTCCATCGCGTCGCGTACACGGCGCTTCGTCGCATTCACCGTGGAGCCTTGGGACGACTTGTCGCTATCCATCACGACAGCGAGGTGCCGGTTCAGTCGTCGCAGACTGATGAACTCTTTTACTTCAGGGTCGGTGGGTGTCAGGTGGTTTAGCAGGCGGCCTCCGTAGAACATGATCGAATAGTCGATGCCCTCGCGTAGTTTCGCGTTGATGAGGCTGAGCCATTTTGAGATATAGATGCGGTCCGAGGGGCCTTCGACCCAAACCACGCAGTTGGTTTGCAGTAAGTCGCTTGGTCGATAGCCGAGGTCATAGCAGATTGCACTCAGTTCGGATGGCTTACCCGCAAACGCTATCTCGGTGCCTTGGTCGGTGTATGTCGCGTGAAATACAGATGCAATCGAGGAATCCAGCAGGTGCGCTGAATGAGTGGCGATGACGTACTGGTTGTCGGTTTCATCATTGAGGTATCGGAGCAGCTTTCGCTGAAGCAGCGGGTGGAGATGTACCTCCGGTTCTTCTACGCAGACGACTGTCTGCTGTTGGATGGTGGCGTACGCGGCGAGCATGATTACTTGTGAGACCCCGGTTCCTAAGTTCTCGAGCGGCAAGAGCAACTCGCCGCGCCGTACGTTTAGTTGCTTAGCGGTGTAGGGAACCTCGAGCGTGGCGGACGGGTCGTCGATCACGGTTCGGAGGAAGGTGTTGATGGCCTCGAACCGTGCTCGGTCATCGTCGTGCTCCAATTCAGGCCGACTAAGTGCGGCAAGTCTTTCGACGATGGGAACGCTATCGATCTGGTCATCGATACGCCGCGACGCTTGAACGAGGCGCACGCGGGGCGGTTTGAAGACTGCTTGCAGGTGGTCCAAGAAGGAACTGGCGTTCGGCCTTGGGTCGCCCATCGAAAACGGCATGTTGCGGTTTTGGACGTAACGGTTCACAACCTGTGCGGCTTCGTTGGCGAGGTCAACCGACTGTTGATAGAGGCTCGGACGCCCGTCAGACTGCCTGACATACCTGAGCCAAACACCACCATCTCGGAAGATGTCGATGGCAGGGTAAGTCAGGATTTGGCGGACTGTCTCGATCACGGCACTATGTGTGATTTTTTGGGTGTCACACAGTTCCGCGCAAACCGAGTTCCGGCCGCCAAGGCTAATAAACAGTTCGAACGGTAGAGGGCTTGTTACTCGAGGAACGTCTAATCCTTCTGGCGCCTTGGTACGAAGTCCCGCCATCTGCTGGACTAACCGCAGAACATTGGACTTACCGCTGTTATTTTGTCCAGCGATCAGATTGAGTTTCGAAAGTGGCGTGATGAATTGAGCGCTCCCGTGAAAGCTACGGAACCCGCGGATACCTATGCCAGCCACCATGTCCACCGGGACATTTCATCAGAAACCTACGGGCGATACATAATGATGAATCGTTCCGACGCCGGAGCCAGCGCCAATGGCGGCGTCGCCAGAAGCCATCGAGAGGCCATCATTGATCACCGCCATCACGGCCTGATACCTCTGCTCGGCCATGCTCAACTCCCTCATTCAGGGAGTGTCGCGGATCAACCGAAACCACTGTCAAGCATCAGCCGAAACACTGTCACCCATCAGCCGAAGACGAACTGTCACACATCAACCCAGGTCATACAAAAATTCAGTGCCCCCGGCAGGATTCGAACCTGCGACACCGGCTTTAGGAGAGCCGTGCTCTATCCCCTGAGCTACGAGGGCGGACGGCCTGAGCTTACCGGCCAGGCCGCAGCCTGAACGCCACGGCGGTCAGCGCAGTTCGGCGATCACCTTCGAGAAGTTGTCGATGTTGTTGTCCTGCACGGTGAAGGACGACACACCGTACTTCTCGCGGTAGGCGCACAACGTGTCGGCGATTTCGCGCGGGGAACCGCTGAGCACTGACGGTTGGGACAGGATTTCCTCATCGGACAGGTCCGGCGCGTAGCTGCGGGTCAGTTTCAGGTCCGGCTCGGTCTCGCCGACTCGCGGCATCGCCGTGATCGCCAGGTTCAGCTCGAGCGCGTCGAACCGCTCCCCGGCGGCGTTGCGGACGAAGTCGACGCGTTCGGCGAACGGGTCGTCGACGGCGCGCACCTTGGAGCCGGTCAGCCCGATGATGTCGGCGTTGCGGGCGGCGATGGTCAACACCCGGTCACCATTGCCGGCGATGATGAGCGGGGTCGACGGATGGTGTTCCTTCAAATACGTCGCCATGTGTTCGAGGTAGTCGACCCGGGCGCCGGCGCTGGGATACGGGATCTCGGCGGCTTCGAACTCTTCCCGGACATAGCCGGTGCCAAGCCCGATCTCGAGGCGGCCATCGCTGAGCAGATCCAGGGCCTGCATGTCCCGGCTGAGCAGGGCCGGCTTGTAGAACGCGGAATTGAGCACATACATGCTCAGCTTCAGCGTTGTGGTGGCCATTGCGACCGCGGTCAGCGTCGGAAAGGGCGCCGCCGCACCCAAATGGTCAGGCACACAGAGAATGTCGAAACCGGCGTCTTCAGCGCGCTTGGCCTTGTCGAGCAGTGCCTCGCGCGACTTGAAGAACCGCATGCTCATTCCGAAGCGAAAATCCTTGGCCACCAACAACCTCCGTTTTAACGATCCGACGACATTGACCAACTATGAGCGGCCTCGGCCAGGCCCTGGATCAGGGCGCTGGTGACCGACGACAAACCGTCCTCGCCCGGCAACGGGCTACGCGGGCTGATCCCGCGGACCCGCGCCGAGAGCTCCAGCTGGGTTCCACCCTCACGCACCCGGTTCACCGGGTTCCGCGGGTGCAGCCCGCGCAATTCCGGTGGGACGTCGTCGAGGTCGGTGATCACCTGGTAACCGGTCAGCCGGATATGACGGGCCAAGTGGGCGGCCAACTCCCGGTTCTGGCCACCGGCCAGCAGCTGGGTGCTGCGACCGTCGCGGCCATAGCCGTGCAGCGACACCGCGACGTCGACATGGTCGAGGAACTCGGCCAGCCGTGGCGACTCGCCAGGATCGAACAGGGCCGACGGCAGGTGATGTGGGTAGTGGTCGGGATGACGCACCACATACAGCGAAGCGCCGGCGGCCTCCGCCGCGCGCTCGGCGATCACGTCGGTCATCTCTTCCAGCCCCCCGCCGTGGATGGCGAGAAAGCCGAAACGCGAACGCAATTGGCTGCCTTCCGTCACACCGGGCTCGTTCAGCAATGCCGAAAGCGACTGTGGCGCAGCCCCGGACGCGGCAGACGATTTCGGGCGCGGCCAGCCTGCCGGGTCCCAGCGGCGCAAGAACTCGAGCCAGCGTTGGGGCAGGCCGTGCTGCGTGGCGCCGTCGATGATGGTGGGCAGATAGCCCGGGCGCGGGGGCCCCGGCCTGATGCGATGGTCGATGTAGACCCAGGCCGGCGATGGACCGTCGTCGGTGTGCACGGTCAGCCGGTCGCGCCGGTAGCGCACCGGCACACCTTCGGCGCTGTCCAACGTCGCCAGGTCACCATCGGAGATCTGCCAGAGCACCCCATACACCTGGTTACCGGCCAACGGCTCGACGGTGGCCACGCCGCGCTGGTTGATCAGCCAGTCGTGATCGGCGAGGACCGCCGGCCGCGGATCGGCGGCGTCGGGGCAGCGCCGCGCCATCTGCCTCACGCATAGGTTCGAGCCGTATGCGAAGTACAGATGCCGCAGGGCCGGCATTCAGCCGGTCACCGTCAGCCAGACGAGCACCATGTTAAGCAGACTAATCAATATGCCGACGCCCCAGCCAAGAATCGTCGTGATGCGGTGGTTGGCGTCATCGCCCATCAGCTCGCGGTTGCTCGTCAGCTTGATCAGGGGCAGCACCGCAAACGGAATCCCGAACGACAGCACCACCTGGGATAGCACCAGCGCGCGGGTGGGGTCGAATCCGACCGCCAGGATCACCAGGGCGGGGCACAGGGTGATCAATCGGCGCGCCACCATCGGGATCGACCGGTGCAGCAGGCCCTGCATGATCATGGCCCCGGCGTAGGCGCCCACCGACGAAGACGCCAGACCGGACGCGAGAAGACCGATCGCGAACAGCACCGCGATCGTCGCGCCCAGCGTGTTGTGGATGGCGGAATAGGCGCCCTCGATGGAGGCGCTCACGTTGCGGTCCTGCAGGTTGATCGCGGCGACCAGCAGCATCGCGGCGTTCACCGTGCCGGCCACCGCCATCGCGAGGACGACGTCCCAGCGGGTGATGCGCAGCAGCAGGCGCCGATGCGATCCGTGGTCGGGGTGCCCGTGCCGGTCCAGGACCAGACCCGAATGCATGTACACGGCGTGCGGCATGACGGTGGCCCCCAGGATGGCGGCGGCCAGCAGCACACTCTCGGTGCCCCGGAATCTCGGCACCAACCCGCCGAACACATCGTGGGGAGGCGCGGTCTTGACGAAGAAGCTCGCCGCGAACCCGATCGCGATGACCAGCAGCAAGCCGGTGATGACCCGCTCGAAGATGATCTGGCCGCGCCGGTCCTGAATGCCCAGCAACAGCAAGGCCACCACGCCGGTGATGAGCCCGCCGAGCATCAGCGGCAAGCCGAACAGGATGTGCAAGGCGATGGCCCCGCCGACGACTTCGGCCGCGTCGGTGGCGATCGCCACGAGTTCGGCCTGCGCCCAATACACCAGGCGCGCTGGGCGGCTCATCCGCTTGCCGAGGGCGGCCGGCAACGAGCGCCCGGTGACCAACCCAAGCTTGGCCGACAGGTACTGCACCAGACCCGCGAGGACATTGGCCGCGACGATCACCCACAACAGCAGGTAGCCGTACTGCGAGCCGGCGCTGACGTTGGCCGCGACGTTTCCCGGGTCGACGTAGGCGATCGCGGCGACGAATGCCGGCCCGAGCAGATACCAGTTGCCCTTGAGCGAGCCCTGGGTGCGCTGCGCCAACGTGACCTCGATTCACTTCACCGAATAAGAAAGTGAGGTTAGTCGAACATCCCGGTGGGCTGCTCAGCGGCTGTGGCGTTTCCCGGCCTGGTGGCTCACTCCGGGAGGTAGAGCCCCTTGCCGGTGACCAGCGGCAAGTCGAGCGTCGTCACGATTCCCGGGTCGGCGGCCACCACCGCGGGGATGGCGTTGACGACGCGCATGGCGGTGGCCACCAAGCCGGCGTGGTTGTGATCGCCCTTGCGGCTGCTCAGGCAGATGTCCATGGCGTACGACGGTTCGCCGGTGACCTCGATGCGGTAGGAGCCACCCTCCTGTGCGGGCTGCGGCCATTCGGGGCACAGATCCTCGCGCAGTCGGGTGACATGTTCGAGGACGACGGCGGGAGCGCCGTTGACCATCCCGAACACCTCGAAGCGCAGCGCCGCGGCGGTGCCCTTGGCGATATGACCCGAGGCGATGTCGAAGTCCTCCGGGGCCGGTATGCGAACGTGCGACTGGGTGACCTCGTCGAGCGAAACGCCAAGGCCCGCCGCCATTTGCCGGATCACCGATCCCCACGCCAGGCTGAGGACACCAGGCTGCAGGAGCATGGGAATGTCGTCGAGTGGCTTACCGAATCCCATGACGTCGAACATGACCGCGGCGCTGTCGTAGGTGGCGTAGTCGACGATCTCCATGCAACGGATCTGCTGGATGCTCTGGCAGGTGCCGGCCAGCGCCAGCGGCAGCAGGTCGTTGGCGAAGCCGGGATCGATGCCGTTGACGTACAGGCTTGAATTGCCTTCGCGCGCCGCATCTTCCAGGGGCTTGATCATCTCCTCGGGGATCACCTGCCACGGATACTGCAAGAAGACGGGGCCGCTGCCGACGATGTTGATCCCGGCCGCCAGCACGCGCCGGTAGTCCTCGAGAGCCTCGGGCAACCGGTTGTCGGCCAGCGCGTTGTACACCGCGCACTGCGGCCCGGTGGCCAGCACGGCGTCCAGGTCGGTGCTGGCGAGGATGCCCGTCGCCTCTTCGAGGCCGGCGAGCTCGGCGGCGTCCTTGCCGGCCTTGGCGTCGGAGGACACCCAGACGCCTTTGAGGTCGAACTCGGGATTGGTGATGAGCGCCCGCAGCGCGTGGATACCGACGTTGCCGGTGCCCAGTTGGACGACGGGGATGGGCATGACGTGCTCCTTAGCGGTCGGGGGTCACAGGTCCGGGACGGGGATGTCGAGGTTGGGGAAGGTGAGGCCGCCGTCGACCTCGAGGGTCTTGCCGGTCAGGAAGCTGCCGGCGGGGGAGGCCAAATAGACTGCGGCGGCGGCAATGTCGACGGGATCGCCGAGCCTGCGCATCGGGGTGGCCTTTTCCATCGGCGACCGCAGCTCGTCGTTGGAGGCGACCACATCCAGCGCCGAGGTGAGGATCGAGCCCGGAGCGATCGCGTTGACGCGAACCCGTGGGCACAGGTCCAGGGCGGTCAGCCGGGTGTAGTGCGACAGCGCGGCCTTGGCGGTGCCGTAGGCCGCGAAGCCACGTCCGGCCAGCCGGCCCATGGTCGAGGTGATGTTGATGATGCTCCCGCCGCCGGAGTGCTCGAGCATCAACGGGACGGCCGCCAGCGTGAGCGCGTGGGCGGTGCCGACGTTGAAGGTGAAGGCGTCTTTGAGGTCCTTCGTCGAGGTCGTCAGCAACGTGTTGGGCATCGTTCCCCCGACGTTGTTGACGACGATGTCTAGTTTCCCGAATGCCTCAACGGCCTGACCCGCCAGCTCGGCGGTGGATTCCGGATGCGCCAGGTCGGCGGCGACGATGTGGGCGCGGCGCCCGGCGGCGCGGACCTGTTCGGCGACGGCCTCTAGTTGGGATTCGGTCCGCGAGGCGATCAGAACATCAGCGCCTGCCTCGGCGAACGCCAAGGCGATGGCCGCCCCCAGGCCGCGGCCTGCACCGGTGATGACGGCGACTTTGTCGTCGAGACGGAACCTGTCAAGGATCATGGCGGCCTCTCTTCGTTTCGGTGTCAGCCGACACGGTAGCAAGCGGCGCCGTCTCGGATCAGACATTTCTAGAACAAGTTCTATTTTTCTATTCGGGCAGGGGGCGGTGGGGCCGTCGGATCGTCGGCCGGCGGCCGTGCCCCGTCGGCGACCCCCGCAGCCGTCACCAGACCATTTGCCCGCCGTTCACTTTGTTGCGGTTAGCTCAGTGACGCCAATCATTTTTGCTCCTTGACGTGAGGAAGAGACTTGGGACGCAATCGATTTGGTGCCGTGCTGGGCGTCCTGACCGCTGCCGTGCTGGCGTTGTCGGGATGCGGAATTCACGACAGCAGGGCCTGGGGAAGCGGGGCGGGCGCGTCGGGCACGGTCACGTGCGGTGGCAAGCAGACCCTAAAGGCGGCGGGGTCGACGGCCCAGGCCAACGCGATGACCCGGTTTTCCGGCGCGTTCGAGCGCGCCTGCCCCGGTCAGACGCTGAACTACACACCCAACGGCTCCGGCGCGGGGATCGGCCAATTCACCGGAAACCAAATCGATTTCGCGGGCTCGGATTCATCGTTGACCCCGATCGAGTACTTCGCGGCGCACAGTCGGTGCGGCTCGCCGGCGTGGAATCTGCCCGTGGTCTTCGGCCCCATCGCCATCACCTACAACGTCAAGGGCGTCAGCTCGCTGATCCTCGACGGCCCCACCGCCGCCAAAATCTTCAAGGGCGCCGTCACCGCCTGGAACGACCCGGCGATCCAGGCGCTCAACCCCGGCACCGCGCTGCCCGGCGAGCCCATCCATGTCATGTTCCGCAGTGACCAGTCCGGCACCACCGACAATTTCCAGAAATACCTGGATTCCGCGTCCGACGGCGTCTGGGACAAAGGCATCGGGAAGACGTTCCACGGTGGGGTTGGGGAGGGCGCCGACGGCAACGGCGGTACGTCGGCGGCCGTCAGGGCGACCGAAGGATCGGTCACCTACAACGAATGGTCGTTCGGTCTGGCGCAGAAGCTGACCATGGCCAGGATCGTCACCTCGGCCGGACCCGAGGCGGTGGGCATCAGCGCCGACTCGGTCGGACGGACGATTTCCGGTGCCACCCTCACCGGGCAGGGCAACGACTTGGTGGTGGACACCTTCTCGTTCTACAAGCCGACCAGGCCCGGCTCATACCCGATCGTGTTGGCGACCTACGAGATCGTGTGTTCGAAATATCCCGACCCGCAGGTCGGCGCCGCAGTGAAGGCGTTCCTGCAGAGCACCATTGGTGCCGGGCAAAATGGCTTGGCGGACAACGGGTACATCCCGGTGCCGGAGTCGTTCAAGTCGCGGCTGTCGGCGTCGATCAACGCCATCGCGTGATGTGAAGGGGCCGGACGAGGTCTTTGCTGACGAACGCCGGCCGGACGACGTCACGGTGTGCTGCCGCCGACGTCGCAAAGGGCAGCCCGCGCGTTCAGCGTCGATCGCCGAAAAGTTTGCTCAACGTTCAATTGTTACTGTTACGTTCGTGGCTGCGCGACGGGCTGGTCGGCGGGCCATGGCTAACTGACCGGCGGCGCTCATGTTTCATCCCCACCGTAAGGAAGCGAATTGAAACTCAACCGATTTGGCGCCGTGCTGAGTGTCTTGGGAGTCGGCGTGCTGGCGTTGTCGGGGTGCGGAAGCGACAACAACGGGACCGGCGCCAGCGGGCCGATCGGCTCGTCGTCGGGCAAGGTGAGTTGCGGCGGAAAGAAGGCGCTCAAGGCCAGCGGATCCACGGCCCAGGCCAATGCGATGACCCGCTTTGTCAACGCGTTCGAGCAGGCCTGCCCCGGCCAGACGCTGAATTACACCGCCAACGGATCGGGTGCTGGAATCAGCGAATTCAACGGCAACCAAACGGATTTCGGCGGCTCTGACTCGCCCCTGGCGGCCAACGAATACGCTGCCGCCCAGCAGCGGTGCGGTTCGCCGGCCTGGAATCTACCGGTCGTCTTCGGCCCGATCGCGATCACCTACAACGTGACGGGTCTGGACTCGCTCAGCCTCGACGGGCCAACGGCCGCCAAAATCTTCAACGGGTCGATCACGACGTGGAACGACCCCGCGATCCAAGCCTTCAATCACGGCGTTGCATTGCCCGCCGTGCCGATTCACGTCGTCTTCCGCAACGACGAGTCCGGCACCACCGACAATTTCCAGAAATATCTCGACGCCGCGGCGGACGGCGCGTGGGGCAAAGGCGCCGGAAAGACCTTCAAAGGCGGCGTCGGCGAGGGAGCCAAGGGCAACGACGGGACGTCGGCGGCGATCAAGGCCACCGAAGGATCCATCACCTACAACGAATGGTCGTTTGCTCAGGCGCAGAAACTGAACATGGCCAAGATCGTCACCTCGGCCGGCCCGGACGCGGTGTCGATCAGCGCCGAATCGGTGGGCAAGACGATTGCTGGGGCCAAAATCTCCGGCCAGGGTCACGACCTGGTGCTCGACACGCTGTCGTTCTACAAGCCCAAGCAGCCCGGTTCCTACCCGATCGTGCTGGCGACCTACGAGATCGTGTGCTCGAAGTACCCCGACTCCGGGGTCGGTGCGGCGGTGAAGGGATTCCTGCAAAGCACCATCGGGGCCGGGCAGAACGGCCTGGCCGACAATGGCTACATCCCGATTCCCGACGCGTTCAAGGCGAGACTGTCTGATTCCATCAACGCCATCACATAGCCTGAGGTGGTCGTGACACGAGGAACAGCAACCAGCCCGTCGACCGCGGAAGAGCCGGCATCAACGGCGCTGAGTGCGCGCGTGGCGCGGCGGGGCGACCGGCTGTTCAAGCTGGTCGCCGCCACCGCGGGCTCGACGATCGTGGTCGCCATCCTGTTGATCGCGGTCTTCCTGTTGCTGCGCGCGCTCCCGTCGTTGCGGGTCAACCACGCAAACTTCTTCACCAGCGCCGAGTTCAGCACCAGCAACCCCCACAAGCTGGCCTTTGGCATCCGCGACCTGCTCATGGTCACCGTGCTCAGTTCGCTGACCGCGCTGGTCCTGTCCGTTCCCATTGCGGTCGGTATCGCGGTGTTCCTCACCCAATACGCGCCGAAGCGGCTGGCGCGCCCGTTCGGCGCGGTGGTAGACCTGCTCGCCGCGGTGCCGTCGATCATCTTCGGGCTATGGGGAATCTTCGTCCTCGCCCCCCAAATCGAGCCGGTGGCGGCGTTTCTCAACCGGCACCTGGGGTGGTTTTTCCTGTTCAAGCAGGGCAACGTGTCGTTGGCCGGTGGTGGCACCATCTTCACCGCCGGTGTTGTGCTCTCGGTGATGATCCTGCCGATCGTCACCTCCGTCTCGCGCGAGGTCTTTCGGCAGACCCCCCACATCCAGATGGAAGCGGCGCAGGCGCTGGGCGCCACCAAGTGGGAGGTGGTGCGGATGACCGTGCTGCCCTTCGGCCGCAGCGGCGTCATCGCCGCGTCGATGCTGGGGTTGGGACGCGCGCTGGGCGAGACGGTGGCGGTGCTGATCATCTTGCGTTCGGCCGCGCGCCCGGGGCATTGGTCGCTGTTCGACGGCGGCTACACGTTCGCCTCCAAGATCGCGTCGGCGGCCGCGGAGTTCAGCGCCCCGCTGCCCACCGGCGCCTACATCTCGGCGGGATTCGCCCTGTTCGTCCTGACGTTCATCGTCAACGCGCTGGCCCGCGCGATCGCCGGCGGCAAGGTCAACGGATGACGGGCTCATGACGGTTGACGCGCTCGACCGGCCGGTCAAGGCCGAGGTGTTCCGGCCGCTCAGCTTCCGGCGGCGGATCACCAACAACGCCGCGACGATCTTCTTCCTCGCGTCGTTCCTCATCGCGCTGGTGCCGCTGATCTGGGTGCTGTCGATCGTGATCCAACGAGGCTGGTACGCCGTGACGCGGTCGGGGTGGTGGACCCACTCGCTGCACGGCGTGCTGCCCGAACAGTTCCTCGGCGGCGTCTACCACGCGCTGTACGGGACGCTGGTGCAGGCCGGGGTGGCTGCCGCCCTGGCCGTGCCGCTGGGCCTGATGACCGCGGTCTTCCTGGTGGAATACGGTTCGGGCCGCCTGGTGCGGCTGACCACGTTCATGGTCGACGTGCTGGCCGGGGTCCCCTCGATCGTCGCGGCGCTGTTCATCTTCAGCCTCTGGATCGCCACCCTGGGCTTCCAGCAGAGTTCCTTCGCGGTGTCGCTCGCCTTGGTCCTGCTGATGCTGCCGGTGGTGGTGCGCTCCGCTGAGGAAATGCTCAGGTTGGTGCCCGACGACCTGCGCGAGGCCAGCTACGCGCTGGGTGTACCGAAATGGAAGACCATCGTGCGGATCGTGTTTCCGATCGCGATGCCCGGCATCGTTTCCGGCATCTTGTTGTCCATCGCGCGGGTGATCGGCGAAACCGCGCCGGTGCTGGTGCTGGTCGGCTACAGCCGGTCGATCAACTTCGACATCTTCCACGGCAACATGGCCTCGCTGCCGCTGCTGATCTACACCGAACTCACCAACCCCGAACATGCCGGATTCCTGCGCATCTGGGGTGCGGCGCTGACACTGATCATCATCGTCGCGGTGATCAACGTCGTTGCCGCGGCCACCCGCTTTCTGGCGACCCGCCAACGCTGAGCGAGGGGTGTCGGGTCAGGACTTCGCGGCCGCTTTCTTGGCCGGAGCCTTCTTGGCGGCCGTCTTTTTCGCCGGTGCCTTCTTGGCGGCGGTCTTTTTCGCGGGTGCCTTTTTCGCGGGCGCCTTGCCGTCACCGCCCCCGGAGCGCGCCTTCACGCTGGCCTCCAGCTTGGCCAGCAGATCGGAGACGTCTTCGGTCTCATCCAGCTCTTTGGGCTTCTCCTCGGTGGTAAACGCCTCTCCGCCTTCGAGTTTGGCTTGGACCAACTCGTGGAGCTGCTCCTGGTAGTCGTCGTGGTAGCGATCGGGATTGAATTCTTCGGCCATCGAATCCACTACCTGCCCGGCCATTTTGAGCTCGGCGGGCTTGACCTCGACCTTCTTGTCGAGAATCGGGAAGTCCGGGTCACGAATCTCGTCGGGCCACAACAACGTATGGATGACCATCACGTCGCGCTTGCCGAAGTCCTTGACCCGCAACGCCGCCAGCCGCGTCTTGTTGCGCAGCGTGAAATGCACGATCGCCATCCGGTCCGTCTCGGCGAGTGTCTTGGCCAGCAGCACATAGGATTTCGACGACTTGGAGTCGGGCTCCAGAAAATAGCTGCGGTCGAACAGCATCGGGTCCACATCGCTGGCCGGCACGAACTCCAGCACCTCGATCTCTCGGCTGCGTTCCTCGGGCAGGGTGGCGATGTCGTCGTCGGTGATGATGACCATCTGGCCGTCATCGGATTCGTAGGCCCGGGCGATGTCACGGTATTCGACGACTTCGCCGTCCACCTCGCACACGCGCTGATATCGGATGCGGCCGTTGTCCTCGGCGTGTACCTGGTGGAATTTGATGTCGTGGTCCTGGGTGGCGCTGTACACCTTGACCGGGACGTTCACCAGCCCGAACGCGATGGAACCCTTCCAGATGGAGCGCATGTAAGTCAGTATGCCCATACTGTTCGCTGCCTAACAGCATCCGCGCCGTCGCGCCGCTGCTCAGAAGCCCGCGAGCGTAACGGGACGGCGAGATTGCGCTCGAATTTTCGCCCTGGCGTTACGCGTGGGCGTCCGACGAGACGCTAGCGGCGCCGGTTTGCTTGGGCGCGCAGCGCGGCGCGGTCGGGCAGATCGGCGCCGGCCCGCGAGACCGTCAGCGCCGACGCCAGGCTGGCGGCTTCGAGTGCCGCCCTGAGCTCGTCGAGGCCTATCCGATGCAGGGCGGCCCGCCGGTCGGCGCCCAACAAACCCACTGCCCACAGCGCATCCAGTAAGCCGACCATGAACGCGTCGCCGGCGCCGACGGTGTCGATGACCCCGACCGGCCGGGCCCCGACCCGGGCATTGCCGGCCGCGCAGAACGCCATGGCGCCCCGGGCGCCCAGGGTCACGACGACGATCGCGGGTCCCGAGGCCAGCCAGCCTCGCGCCGTGCGCTGCGGCTCGTGGTCGGGGTCGATCCACCTCAGGTCCTCGTCGCTGACCTTGACGATGTCGCTGCGCTCGACCAGCTGCGCGATGCGGGTCCGCGCCGCGTCCCGGTCGTCGATCAGCGACGGCCGCACGTTGGGGTCGAAGCTCAGCGTGGCCGAGATGCGATAAGCCTCGAGCAGCGACGCGACCGCCAAGCACCCCGGTTCGCGCACGGCGGCGATCGACCCGGTGTGCACCAGCAGCGGCGGCGCGACCTCGGGCGTACCGGAGACGCGCCAGTGCAGGTCGAATGTGTAAGCGGCCGAGCCGTCGTCGCCAATCGTCGCGACCGCGGTCGGCGTGCGTTCGGCCGAGACGCTTCCCGGAACGAGTTGCACACCAGAGGATTTCAGGTGCTCGGCGATGCGCCGGCCGGGTTCGTCGTCGGCGATATGGGTCAAGAAGTCGACGCCACGACCCAGCCGGGCCAGCCCGACCGCGACGTTGAGCGGGCTGCCGCCGACATGCTCGACGGTGCCGCGCCGCTCGACCCTGTCGATCAGCGCTTCACCTATGACCAGCGCGGCGCCCATAGACTCACAGTATGAGTTCGACGGCGGGGCCGCGGGTCAAGCTGACCAACGCCGAAAAAGTGCTGTATCCCGCCACCGGAACCACCAAGAGCGACATCTTCGACTACTACACGCAGATCGCCGAGGTGATGATCCCCCACGTCGCCGCGCGTCCGGCCACGCGCAAACGCTGGCCCAACGGCGTCGAACAGGAATCCTTCTTCGAAAAGCAACTGGCCTCGTCGGCCCCTGACTGGCTGCCACGCGCCAGCGTGACCCACCGATCCGGAACGACGACCTATCCGATCATCGACGACCCCGCCGGCCTGGCCTGGATCGCCCAACAGGCGGCGCTGGAAGTCCACGTGCCGCAGTGGCGATTCGTCGCCGAGTGGACCCGCAGCCGGGCCGAAGAACTCAAACCGGGCCCGGCGACGCGATTGGTGTTCGACCTCGACCCCGGTGAACGCGTGACGATGGCCCAGATGGCCAAGGTGGCGCGCGCCGTCCGCGACCTGATGGCCGGGATCGGACTGACCACCTTCCCGCTCACCAGCGGCAGCAAGGGCCTGCACCTGTACGCGCCGCTCGACGAGCCGGTGAGCAGCAAAGGCGCCACGGTACTGGCCAAACGCGTTGCGCAACAGCTGGAAAAGACGATGCCCAAGCTGGTCACCTCGACCATGACCAAGAGCCTGCGGGCGGGGAAGATCTTTTTGGACTGGAGCCAGAACAACGGCTCCAAGACGACGATCGCGCCGTACTCGCTGCGCGGACGCGAACATCCGACCGTCGCGGCGCCGCGCACCTGGGACGAACTCGACGACCCGTCGCTGCGCCAGTTGCGGTACGACGAAGTCCTGGCCCGGGTCGCGCGCGACGGCGATCTGCTTGCGGAGCTGGACGCCTCGGATAAGCAAGCCCCGGTGCCCGATCGGCTGACCAAGTACCGCAGCATGCGCGACGCGTCCAAGACCCCGGAGCCGGTCCCGGTGACAAAACCCGCTGTCGGGCAAGGGAATTCCTTCGTCATTCAAGAGCACCATGCGCGGCGGCTGCACTACGACTTCCGGCTGGAGCGCGACGGCGTGCTGGTGTCCTGGGCGGTGCCCAAGAACCTGCCCGAAACGCCGTCGGTGAACCACCTGGCGGTCCACACCGAGGATCATCCGCTCGAATACGGCGGGTTCGAGGGCGTCATCCCCAAGGGCGAATACGGTGCGGGCAAGGTGATCATCTGGGACTCCGGAACCTACGACGCCGAAAAGTTCCTCGACGATGAGGTCATCGTCAACCTGCACGGCGCCAAGATCTCCGGCCGCTACGCGCTGATTCAAACCAACGGCGACCAGTGGCTGGCGCACCGGATGAAGGACCAGAAGGTCTTCGAGTTCGACACGATCGCCCCCATGCTCGCCACCCACGGCTCGGTGACGGCACTGAAGGCAGGCCAGTGGGCGTTCGAGGGCAAGTGGGACGGTTACCGGCTCCTGATCGAAATCGACCACGGCTCCTTTCGGGTACGGTCGCGGCGCGGCCGCGAAGTCACCCAGGAGTACCGTGAACTCCGTTGGCTGGCAGACGGTCTCGCCGAACATCATGTGGTGCTCGACGGCGAGGCCGTCGTGCTGGACTCCTCCGGGGTGCCCAACTTCCACGAGATGCAAAACCGCGGCAAGGGCTCACGGGTCGAATTCTGGGCGTTCGACCTGCTCTACCTCGACGGCCGTTCGTTGCTGCGGGCCCGCTACCGCGATCGGCGAAAGTTGCTGGAAATGCTGGCAGCTGGCAGCAAGCTCATCGTCCCCGACCTGCTGCCCGGTGACGGCAAAGAGGCGCTGGAGCACTCCGGGGAGCGCGGCTGGGAGGGAGTGATCGCCAAGAAGCGCGACTCCACCTATCAGCCGGGCCGCCGTTCGTCGTCGTGGATCAAGGACAAGCACTGGAACACTCAGGAGATCGTCATCGGCGGTTGGAAAGCCGGCGAAGGCGGACGCAGCAGCGGCATCGGCTCACTGCTGATGGGTATCCCCAGCGCGGGCGGGCTGCGTTTCGCCGGGCGCGTCGGCACCGGGTTCACCGAACGCGACCTGGCCAAGTTGAAGAAGACGCTGGCGCCGCTGCACACCGACGAATCCCCCTTCGACCCACCGCTTCCCCGAAGCGAAGCTCGCGGCGTGACGTACGTGCGGCCGGTGCTGGTCGGGGAGGTGCGCTACAGCGAGTGGACCCCGGATGACCGGTTACGCCAATCGAGTTGGCGCGGGCTGCGACCGGACAAGGAGGCAAGTGAGGTGGTGCGCGAGTGAAATGGGTTACCTACCAAGACAGTTCGGGCGCAGAACGTGTCGGCGTCCTGGCAGGTGATGCGATCTATGCGCTGCCATCGGGCGTGACGCTCCTCGATCTCGTCGCCCGCGGTGCCGACGGATTGCGGCAGGCGGGGGAGGATGCGCAACGGTCCCCGGCGGCGGCCTCGCTGGCGGAGGTGCGATTGCTGGCACCGATCCCACGACCGCCGTCCATCCGCGATTCCCTGTGCTTCCTCGACCACATGCGCAACTGCCAGGCCGCGCTGGGCGCCGGTCGGACGCTCGGCGATTCCTGGTACCGCATACCGGCCTTTTACTTCGCCTGCCCGGCAACGATTTTGGGTCCGTACGACGACGCCCCGACGGCGCCCGGAAGCGCGTGGCAGGACTTCGAATTGGAGATCGCCGCCGTGATCGGCGCCGGGGGCAAGGACCTCACGGTCGAAGAGGCGGAACGGGCGATCATCGGCTACACGATCTTCAACGACTGGTCCGCCCGCGATCTGCAGCAGATGGAGAGTCAACTTGGGATCGGGCAGGGCAAGGGCAAAGACAGCGGGGTCACGCTGGGCCCCTATCTGGTGACCCCCGACGAGCTCGAACGGTATGCCCACCCCTCCTATCCGGGCAGGCTGAACCTGCGGGTCACCGCCCTGGTCAACGACGTCGTCATCGGTTCCGGGTCGACCACCCAGATGGACTGGACCTTCGGCGAAGTCATCTCCTATGCGTCGCGCGGCGTCACCCTCGCACCCGGTGACGTCATCGGCTCCGGGACCGTGCCCACCTGCACGCTGGTCGAGCACCTCAATCCCGCAGCCCTGGAATCGTTTCCGGGCTGGCTACACGACGGCGACGTCGTCACGCTCCAGGTCGAAGGGCTGGGGGAGACCCGGCAAACCGTGCGCGCCAGCGGTGCGCCGCACCCCCTGGCCGCGCGGCCGAATCCGGACGCCACCCCCGCCCCGCCGCGAGTCAACCCCGCCCGCGCGCGGGTGCCCTACACCCGCGGGCTGCACGAGGTCGGCGACCGGGTGTGGGCCTGGACACTGCCCGACGGCGGCTACGGATGGAGCAACGCCGGTCTCATCGCCGGCGACGGCGCTTCCCTGCTGGTGGACACCCTGTTCGACCTGGCGTTGACCCGCGAAATGCTCACGGCGATGCAGGCCCACACCGCGGCCGCGCCGATCGCCGACGCGGTGATCACGCACTCCAACGGGGACCACACGCACGGCAACCAACTGCTCGACCCCTCGGTGCGGATCATCGCCGCGCGCGGGACGGCCGAGGAGATCGAGCACGGGATGGCCCCGGAGATGCTGGCCATGGCGCAGACGGCCAACCTCGGCCCGGTCGCCACACCGTACACGCGAGAACGCTTCGGGCACTTCGATTTCAGCAACATCACGCTGCGCAACGCGGATCAGACGTTCGAACGTAACCTTGCGATCGAGGTGGGTGGGCGGCGCATCGATGTGCTGAACCTGGGTCCCGCGCACACCGCCGCCGACTCGGTGGTGCATGTGCCGGACGCGGGGGTGCTGTTCGGCGGCGACCTGTTGTTCATAGGCTGCACACCCATCGTGTGGGCCGGCCCTATCGCCAACTGGGTCGCCGCCTGTGACGCGATGATCGCGCTGGACGCGCCGACGGTCGTGCCGGGCCACGGTCCGGTTACCGATCCTGATGGGATCCGTTCGGTGCGTGGCTATCTCGTGCATGTCGCCGAACAGGCCGAGGCCGCGTACCGCAAGGGTCTGTCGTGGGCCGAGGCCTCCGACACCATCGATCTCGGCGAGTACGCGTCCTGGCTGGACGCCGAGCGCGTCGTCGTCAACGTCTACCAGCGATACCGCGAACTCGACCCGCAGACACCGCAGTTGGAGGTCATGGCCCTGCTCGTGATGCAGGCCGAATGGCTGGCCAAACGGACCTCGTGACCGTCTTCGTCGCCGCGAACGTGCCACTATCAACGCATTTCTCGAGACGAGCTGGCCCCAGTTGCACTCTCGCGGTCAGGTCCGCACCGCCCGGACGAAGCTGATCGTGGCGGCGGGGGCCTGGTGCTCGGCTTCCCCCAATCCCGGCAGGCCCGCCGCCGAAAACAGGTCGGCGAGTCGGAATTCGGTGGTCTCCCACCCGTTGGCCTGTAGATGCGCGGCCACGTCGGTGTGCTCCCCGGGATAGGTCAACGCGGTGATGTCCAGGTCGAGCCCTTGCCGCCGCCACCCCTCGGCCATGAGCCGCGATTTCTCCAGCGCCTCCGGCGAAGTCCCGGCCACGGCCCCGAAGTCGGCGGCGAACCGGCTGCCCTCGCTGGACAGCGGAATGATCGCGTCCAGCAGCCGCACCTCGGCCTCGGGCGGAAGGAATCCGATCAGCACTCCCTCGGCCAGCCACGCCGTCGGCTCGCCCGGGTCGAAACCGGACGCCCGCAGGGCCGCCGGCCAATCCTCGCGCAGATCGATACCCACGGTGCGCAATTCGGCGGTTGGGGCCGCGCCGATCTCGGCCAGCGTCGCGGTCTTGAACGCGATCACCTCGGGCTGATCGATCTCGTACACCGTCGTCTCCGCGGGCCATGGCAGCCGATAGGCGCGCGAATCCAGCCCCGACGCCACGATCACGACTTGGCGCAGGCCGGCCTGCCCGGCCGCGGCGAAATAGTCGTCGTAAAACAGCGCCCGCGCGGCGAAGGTGTCGACGAACCGCGAAAACCCGACGCCCTCTTCGATGTCGGAGGAATCGATTTCGCCGGTCGCCAGCTTGGTGAACAGATCGATGCCGGCGGCGCGCACCAGCGGCTCGGCGAATTCATCGGTGATGACCGGTCGCGCGCGCCTGGTGGCGGCCGCCCGCGCCGCGGCGACCATGGTGGCGGTGGCGCCCACGCTGTTGGCCAGGTCCCAGGTGTCACCTTCGGTTCGTGCCATGGCTGCTCCTTCGATGTGTGGCCAAACCACGGTATGCCCGATCGGTCGCCTACGGTCTCGGTATGCCTTCAGTGAAACTGGAAACCCTCGAGGACAACATCGCCTGCATCACCTTGAACCGGCCCGAACGCCTCAACGCGATCGACGGCTCGTTGATCGACGGCGTCGATGACGCCTTGGACGCGCTTGGCACCGGCGAGTTCAGGGTGGCGATCCTGACCGGGGCCGGCCGGGGATTTTGCGCCGGCGCGGATTTGAGCGGCACCGGGCAGCCGTGGACCGAGAACAAGCCGACCACCCCGGCGTTCAAGGTCAACTACGACGGCCAGGTCCGGCTGGCCAACCTGTACACCCGGATCTACGAGCTGGACATTCCGGTAATCGCCGCGGTCAACGGTGTCGCCGTCGGGGGCGGCCTGGCGTTCACGTTGGTCAGCGATATCCGGGTCGCCTCGGATCATGCGCGGTTCGGTTCGGTGTTCATCAAGGCCGGCTTCTCGTCGATGGACATGGGCACCAGCTACCTGCTGCCGAAGATCGTCGGTGCGGGGGTGGCACGCGAACTCATGCTCACCGGCCGCATCATCGACGCGGCCGAGGCCTATCGCATCAAGCTGGTGCACGAGGTCGTCGCGCCCGACGAGCTGATGCCTACCGCGCTCAAGTTGGCCCGCTCGATTGCCGAGAACAACGCTTATGGCGTGTGGCAGACCAAGATTGGGCTCAACGCGGCGCTGGATGCGCCCAGCCTGCGCCATGCCATCGAGATCGAGAACCGCACCCAGATCCTCAGCGGTTTCACCAACAACCCGGTCGAGGCCGCCAAGGCTCACATGGAAAAGCGCGCGCCGCGGTGGGATACGTTGTGAGAGTCAGAGCTTCGCGATTACGTTCTCGGCGAACATCTCCAGGTTGCGGATCTTGCTCTCCAGCGGCTCGGTGTCCTTGCCCTTGATGTAGGGGATCCGGAAGCCGACGATGACATCGGTGACGCCCTTGTCCTCGAGCCGCTTGATGCCGTCGGCGGTGTAGGCGTCGGCGGAGATGACGTGGATCTCGAAAGGCCCGGTCTTGCCGGCTTCTTCGCGGAACCGCTTGAGCTTGGCGAGCAGGTGGTCGAGTTCTTCGGGGTCGCTGCCGCCGTGCATCCAGCCGTCCAGGCGGGCCGCGCGCCGCAACGCCGCGTCGGCGTGACCGCCGATCAGGATCGGGACCGGTTTGGTCGGAGCCGGCGTCATCTTGGTCTTGGGGATGTCGTAGAACTCGCCGTGGAATTCGAAGTAGTCACCGGAGGTGAGGCCCTGGATGATCTCGATGCATTCGTCCATGCGCTTGCCGCGCTTGGCGAAGGGGACTCCCAGCAGTTCGTAGTCCTCGGGCCACGGGCTGGTGCCGACGCCGAAACCCACCCGGTTGTCGGTCATCGCGGCCAGTGACCCAATTTGCTTGGCCACCAACGCCGGTGGCCGGATGGGCAGCTTGAGAACGAAGAAGTTGAACCGCAGTTTCGAGGTGACCGCACCCAATGCCGATGTCAGCACGAAGGTTTCGATGAACTCCTTGCCGTCCAGGAACTCGCGGTTGCCGTCCGGGGTGTAGGGGTACTTCGAGTCGGATTCGAAGGGGTAGGCGATGCTGTCGGCGATCGTCATGGCGTCGTAGCCGGCGGCCTCGGCCGCCTTGGCCAGCGGGACGTAGAACCGAAAGTCAGTCATCGCCTCTGCGTAGGTAAACCGCACGTCATCTGCCTTCCTGAAGGGGTCGTCCCACGACATTAGAACGTGTTCTAGTTTCAGCACAACCGGCGGATCGGTGTGGCTAGAACAGATTGGAACGAGTCAGAGCTGGTTCTCGGGGCCGATGACCGCCCACACCGTCTTGCCGGACGCCCTCGGCGTGCTGCCCCACGTGCGGGACAACGCGTCGACGATCGCCAGCCCGGAGACGTCGATGCCCTTCGCCGGAGACGGAAGCCGCACGGCGGGCGTGTTGCTGGCATCGGAGACCGCGATGGTCGCCGCCGTGCCCTGCGTCTCGAGCCGCATGACCGGGACGCTGGCGGTGTGTTCCAGCACGTTCTCCACGAACACGTTGACGACCACCAACGCGACGGGGATGAGCTTGGCCTGCGACCACGTGGTGAGCCATTCGCGGACCAGCCGCCGCGACTCGCGCAGGCTGGTCAGGTCGGCGGGCAGCTGGGCATCGGCGCGCCGCACGGCGCGACGGCCGTTCTGGCCGAGCGCCTTCATCGCCGCCTTCTGGCTCGAATACACCGGCATGAAGTGGGCGATCCCGCTGCGGGTGATCGCCTCGCGGGCCGCCCGATTGGTGCAGACGAACACGATCGGAACGTGGGCCGCGCTGCCGATCTGCCAGTAGGCGCCCATGAAGGTCGACCACGCCGGTTCGGCGTTCAGCTTGAGCCCGGAGACATCGACGATCACGGCGGTGGCACCGTCCGACGTCGCCTTGATGAGGCGGTCGCGCAATGCGGTGGAGTTGGCGGCATCCAGCACGCCGTCGACGGTCAGAACGGCTATCGAGTCATCCGTCCGCGTCGCGACGGCCAACGAGCTGGCCGACTCAGCCACCGGGCTCATCCCAGCTCGATCGGGACGTCCGGGTTCATTTCCCGCTCCTTGTGTTCTGCCGGGCCGACTGCTTGAGTATCCGCCCTCAGCGGCAAAAGTCTAGTTTGCGGCAAACCCGCGTCGACGCACGCAGAAGCGGCAGGTCGCGATCGGGATCCCCCCGGACTCACGCCGCAGACCCGCATCGAATGAATCATGCGCCCCCCTCCGTGCCCGTCGAGGCGCCGATCCGCACCGCCCCGAACGCACCATGGAGTTCATTGCCCAGCACGCGCTGTTCCTCGGGGTTACCACACAGCGGGCGTAGCCAAACTTTCTGGTATGGCCCGGAAACAGGGCGTTCCCTGCGGTAATGAGCTGGCCTCAGGCGCCGGCGCGGTGCGGGTTCACCCGTTGCTCAGCGCGTAGGGGGGAGCGCCCACGCCGGCGACCGAGTGGGTGCCCCAGGGCGTCCGTTCGACGATGCGCGCCGGCGCGCTGCGCTCACCCACCGTCAGCGTGGCCGTCCGCACCTGTTTGAGGTCGTCGGACGGCGAGGCGAACACCGTCCCCTGCCAGTGGTAGCGCCCGTCGATCGGGTCCAGATGGCCGGTGAGTCGGACCCGGACCGGATGGCGGTTGCCGGCGATCTCGAGCGTGGCGGCGCCGTCGTAGGTGTCGTCGCCGGCCGGCGCGCTGGCCGAAAGATCGAACGCGGTTGCCACCGGTGGCGCTTCGGCGGGTCGCAGTTGGGCGCGTTCGTTGAAGACATGCTGGCTGCTGGCGCGCACCTCGATACGCCCGCTGCCGGTGCGCGTCATGAGCTTCAGGCACTCGACGATGTAACGGGCTTGCGCGCCCGGGTCGGGGCCGGTGATGAAGAAGTAGTTGGGAAACCCGCGAACCGCCACCCCGCAGAACGGCTCCATGCCGTCGTGCCAGGCCTGCCGGATGGGCAGCCCGCCAGCGCCGGTCAGCGTCTCGTCGGCGACGTGATCGGGGATCGAGAATCCGGTGCCGTAGATGATGGCGTCGGCGCCGTGGTGGACACCGTCGCCGGTGCGCACCCCTGACGCGGTCACCGCCTCGATCGTCGACGAAGCGATCAGCACCGACGGCCGCGACGCGCTCGGGCGGGCGCGGCGGCGCAGCCAGCGCGTGGCGCGCGCGGACCACAGCGGCACGTCGGTGACAACGCGCCGGGGTGCGCGGGCGAAGACGGTGACGGATGCGGCGACTTCGACCAGTCGGGCGAGGTGGTAGCCGGCGGTGGCGTCGGTGCCGATGACCGCGATGCGCTTGTCGGACGGGTCAAATGCCGGATCCCACGCCGCCGCGTGAAACGACTCGCCACGAAACTCGTCGCGCCCGGCGATGCGCGGCAGCCACGGGACATAAATGCCCCGCCCGGCGGCGACGACGACATCGGCCCGGACGATCTCGCCGTCGCCGGTGGTCAACAGCCAAGTGTCGGAGGCGTCGTCGAACCGCGAATGGCGGACGTCCTGGCCGGGCTGGTCGAGCAGGATCAGGTCGGTGAAACCGGCGCCCGACAACCCGTCACGGGCGCTGCGACCGCCGCCGCCCGCGCCGACAATGGCGATGTGGCAGCGGGATTCGCCGCCGAGACGCGAAGGCGTCACAGAAACCTGCTGCGCTTCCAACCGCGGCGCGCGAGGCGACCCATCAAGCCCACCTCGGTCAAAAACGCCGCCAGTGGAGCGAAGCCGGCAATCTGAACGTCGCGGCGATGCGGACTGGTGCGTGCGATCTTTCGGGCCCGCTGCGGGTCGAGGCCCGCCCGCGCATAAGGAACCGGGTTGCTGAAAAGATAGTTGAAGAAGTAGCCGCCCAGCCCGTTGATGTTGGCCATGAACCAGCGGTTGAACCGAGGCATTTCGGCGACGCGTTTGCGCGCGCCGTCGCGCGCGAACTGAATGTGTCGCGCCTCCTCGGTCACGTGAATACGCATGAGCCGCTGGATGATTGGCTGCAGTTCGGGGTCATCCATCATCTGCCGTTGCAGCGAGTCGAAGATCTCCTCACCGATCAACGCGGCGACCCACAGCATGGAGCCACGCTGAAACGCCAGCGGCAGAAAGTTGATGATCATCCGGTGAAACAGCCTGGGGCGCACCGGTTTTGCTCCGATGCGTTCGATGGCCTTGCCGAACATGACCATGTGGCGGGTCTCGTCGCCCAGCTCGGTCAGCTTGTAATGCGTGGAGTTGCTGGTCGGGTCTTCGTGCAGGATCGTGCGCAGCAATGATTGGTTGAGCATGTTCTCGAACCAGATTCCGGCCGAGAGCGTGTTGACCAATTCCTGGCGGGACAGCTCGATCTGCTGTTCCCGGGTCATCTCGTCCCACATCGGGGTGCCGTACAGCGACACCAACCGCGGTGGCAGGTAGAACTTGTCCGGGTCGAGTGGAGCGTCCCAGTCGATGTCGACGACGGGCTCATAGGACTTCTTGACCGAGCCCTTCAGCAGCCGTTCGGAGAACTCCTCACGACTCGGCCCACCTGACTTCGGCGCGGCGGTCATGGCGCCGCTCCTCGTCGCTTCGCTCTGCATCGTCTCGGCGCGGGTCATCCCTGACGTCCCTCCGTTGGGTGCTTAGTCAGTACCCATGGTACTGGGTACTTCGGGTCCCGACTAGGCCTTTGCGGTATCGATTCGGCAATGTGGTTGAGCAGCGACGCACGTCAGGAGGGTTCAGTGGGCCGGCACATCCACGTCATCGGCATCGGCGCCGGCGATCCCGACTATGTGACCGTGCAGGCGATCGAGGCGCTCAACGACACACAGGTGTTTTTCGCGATGGACAAGGGTGAGCAGAAAAGCGACCTGGTGGCGCTGCGACGCGAGATCTGCGCCCGATTCATCCGCGAACCGGGGTACCGGTTCGTCGAGCTGCCCGACCCCAAGCGCGCAGACGACACCGAGTACCGCGTCGCCGTCGCGGATTGGCATGCCGCACGCGCACGAATCTGGGCCGAGGCCATCGCGGCCGAACTGGGTCCGCACGGCGTCGGCGCCTTCTTGGCCTGGGGCGACCCGTCGCTCTACGACAGCACCCTGCGCATCCTCGAGGCCATCAAGGTAGAAGCCGCGCAGGTCGATTTCACGTTCGACGTGATCCCGGGCATCACCGCGGTGCAGGCGCTGACCGCAAGGCATCGCATCCCGCTCAACCAGGTTGGCGAACCCGTTCTGATCACCACGGGCCGGCAGCTGCGCGCGCACGGCGCCTCCGGATCGGCCGTCGTGATGCTCGACGCGGACTGCTCGTTCCAGGTGTGCCCCCCGGAAACCCGGATCTGGTGGGGCGCCTATCTGGGCACCGACGACGAACTGCTCATCGCCGGCACAATCGGCGAGGTGGGATCCCGCATCGTTTCGCTGCGGGAGGAGGCCCGCGCCCGGCACGGCTGGATCATGGACACCTATTTGCTCCGACCGGCAGACTGAACCCGTGCCGGAACTGCCCGAGATCGAAGCGCTGGCCGACCATCTACGGCGCCACGCCGTGGGCCTGACGGTCGGCCGCGTCGACATCGCCGCCCTGTCCGTCCTGAAGACCTTCGACCCGCCCATCAGCGCGCTGCACGGCCAGACCGTGGTCGGGGCCGACCGCTGGGGCAAATACCTGGGCCTGCGGACCGATGAGCTTTTCCTGGTCGCTCATTTGTCCCGGGCCGGCTGGTTGCGGTGGTCCGACAAGCTGGCCGCGGCTCCGCTGCGCCCCGGCAAGGGACCAATCGCGCTGCGGGTGCACCTGGGCACCCCCGGGGAGGCGCCCGGCTTCGACCTCACCGAGGCCGGCACCCAGAAGCGGCTGGCGGTGTGGCTGGTGGGCGACCCGCAGCAGATCCCCCAGATCGCCGCCCTCGGGCCGGACGCGCTGGACCTTGGCCCCGACGATCTGGCCCGCGTTCTGGCCGGCAACACCGGGCGGATCAAGACCGTCATCACCGACCAGAAGGTGATCGCCGGCATCGGCAACGCCTACAGCGACGAGATCTTGCACGTCGCGAAGATCTCGCCGTTCGCCACCGCCGGCAAGTTGTCCGAGAAGCAGCTCGCCGTGCTGCACGACGCCATGATCACGGTGCTCACCGACGCGGTGAGCCGATCCGTCGGCCAGGGCGCGGCCACGCTCAAGGGTGAGAAACGCTCCGGACTGCGTGTGCACGCCCGCACGGGGCTGCCCTGCCCGGTGTGCGGTGATACCGTGCGCGAAGTGTCGTTCGCGGACAAGTCTTTTCAGTATTGTCCGACGTGCCAGACCGGGGGCAAGATCCTGGCCGACCGGCGGATGTCGCGTTTGCTGAAGTAGTCGCCCGTCCAGGACTTGACACCTGTCGATATGCTGCCCCGATGACTCGCCAGAAGATCCTCATCACGGGTGCCAGCTCGGGGCTGGGCGCCGGCATGGCGCGCGCCTTCGCCGCCAAGGGCCGCGACCTCGCCCTGTGCGCGCGTCGCACCGACCGGCTCGATGAGCTCAAAGCCGAGCTGACGCAGAAGTATCCGGGCGTCACGATCGTGGTCGCCGCGCTGGACGTCAACGACCATGAGGCCGTCCCCAAAGTGTTTGCCGAACTCAGCGACGAGCTGGGCGGCATCGACCGCATCATCGTCAACGCCGGCATCGGCAAGGGCGCCAAACTCGGCTCCGGCAAGTTGTGGGCGAACAAGGCGACCCTCGAGACCAACCTGGTGGCCGCGCTGGTGCAGATCGAGACCGCGCTGGAGATGTTCAACAAGAACGGTTCGGGCCACCTGGTGCTGATTTCGTCGGTGCTCGGCAACAAGGGCGTGCCCGGCGTCAAGGCCGCGTACGCGGCGAGCAAGGCCGGCCTGAGCTCGCTGGGCGAATCGCTGCGCGCCGAATACGCCAAGGGTCCCGTCAAGGTTTCGGTCATCGAACCCGGCTACATCGAGTCGGAGATGACGGCCAAGTCGAACAGCACAATGTTGATGGTGGACAACGAAACTGGCGTCAACGCGCTCGTCGCCGCCATGGAGCGCGAGCCCGGCCGGGCGGTGGTGCCGTGGTGGCCGTGGGCGCCGCTGGTGCAGTTGATGCGGGTGCTGCCGCCTCAGCTGACCAAGATGTTCGCCTGAGATCCGTCTAGCTGGTGCGGCCTCGTTCGCTGCGGTAACGGCGGACCAGGGCGTCGGTCGAGCTATCCGATTGCGGCGCCGGCGAGGTGTCCGCGGTGAGCACCGGAAGCAGGGCCTTGGCCTGAGTTTTGCCCAGCTCCACGCCCCATTGGTCGAACGAGTCGATGCCCCAGATCACGCCCTCGGTGAAAACCTGATGCTCGTAGAGGGCGATCAGCTGGCCGAGCACCGACGGGGTGAGCCGGTCGGCCAGGATCGACGTCGACGGCCGGTTCCCCGGCATCACCTTGTGCGGCACGATATCCGCGGGCGTGCCTTCGGCGGCGATCTCCTCGGCGGTCTTGCCGAAGGCCAGCACCTGGGTCTGGGCGAAGAAGTTGCTCATCAACAGGTCGTGCATGCTGCCGTCGCCCTCGGCGGTGGGCAGGTCGTCGATCGGTTGGCTGAAGCCGATGAAGTCGGCGGGCACCAGCCGGGTGCCTTGATGCAGCAACTGGTAGAAAGCGTGCTGCCCGTTGGTTCCCGGTTCGCCCCAGAAGATTTCACCGGTGCCGGTGGTGACCGGGCTGCCGTCCGCGCGGGTCGACTTGCCGTTGGACTCCATGGTCAGCTGTTGCAGATAGGCCGCGAAACGTGCCAAGTCGTTGGAGTAGGGCAGCACCGCGCGCGACTGCGCGCCCATGAAGTTGGAATACCACAGGCCGATAAGGCCAAGCAGCACAGGCGCGTTGGACTCCAGCGGGGCGGTCTTGAAATGCCGGTCGACGATGTGGAATCCGGACAAGAAGTCCGCGAACGCTTCGCGGCCGATGGCGGCCATCACCGACAGCCCGATCGCCGAGTCCACGGAGTAGCGGCCGCCGACCCAGTCCCAGAATCCGAACATGTTGTCGGTGTTGATCCCGAAATCGTCGACGAGGCGCTTGTTGGTGGAGACGGCCACGAAGTGTTGCGCCACCGCGGCGTCGCCGAGGGCATCTGTCACCCAGCGGCGCGCGGCCGTCGCGTTAGTCAGGGTTTCCAGGGTCGAAAACGTCTTCGACGCAACGATGAAAAGCGTTGTGGCCGGGTCCAAGTCGGCCAGGGCGGCGATCAGGTCGGCGGGGTCGACATTGGAGACGAAGCGCGCCGAGATGCCCGCGTCCGCGTAGTGGCGCAGGGCCTGGTAAACCATCACCGGGCCGAGGTCCGACCCGCCGATGCCGATGTTGACCACGGTGCCGATCCGTTTGCCGGTGGCGCCGGTCCATTCGCCGCTGCGCAGCCGGTCGGTGAAGTCGCCCATCCTGTCCAGCACGGCATGCACGTCCTCGACGACGTTTTGACCGTCGACGATCAGTTCGGCGTCCCTGGGCAGTCGCAGCGCGGTGTGCAGCACCGCACGATCCTCCGAGGTGTTGATGTGCACGCCGGCGAACATCTGGTCGCGGCGCTCTTCGAGGTTCACGGTGCGGGCCAGATCGACCAAGAGCCGCAGCGTTTCTCGCGTGATCCGGTGCTTGCTGTAGTCGATGTAGAGGTCGCCGACCGAGACGGTCAGCTCACGACCGCGATCGGGATCCTCGTCGAAGAACTGGCGCAGATGGGTAGCGCCGATTTGTTCATGATGCCTGCGCAGGGCACCCCACGCCGGGGTGGCGGTGATGTCAGGGAGGGTATGCACGGAGGTCATAGGCGGCGCTCCTCGTTATCGCTTCGCTCTGCATCGTCGCCGACGCGGGTCATGCTTCGACCCTATGGGCTCTGACGTGAACGAGCCAGGTACAGCGGTGAGCGCGGGTCAGTGACCGAGCCGGCCCCTGCCCAGCCGCAGCAGCAGTATCGCAAGGTCCTTGCCGTCGGGGCCGAGCTCGCTGTAGCGCTCGATGACCTTCATCTCGCGGCTGTGGACCAGGCGCGTGCCGCCCGAAGCCATCCGGGCCTTGCCGATCGCTTGTGACACCTCGGTGCGCCGTTTGACCGCGGCGAGGATCTCGGCGTCGAGCCGATCGATCTCGTGACGTAAGTCGTCGATGTCGGTGGCCTCTGGGGTCTCCACCGTCTCGATGTTCATCTCTGCTGCCTCCGCGCCTTCGTCGTGCTGTGTGGGTTCTGGACTCATGCAGTTCGGGCCTCACTGAAGACGAGCCCCGGGTGCCGAAGGCGGGCCCGGGACTCTGCGGAAGCAGTTAGACCACGGGCACCGGGGATGGGCACCCGTAGGGGAATCGGCGACGCCACTGCCGGGTCGCGGAGCGTCGTCGACACTGCACATTGAGCACGAATTGAGTGTGCCACTAAAAACGGTGCACGCGCAAAAAAACGTGTTTAAGCTGCGCTTTTTGGACTCGGGTGCAATTACGGCACCCGCCCGAAAAGGGATTGATAATTACATTCCGACACGCCGAATTCGTCGGTAGTCCGCGTGGCGCGGCCGGAGCCGGCCGAAGCACTAGCCTGGCGTGACGCCTGGGCGCTTTGCGTCACTGGGCGGCGGCGAGTTTGGACTGAAAAGAGTGTGGACGCAGCCGAATGCGTGGCGGTAGTGCCCGAGGGCTCACTGCCGCTGATCGTGGCAGGAGCCGGCTCAGGCAAGACCGCGGTGTTGACACGGTCAGTCCCGGCTCCGGCGGGATCACACTATGGCGAGCGCCCGCGGGAACAGTACGTTGTTTTCCTTGTGCACATGCAGGTGCAGGTCGGATTCGATCTCTCGCAGACCGGCCAACATCGCGGTGTACGACCCACAGGCATCCGCGGGCGCGGTGTAGCCGCTGGTGAGCTCCCGCAGCTCTGCCAGCAATTCACCGGCGACGTCGTGTTCCTTCATGTTCTGCTCCAGCGCGGCGCGCAGTTCACCGGAGACCGCGCCGTCACCCCGGGTGCGCAACCCGGGGAAGATCGCGTCCTCCTCCCTGCGCAGATGAGGCTCGACTCTTTCGCGCAGTTCGCCGAACGCATTTCGGACCTGCCCGAGTTCGGGGTGGCTTTTCCCATGCACTCGGGCGACCTTGTCCACCAGCGCCGACATCCGCGGGAATTCGTCCCACAGGAACCGGTGGTGTGTGTCGAGGATGTGCTCGATCAATGCTGCGTCGGCCATGTCCGCCCAATCGGCCCGCGCACCGGGCTCCTCGCCGTTCAACGCGGTGAGAACCTCGTCGACGTCGATCTGCGCCTCCTCGCATGCCTCACCGACGGAGCGTTGACCATGACAGCAGTAGTCGATGCCGAAGCGGTCCAGCATCCGGGTGCGGGAGGGGTCGGCGGTGATGACATCGCCGAGAGTGGTCTCGGACGTGTAGGTGGCCATCGCAATCTCCTTGTCAGTGGGTGAGACAGACCGCAGTGTAATTAATACACCCTCGTTCGTATTTATTCCGAGGCATGGCGCCAAGGCGCGGGTTGCACCGGGTGTCACAGTCTGGCGGTAGGTTAGGAACGTCATGACCGGATACCTCACCAACGCTGTGACGAGCGCGTTTCCTGGCCCGCACGCCCCTCAATCCCCGCATGCCTCCGAAGCCGACCAACTCCTCGAAGGGCTCAACCCGCAACAGCGCCAGGCGGTGGTGCACGAGGGTTCCCCGTTGCTGATCGTCGCGGGGGCGGGATCCGGCAAGACCGCGGTGTTGACGCGCCGCATCGCCTATCTGATCGCGGCGCGCGGGGTCGGAGTCGGCCAGGTGCTGGCCATCACGTTCACCAACAAGGCCGCGGCCGAGATGCGGGAACGGGTCGTGCGGCTGGTCGGTAACCGGGCCCGCGCCATGTGGGTCTCCACGTTTCACTCGACCTGCGTACGCATCCTGCGCAACCAGGCGTCCCTGATCGAAGGCCTCAATTCCAACTTCTCGATCTACGACGCCGACGATTCGCGGCGGCTGTTGCAGATGATCGGGCGCGACATGGGGCTCGACATCAAGCGCTACTCGCCGCGGCTGCTGGCCAACGCCATCTCCAACCTGAAGAACGAGCTGATCGACCCGGCCGACGCCGTCTCCAAGCTGACCGACGATTCAGACGAGTTGTCCCGCACGGTGGCCAGCGTCTACGGCGAGTACCAGCGGCGGCTGCGGACGGCGAACGCGCTGGACTTCGACGACCTGATCGGGGAGACCGTGGCGGTGCTGCGGGCCTTCCCGCAGATCGCCCAGCACTATCGCCGGCGGTTCCGTCATGTGCTCGTCGACGAGTACCAGGACACCAACCACGCCCAGTACGTGCTGGTGCGGGAATTGGTCGGCCGCGGCGGTTCAGAAGCACCGGAATCGTCCGACGACGTGCCGCCCGCGGAGTTGTGCGTGGTCGGCGATGCCGACCAATCGATCTATGCGTTCCGCGGCGCCACCATCCGCAACATCGAGGACTTCGAACGCGACTATCCGGACGCGACGACCATTCTGCTGGAACAGAATTACCGCTCGACGCAGAACATTCTGTCGGCGGCCAACTCGGTCATCGCCCGCAATTCCGGGCGCCGCGACAAGCGCCTATGGACCGCCGAAGGCGCCGGCGAGTTGATCGTCGGCTACGTCGCCGACAACGAGCATGACGAGGCCCGCTTCGTCGCCGAGGAGATCGACGCGCTCGCCGACAAGGGCGAGATCACCTACAACGACGTCGCCGTCTTCTATCGAACCAACAACTCGTCGCGATCGTTGGAAGAGGTCTTCATCCGCGCCGGAATCCCCTACAAAGTCGTTGGGGGAGTGCGCTTTTACGAGCGCAAGGAGATTCGCGACATCGTCGCCTATCTGCGGGTGCTGGACAACCCCGGGGACGCGGTCAGCATGCGGCGCATCCTCAATACCCCGCGTCGCGGCATCGGGGATCGCGCGGAGGCCTGCGTCGCGGTGTACGCCGAGAACACCGGGGCCGGCTTCGCCGACGCGCTCGTCGCCGCGGCCGAAGGCAAAGTGCCGATGCTGAATTCCCGCGCGGAGAAGGCGATCGCGGGCTTCGTCGAGCTGCTCGACGAGCTACGGGGCCGCCTGGATGACGATCTCGGTGATCTGGTCGAGTCGGTGCTCGAACGCACCGGGTACCGCAGGGAGCTGGAATCCTCCACCGATCCCCAGGAACTGGCGCGGCTGGACAACCTCAACGAACTCGTCAGTGTGGCACACGAATTCAGCACCGACCGCGCGAATGCCGAAGCGTTGGATGAGTCGCTGCAGACGCCCGACGACGAGGACGTGCCGGATACGGGTGTGCTGGCGGAGTTCTTGGAAAGGGTGTCGCTGGTTTCCGACACCGACGAGATTCCCGAGGATGGCGCCGGCATGGTCACGCTGATGACCCTGCACACCGCGAAAGGCCTTGAGTTTCCGGTGGTGTTCGTCACCGGGTGGGAGGACGGGATGTTCCCCCACATGCGGTCATTGGACGACCCGACCGAACTCTCTGAGGAGCGGCGACTGGCATACGTGGGCATCACCCGCGCCCGGCAGCGACTGTACGTGAGCAGGGCCATCGTCCGGTCCTCCTGGGGACAGCCCATGCTCAACCCGGAATCCCGTTTCCTCAGGGAGATTCCGCAAGAACTGATCGAATGGCGCCGCACCGCGCCGACCCCGTCGTTCAGCGCGCCGGTGAGTGGTGCCGGACGATTCGGCACGCCGCGCGCGGCGCCCACTCGTTCCGGGATGAGTAAACGTCCGCTCCTGGTGCTCGAGCCCGGTGACCGGGTTACGCACGACAAGTACGGCCTGGGCCGGGTCGAGGAAGTGTCCGGCGTCGGCGAATCGGCGATGTCGCTGATCGACTTCGGCAGCTCGGGACGGGTCAAGCTGATGCACAACCACGCCCCGATCAGCAAGCTCTAGCCCGGCGGCGACCAACCGCGTCGAACGTGCATTCAGCGCGAAAAAATCGCGAAACCTTCGCCGCCAGTGCACGTTCGGCGAAAGTCAGGCGTCCAGCCAGCGTTTGGTTTGCGGCAGCATCACCAGCACCACCGTGGAAATCGGCAGCAGCGGCAGCAGGTGCACGACCCACGCCACGCGGGCTCCGGCGATGAACACGCCGATGTAGGTGAGGAAAGCGACGAGCGCGCCGGCCATCAGGAGGTAGCGGCTGACCGGTCGGCGTTGCAGCAGTGCGATCACGCCCGTGATGGTGGTGGCGCCGAACACCAGGGCGAGAAACGCGACCGCGGTGCAGAACAGGCGATCGGTGCGCCACCAGCCCGCGATCAGATCGGTGGCCACCACCGAGGTGGCCCACCCGCTGACGATGCTGACCGCGCAGGCGGCGACGGCGGTGCGATCGGTGGGCTCGAGGGCCGGCACTCCGGCATAGCCCGCCCGGCCCGCACGCGGGCCACCCCGGTACGGCGGGGGCGGCGGAACGAATTGACTAGTCGGAGAGTCCGGGGTGGTGGGGATCGGTCCCGTCGGTGCGCGGCGGATGATCCGCGTCCGTGAGTCGGAGTCCGACGAGGGCTCTGCAGTAGGTTCGGGCGGACGCGGACCGGAAGGTTGTTCGTTCGGCGCGGTCACCTCAACCAGCGTAGTTGCCGACCATAAGACCACGCTTAGCCAGCCACGGCACCGGATCGATCCGCTCGGTGCCGCCCTGCAGCACCTCGAAATGCAGGTGCGGACCGGTGGAATTGCCGCGATTGCCCATGGTGGCGATCTGATCGCCGGCCATCACGCGCTCGCCCACGCTGACCAAGGTGGTGTTGATGTGGCCATACAGCGTGACCGTGCCGTCGGCGTGCCGCAGCTTGACTAGCATGCCGTAACCGCCGGCCGGGCCGGCTTCGATGACGACGCCGTCGGATACGGCCAGGATCGGCGTGCCGATCGAGTTGGCCAGGTCGATGCCGGCGTGCAGCACCCCCCAGCGGTAACCGAAGTTGGAGGTGAATATGCCCTTGGTCGGCATCACGTAGAGCGGTTGCTGCAAGCGCGCCTCGCGCTGAGCGCGGTCGTTGGCGAAGGCGACGCCCTTGGCGAGTTCCTGGTTGTGCAGCGCCGCGGTGGCTGCGGGCTCCACGGCGATCACCTGGGGGCCGCGGACGGTGCTGTTGCCCGACCCGCCGCTGAGTGCGGACGCGTTGGCGGCCAGCACCGCCTCGGTCTTGGGAGTGTCTGCGTGGCTGGTGGCCGAGTGAGCGGCCGCGGCGGCGGCGCCGGCGGCCATCGCCGAGATCAGCAGGCGACCGCGGGCCGCGCTGGTGGGCTCCTTGCGGTGCTGCCCGCCGCGGCGGGGCGCGCCGGCGACGTCGGCGGCACGCGGACGGTCGAGCCGCCGCTCGGCGCGGGGCTCGACGGTGACCCGGGGCAACATCTCGGTGGCAGGCGCGGCCAGCCACTGCGGCCTCAGATCGTCGGTCTCGTGGAGGTCATCGAGTTCCGGTGCGAGCAGGACCTGCGCTTCGTTGTCGAACGTCGAGTCGTTGCTGAAGTCCAGGCCGGCATGATCGCCGACGTCTTCGAAGGAATCGCCGAAATCGAGGTCGTCGAAGTCAAAGCCGTCGAGCGGGAGGATCTCCGTGACTTCGGTGCGATGGGGCTCCGCCGACCGGGCGCCTGCTGCGCGACTCACCCTCAAGATGCCTGCTGTTACGGCAGAGGGCGTGGCAAAACGGTGCTGGGGCAACCTGGAATGTCCTCGTATCGTGACCATAACGTTATCTGGACCCTAGGAAGGTATCCGCTGACGCGCGGGACTGGCAACCTCGTCGCACAATCCGGGCGGAATTGTGATTTGGATCACGCGGACGGTCTATCCACGTCCCGTGAGCTGTGCCACATCGGCGGACGCGGCGGTCAAAGCCATTTCGAGGGTGGATACAGTTCGTCCGTGCGAGTCGCCGGATCCGGCGCCGCCCACCAAGAGGCCTAGCAGTTGAGTCGAGCGAAGACAGAGAGTCCATGGACCTTTTCGAGTATCAAGCAAAAGAATTGTTCGCCAAGCACAACGTACCGACTACGCCGGGACGCGTGACCGACACCGCCGAAGGGGCTCGCGAGATCGCCACCGAGATCGGTCGTCCGGTGATGGTCAAGGCGCAGGTGAAGGTCGGCGGCCGCGGCAAGGCAGGCGGCGTCAAATACGCCGCGACGCCCGACGACGCCTACGAGCACGCCAAGAACATCCTCGGTCTCGACATCAAGGGACACGTCGTCAAGAAGCTGCTGGTCGCCGAGGCCAGCGACATCGCCGAGGAGTACTACATCTCCTTCCTGCTCGACCGCGCCAACCGCACCTACCTGGCGATGTGCTCGGTCGAGGGCGGCATGGAAATCGAAGAGGTGGCCGCCACCAAGCCCGAGCGGCTCGCCAAGGTTCCGGTGGACGCCGTCAAGGGTGTCGACTTGGCGACCGCGCGCTCCATCGCCGAGCAGGGCCACCTGCCGGCCGAGGTGCTTGACGCCGCCGCGATCACCATCAACAAGCTGTGGGAGGTCTTCGTCGCCGAGGACGCCACGCTGGTCGAGGTCAACCCGCTGGTGCGCGATCCCGAAGACCGGATCCTGGCACTCGACGGCAAGGTCACCCTCGACGCCAACGCCGACTTCCGTCAGCCCGGCCACGCCGAGTTCGAGGACCGCGACGCCACGGACCCGCTCGAGCTCAAGGCCAAGGAGCACGACCTCAACTACGTCAAGCTGGACGGCTCGGTCGGCATCATCGGCAACGGTGCGGGCCTGGTGATGTCGACGCTCGACGTCGTCGCCTACGCCGGCGAGAAGCACGGCGGGGTCAAGCCGGCCAACTTCCTGGACATCGGCGGCGGCGCGTCGGCCGAGGTGATGGCCGCGGGCCTGGACGTCATCCTGAACGACAAGCAGGTCAAGAGCGTGTTCGTGAACGTGTTCGGTGGCATCACCTCCTGCGACGCCGTCGCCAACGGGATCGTGACCGCGCTGAACATGCTCGGCGACGAGGCGAACAAGCCGCTCGTGGTCCGGCTCGACGGCAACAACGTCGACGAAGGCCGGCGCATTCTGGCCCAAGCCAACCACCCGCTGGTGATCCAGGCCGAGACCATGGACGCCGGTGCCGACAAAGCCGCCGAGCTGGCGAACAAGTAAGGGACCCAAGCCATGTCGATCTTTTTGAACAAAGACTCCAAGGTCATCGTCCAAGGCATCACCGGTGGCGAGGGCACCAAGCACACCGCGCTGATGATGAAGGCCGGCACCCAGGTGGTGGGCGGCGTGAACGCCCGCAAGGCCGGCACCACCGTGTCGCACGTGGACCCCGTCGGCAAGGACGTCGAACTCCCGGTGTTCGGAACCGTCGCCGAAGCGATGAAGGAGACCGGCGCCAACGTGTCGGTCGTCTTCGTCCCGCCGAAATTCGCCAAGGACGCGATCATCGAGGCCATCGATGCCGAGATCCCGCTGCTGGTCGTCATCACCGAGGGAATTCCGGTGCAGGACAGCGCGTATGCGTGGGCGTACAACGTCGACAAGGGGCAGAAGACGCGGATCATCGGGCCGAACTGCCCCGGCATCATCACTCCGGGTGAGGCGCTGGCCGGCATCACCCCCGCCAACATCAGCGGGCCCGGTCCGGTCGGGCTGGTGTCCAAGTCGGGCACCCTGACCTATCAGATGATGTACGAGCTGCGCGATTTCGGCTTCTCCACCTCGATCGGCATCGGCGGTGACCCGGTGATCGGCACCACCCACATCGACGCCATCGAGGCCTTCGAGAAGGACCCCGACACCAAGGTCATCGTGATGATCGGCGAGATCGGCGGCGATGCCGAGGAGCGCGCCGCCGACTACATCAAGGCCAATGTGTCCAAGCCGGTCGTCGGCTATGTCGCGGGATTCACTGCGCCGGAAGGCAAGACGATGGGCCACGCGGGCGCCATCGTGTCCGGTTCGTCGGGCACCGCGGCCGCCAAGAAGGAAGCCCTCGAGGCCGCCGGAGTCAAGGTCGGCAAGACCCCGTCGGAGACCGCGGCGCTGGCCCGGGAGATCCTGCAGAGCCTGTAGCGGGTCGCCACCATCGAGCCGTGGCGATCGCGAGCGCGGCGTAGCCGGGCGAAGCGGGTCGCCACCATCGAACTGTGCGAAGGGCCCCGGATTTGGCCGGGGCCCGGCACACGGTAGATAGTGGGTCTATGAATCTCGACCCGAACACGCCCGTCATCGTCGGCGTAGGGCAGTTCACCGAGCGCATCGAAGACTCCGGCTATCGCGGAATGTCGTCGGTGGAACTGGCGACGGCCGCCGCGCAGGCCGCCCTGCACGACACCGGGGCCGACGCCACCGCCGTCGCCGCGGCCATCGACACCGTCGCCGCGACCCGGCAGTTCGAGATCTCCGGGCGCACACCCGCGCCGATGGGCAAGTCCAACAACTACCCGCGGTCGGTAGCCCAGCGCATCGGCGCCACGCCGGCCCGCGCGGTTCTGGAACCCATCGGCGGCCAGGGCCCTCAGCATCTGGTCACCGAGTTCGCGGGCGTCATCGCCTCGGGCGAGGCGGAGGTCGTGATGATCTTCGGCTCCGAAAACACGTCCAGCATCCGGTATTTCGCCGACCGGGATAAGCCGGATCATTCCGACACGGTCGAAGGCTCCCTCGAGGACCGGGGCTATGGGTACGACGGCCTGTTCGACGACTACACCGTCGCGCACGGGCTCATCGGAGCCCCGGCACAGTACGGACTGCTGGAGAACGCGCGCCGTGCCCGGCTGGGCTTGAGCGTCGCCGAATACCGGCGCCAGATGGGCGAGCTGTTCGCCCCCTTCACCAAGGTGGCGGCGAAGAACCCGTTCGCGTCCTCCCCGGTGGAGCGCAGCGTCGACGAGATCATCACCGTCACCGAGTCCAACCGGATGATCTGCGATCCGTATCCCCGGCTGCTGGTGGCCCGCGATCAGGTCAATCAGGGAGCGGCCGCACTGCTGATGTCGGTGGCCGCCGCCCGCCGGCTCGGCGTGCCCGAGGAGCGCTGGGTGTTCTTGCACGGCCACGCCGACATGGTGGATCAGCCGCTGCTGGACCGCCTCGACCTGACCTACAACTCGGCGTCGATTCTGGCGGTTCAGGAAGCACTTGCCGGCGCCGGTGTCGGCATCGACGACGTCGCGACCTTCGACCTCTACAGCTGCTTCCCGGTGCCGGTGTTCAACTTCTGCGACGGGACTCATCTTTCGCCCGACGACCCGCGCGGGCTCACGCTCACCGGTGGCCTGCCGTACTTCGGCGGACCGGGCAACAACTACTCACTGCACGGCATCGCCGAAACCGTCAGCGAAATGCGCGACCTCCCAGGGCAATTCGGCCTGGTCGCCGCCAACGGCGGGATCATGAGCAAGTACTCCGTCGGGGTGTATTCGACCACGCCGGTGAACTGGAAGCCCGACGACAGCGCCGCCCTGCGCGCCGAGGTCGCCGCCCGTCCCAAGATGGCGGTGACCATCAGGGCCGACGGTCCGGCGACCATCGAGACCTACACCGTGCGCTACGACTGGCCGGTGCACACCGGACTGATCGTCGGCCGCCTCGACGACGACGGCAGCCGCTTCCTAGCCCTGAGCGAAGACCCCGATCTGGTCGGGCTACTCAGCGAAGGCGAGCCGCTCGGGGCCTCGATCGTGGTCCGGCCGACGGAAAAGGACAACCGGGCCACGCTGGCCTGAGCGACCGCCCGCGCCGCCGCGACACTGAACCCTCGTATACGACACGCCGCTGAGCGTCGCGATGGTTTAAGTCTCGGCGCGAGACGCCGACGGGCCCAAGCTAGACGAGAGCCGCTAGTTTGCCGGCGAGCCGCTCGACGTAGGCGGCAACCTCGGCCTCGGGTTTGTCCGGCAGCCCGAACAGCACCTCGGTCACGCCCAGCTCGCTCCATTTGGCGAGCTTCTCGGGGACGGGCTTGAAGTCCAGCGCCACGATCTGCGGGGCGCCGTCGCGGCCGGCGGCTGCCCAGGTGTCCTGCAGCAGCTTGATCGGTTCGTCGATGTCGAAGTCGCGCGGCGTGGTGATCCAGCCGTCGGCGCTGCGCGCGATCCACTTGAAGTTCTTTTCGGTGCCCGCGGCCCCCACCAGCACCGGAATGTGCGACTGCACCGGCTTGGGCCAGGCCCAGCTGGGGCCGAACTTCACGAATTCGCCGTCGTACTCGGCTTCTTCCTCGGTCCACAGCGCCCGCATCGCTTCGAGGTACTCGCGCAGCATCGTGCGCCGGCGCCCGGGGGGCACGTTGTGGTCGGCGAGTTCGTCGGTGTTCCAACCGAATCCAACACCCAGGCTGACCCGTCCGCCCGAGAGATGATCAAGGGTGGCAATGCTTTTCGCCAGCGTGATCGGGTCGTGTTCGACCGGCAGCGCCACCGCGGTCGACAGCCGCACCCGTGACGTGACGGCGCAGGCCGCGCCCAGGCTCACCCACGGGTCCAGCGTGCGCATGTAGCGGTCGTCGGGCAGGGACGCGTCGCCGGTGGTCGGGTGCGCGGCCTCCCGCTTGATGGGGATATGAGTGTGTTCTGGCACGTAGAAGGTTTGAAAGCCGTGGTCATCGGCAAGCTTCGCGGCCGTTGCCGGAGAGATACCGCGGTCGCTGGTAAAAAGCACAAGCCCGTAATCCATGCAGAGAATTAGAACGTGTTCTACCTCTGCTGAGCAAGCTCTGGTGATACGGACCGTCTCGCCGGGGGGTCGCCGGGGGCCCCGCCGTCCAACCCAGTGGCAACGGCGCCGGTTGCCGCACGTGCGCTAGCGTGGGTGATCGACCGCGTCGCAACGCAGTGACGCGCCTGCAAGCAATAGCGCCGCATCGCCACCGTGGCGCCCCGCTCGGCACTTAAAGGCACTGGAAGCAACAGGAGGAGCAATGACCTACTCTCCCGGTAGCCCCGGATACCCACCGGCGCAGCCCGGCGGCACCTACGCAGGCGCCACACCCTCGTTCGCCAAAGAAGACGACGGCAAGAGCAAGCTTCCGCTGTACCTGAACATCGCGGTGGTGGTGCTCGGCTTCGTGGCCTACCTGTTGAACTTCGGGCCCACGTTCACGATTAGCGCCGACCTCGGACCGGGCATCGGCGGTCGCGCCGGCGACGCCGGGACCGCGGTCGTGGTTGCCCTGCTGGCCGCGCTGCTCGCCGGGCTGAGCCTGCTGCCGAAAGCCAAGAACTACGTGGGCGTTGTCGCGGTCATCGCGGTACTGGGCGCGCTGCTGGCCATCACCGAGACGATCAACCTGCCCGCCGGCTTCGCGATCGGCTGGGCGATGTGGCCCCTGGTGGCGGCCGTCGTGCTGCAGGCGATCGCCGCGGTCGTCGTCGTGTTGCTGGATTCCGGCGTGATCACGGCGCCGACGCCGCGCCCCAAGTACGACCCCTACTCCCAGTACGGCCAGTACGGGCAATACGGGCAGTACGGCCAACAGCCCTACTACGGTCAGCCCGGCGGCCAGCAGCATGGCGGCCAGCAAGGTTACGGATCGCAGTACGGCGGCTATGGGGCCAGCGGGGCACCGACCCAGGGCGGCGCTCCGACCGGCGGTTTCGGCGCCCAGCCCTCGCCGCAGACGGGGCCGCAGCCGTCCGCGCAGCACCAGGGCTCGTCGACGCCGCCCACGGGCTTCCCCAGCTTCAGCCCGCCGCCCAACGTCGGCGGCGGATCGGATGCCGGTTCACCCAGCGGCTACTCCGAGCAGTCCGGCGGTCAATCCTTCGGCCAGGAGCAGCAGTCGCCGTCCTCACCCTCTGGGCCAGCGCCCGCCTAACCGTGCGCTGTCGCGCCTAGTCGGGGACGTGCCCAAGAGTGACACGGCTAGAGGACAACCGGGCAGCCGGCGCTCGCCAGGCGCGTGACCTTGTCAGGGTCGCCTTCGCGCCGGCCGTGGTGGCGTTGGTCATCATCGCCGCGGTCACGCTGATCCAGCTGCTGATCGCCAACAGCGACATGACTGGCGCCCTGGGCGCCATCGCCAGCATGTGGCTCGGCGTGCACCAGGTGCCGATCTCCATCGGTGGCCGCGAACTCGGTGTGATGCCGCTGCTGCCGGCGCTGCTCATGGTCTGGGCCGCCGCGCGCACCACGGCGCGGGCCACCTCGCCCCACTCGTCGTGGCTGGTCGTTCGCTGGGTGGTCGCCTCGGCGCTGGGCGGCCCGTTGCTGATGACCGCGATCGCCCTGGCGGTCATCCACGATGCCTCGTCGGTGATCACCGAGCTGCAAACACCCAGCGCCCTGCGGGCGTTCCTCAGCGTGCTCGTAGTCCACGCCGCCGGCGCGGGGATCGGTGTGTGGTCCCGGGTGGGCCCGCGCGCGCTGGCGGCGTCGTCGCTGCCCTATTGGCTGGGCGATTCGCTGCGCGCCGCATCCGCCGGCCTGCTGGCATTGCTCGGCCTCTCCGGGTTCGTGACGGCTGGGTCGCTGGTCGTGCACTGGGCGACCATGCAGGAGCTCTACGGCATCACCGATTCGATCTTCGGCGAGTTCAGCCTCACGCTGCTGTCAATGCTGTACGCGCCCAACGTGATTGTGGGCACCGCGGCGGTCGCCGTCGGATCCAGCGCTCATATCGGATTCGCGACGTTCAGCTCGTTCACCGTGTTCGGCGGCGATATCCCCGCCCTGCCGGTGTTGGCCGCGGTCCCCAGGCCGCCGCTGGGGCCGGTATGGGTGGCGCTGCTCATCATCGGTGCGTCGTCGGGCGTGGCGGTCGGACAACAGTGCGCCCGGCGTGCGCTGCCGCCGGCCGCCGCGGTGGTCAAGCTGCTCGTCGCCTCGGTCGCCGGGGCTTTGGTGATGTCGCTGCTCGCATTCGCCGGAAGCGGCCAGCTGGGTAACTTCGGCCATGTCGGCGTGGATCAGGGCGCGTTGCTGGTCGGTGTCTTCTTCTGGTTCATGGTGATCGGCGGGATCACCGTGGTGATGAGCGGGGGGATCAGGCCTCGGCCCCGACGGCTGCGCACGAAACCCGCGCCCGCCGCACCCGCGGAGGAGCCGGCCGATTTCGCCGATGTCTTCGACGACCGGGCGGCCGAGGAGGACCTTTTCGAGCCTCCCGAGGCTGACTTCGGGGAAGATGCGACGGAGTCTGCCGGGGTCGACGGCGATCCTGGGGAGGGTGAGCCCCCCGCGGCCGAGCGCGATACCGGGGCGGACGAGCCGGGGCCTGCCGCGGCGGAGGGCGAGACGGAACCCCCCGGGGCCGACCGCCATCCGGAGCAATAGGAAAGTTGCCCACCTCTGAGCGACAACGGCGGTGAGGGCGCGCTCAGAAGCCCGACTAGGCTCGCCGATGTGGTCGAAGCCCTCCATGTGCCCCCCAACGCCTCGGCGCGGGTAGTGGTACTGGCCTCGGGCACCGGATCGCTGCTGAACTCCCTGATCGCCGCCGCCGTCGCGGACTATCCGGCCCGGATCGTCGCCGTCGGCGCCGACCGCGACTGCCTGGCCACCGAGATCGCCGCCGCCGCGTCCCTGCCCACCTTCACCGTCCGGCTTGGCGATCACGCCGACCGCGACGCCTGGGACGCCGCGATCACCGAGGCCACGGCCGCCCACTCGCCCGATCTGGTGGTGTCCGCGGGGTTCATGAAAATCCTTGGACCGCAATTTCTTTCACGGTTCTACGGGCGTGTCATCAACACCCATCCGGCGCTGCTGCCGGCGTTCCCGGGTGCGCATGGGGTGGCCGACGCGTTGGCCTACGGTGTGAAAATCACAGGCTGTACGGTGCACCTGGTGGACGCCGGGACGGACACCGGGCCGATCTTGGCCCAGCAATCCGTTCCGGTGCTCGACGGCGACAACGAAGAGACTTTGCATGAACGCATCAAGGTCACCGAACGCACGCTGCTCGCGGACGTCGTGGCCGCGATCGCAACCGGCGGGCTGACCCTGGTCGGGAGAAAAGCGACGATCGGATGAAAGGCGACAACGGATGAGCACCGACGACTGGCGGGAGAACGCCAAAAGGCCGATCCGCCGCGCCTTGATCAGCGTGTACGACAAGACCGGGCTCATCGACCTGGCCCAGGGGCTGACCGCGGCGGGCGTGGAGATCGTCTCGACGGGATCCACCGCGAAGAACATTGCCGAAAAAGGCATTCCGGTGACCCGGGTCGAAGAGCTGACCGGTTTCCCCGAAGTGCTCGACGGCCGGGTCAAGACCTTGCACCCCCGCGTGCACGCGGGCCTGCTGGCCGATCTCCGCAAACCCGAGCATGCCGAGGCGCTCGAACAGCTCGGCATCGCGGCCTTCGAACTCGTCGTCGTCAACCTGTACCCGTTCAGCGAGACCGTCGACTCCGGAGCGAGCATCGACGAATGCGTCGAACAGATCGACATCGGTGGACCGTCGATGGTGCGCGCCGCCGCGAAGAACCATCCCAGCGTCGCGGTCATCACCGACCCCCAGGGCTATGACGGCGTGCTGGCCGCGGTCCGGCAAGGCGGATTTACGCTCGCCGAGCGCAAAAGGCTGGCGGCGCAGGCGTTTCAGCACACCGCCGAATACGACATTGCGGTGGCGAGCTGGATGGAGTCGACGCTGGCCCCCGAACATCCACCGACCGCCTTCCCGAAGTGGCTGGGCCGCAGCTGGCGCCGCTCGGCGATGTTGCGCTACGGCGAGAATCCGCACCAGCAGGCTGCGCTCTACAGCGACCCCAGCGCGTGGCCGGGGCTGGCGCAGGCCGAGCAGCTGCACGGAAAAGAGATGTCCTACAACAACTTCACCGACGCGGACGCGGCGTGGCGGGCCGCCTTCGACCACGAAGAGACATGCGTGGCAATCATCAAGCACGCCAACCCATGTGGGATCGCGATTTCGTCGACATCGGTTGCGGACGCGCATCGCAAGGCCCACGAATGCGATCCGCTGAGCGCATTCGGCGGAGTCATCGCGGCCAACACCGAAGTCAGCGTTGAGATGGCCGAATACGTCAGCACGATCTTCACCGAAGTCATCATCGCGCCCGCCTACGAGCCGGCCGCCCTGGACGTCCTGACGCGCAAGAAGAACATCCGGGTGCTGGTGGCCTCCGAGCCGCTCACCGGCGGCACCGAACTGCGGCCCGTCAGCGGCGGGCTGTTGGTGCAGCAACGCGACGAGCTCGACGCGCACGGGGACAATCCGGCGAATTGGACCTTGGCGACGGGCGAGCCCGCCGACCCGGAGACACTGGCGGACCTGGCTTTTGCCTGGCGGGTATGCCGCGCCGTCAAATCGAACGCGATCGTGATCGCCGGCGGCGGCGCCACCATCGGCGTCGGCATGGGTCAGGTGAACCGCGTCGACGCCGCGCGGCTGGCCGTCGAACGCGGCGGTGACCGGGTGCGTGGCGCGGTCGCGGCCTCCGACGCGTTCTTCCCGTTCCCCGACGGACTCGAGACGCTGACCGGTGCCGGAGTGAAGGCCATCGTGCACCCGGGCGGATCGGTGCGCGACGACGAGGTGACCGCGGCCGCGGCCAACGCCGGCATCACGCTGTATCTCACCGGGGCGCGTCACTTCGCTCACTGACGATCGGCAATCGTCGGTCTCAGTCCTTGCTCTCTGGTCGCAAAGGGAAATAGCATTCACTTTGGGTCGGCATTAGTGGGGCGAACACAATTCGAGAGGAATTGATATGCGCGCGAACGCAATACGAACGGCCACAATTTCCGTCGCGATTGCGAGTCTCGCACTCGTCGGCGCAGGATGTCAGGGAAGTAAATCGGGCGAAGCCGGCAGTTCCACAACTGCACCGGCTTCGTCGGCCGCAACCTCAAGCTCAGCCGCCACGGAAACATCAGCAGCAACGACTCCGAGCGCGCCGGGCCCTACGACGCAGATTCCGGGCGCAAACGGCACGCCGTACACCGTTCAGGGACCCATCTTGGCCAAGTACCAGTCCCTCGACGATAAGGCGCGCAAGGACTTAGGGGCCCCGAAGGATAATCAGCAAACGAATCCCGATGGTGGCACCTACCAGCAATTCGATGGTGGCGTCATCGTCAACAAGACGCAGGCCTACGTGGTGTGGGGCTTGATCCGCGACAAGTGGAATGAACTCGGCGGCTCGCAGGGCAAGCTCGGTTATCCGACCAGTGACGAGGTCGACACCCCCGATGGCATGAAGAAGTCGACTTTCGAGCACGGCACCATCACGTGGAAGCCGGGTGACGCTCAGGCCGTCGTCAGCTACAGCTAGGCAGTGTTCGGGTGCAGCACCGCGCTGCGCTCAGAATCTCCTACCGGGTGCCGGGCAATCGATCAGCTTGCCCGGCACTCGCGTACTTGGGGGGAGGGCATAGTGTCGCATCGGCGGCATCGTCGTAGCGTGGAGTGGTGACGTCACCGAGCAACCTGCCCCGCACCGTCGGCGAACTGCGTGCCGCCGGTCACCGTGAACGGGGAGTCAAGCAGGAAATCCGCGAAAATCTGCTGACCGCATTGGCCGACGGGCCGGACAGCGCAGCCATCTGGCCCGGCATTCTGGGATTCGACGACACCGTCTTGCCCCAGCTCGAGCGGGCGTTGATCGCGGGACACGACTTCGTCCTGCTCGGCGAACGCGGCCAGGGCAAGACCCGGCTGCTGCGCGCGCTGGTCGGCTTGCTCGACGAGTGGACGCCGGTGATCGCCGGCGCCGAACTGGGTGAGCACCCTTTTTCGCCGATCACGCCGGAGTCGATCCGCAAGGCCGCCACCCTGGGCGACGACCTGCCGGTGGAGTGGAAGCATCGCAGCGAGCGCTACACCGAAAAGCTCGCCACGCCCGATACCAGCGTCGCCGACCTGGTGGGCGACATCGACCCGATCAAGGTCGCCGAGGGTCGCAGCCTGGGGGATCCCGAGACCATCGCCTACGGGCTGATTCCGCGCGCGCACCGCGGCATCGTCGCGGTCAACGAACTTCCCGACCTCGCCGAGCGCATCCAGGTGTCGATGCTCAACGTGATGGAGGAGCGCGACATCCAGGTCCGCGGTTACACGCTGCGCCTGCCGCTGGACGTGTTGGTGGTCGCCAGCGCCAACCCGGAGGACTACACCAACCGCGGACGCATCATCACCCCGCTCAAGGACCGCTTCGGCGCCGAGATCAGGACGCACTATCCGCAGGAGCTGGACGCCGAGGTCGGGGTTATCGCGCAGGAGGCACACCTGTCGGCGCAGGTGCCCGACTACCTCATGCAAATCATCGCGCGCTTCGCCCGCTACCTTCGGGAGTCCAATTCCGTCGACCAGCGCTCGGGGGTGTCGGCGCGCTTCGCCATCGCGGCCGCCGAGACCGTCGCGGCCGCCGCCCGCCATCGCGGCGCGATCCTGGGGGAGACGGACCCGGTGGCCCGGGTGGTCGATCTGGGCACCGTGATCGACGTCCTGCGCGGCAAGCTGGAATTCGAGTCCGGCGAGGAAGGCCGCGAACAGGCGGTGCTCGAACACCTGCTGCGCCGGGCGACCGCGGACACGGCGTCGCGGGTGCTGGGCGGCATCGATGTGGGTTCGCTGGTGTCCGCGGTCGAGGGCGGTTCCGCGGTGACGACGGGCGAGCGGGTGTCGGCCAAAGACGTGCTGGCCGCGGTGCCGAGCCTGCCGGTGGTGGAAAAGATCGCGGACAAGCTCGCCGCGCGCTCGGAGGGTGAGCGCGCCGCCGCGCTGGAACTGGCGCTCGAGGCCTTGTATCTGGCCAAGCGCATCGACAAGGTGTCCGAGGAGGGGCAAACCGTCTATGGCTGATTCTGATCGTGACGACCCGCTGCGCCCGGCTTCGCCGCGCTTGCGATCGTCACGAGGGCACTCTTCGCGGTACTCGGCGTACACCGGCGGGCCCGACCCGCTGGCACCGCCGGTGGATCTGCGCGAGGCGCTCGAACAGATCGGCCAGGACGTCATGGCCGGCACCTCGCCGCGTCGCGCGCTCTCCGAGCTGCTGCGCCGCGGCACCAAGAACATGCCCGGCGCGGACCGGTTGGCGGCCGAGGCCAACCGGCGCCGACGAGAGTTGTTGCGGCGCAACAACTTGGACGGCACCCTGCAGGAAATCAAGAAACTGCTCGACGAGGCGGTGCTGGCCGAACGCAAGGAGCTGGCCCGCGCCCTCGACGACGACGCCCGCTTCGGCGAACTCCAACTGGACGCGCTGCCGGCGTCGCCGGCCAAGGCCGTCCAGGAACTCTCCGAGTACAACTGGCGCAGCGGCGAGGCCCGCCAAAAGTACGACCAGATCAAGGATCTGCTCGGCCGCGAGATGCTGGACCAGCGCTTCTCGGGCATGAAGCAGGCGCTCGAGGGCGCCACCGACGAGGACCGCCAGCGCGTCAACGACATGCTGAACGACCTCAACGACCTGCTGGACAAGCACTCCCGCGGCGAGGACACCCAGGAAGACTTCGAAAACTTCATGGACTCCCACGGCGAGTTCTTCCCGGAGAACCCGCGCAACGTCGACGAGTTGCTGGACTCGCTGGCCAAGCGGGCCGCCGCCGCGCAGCGCTTCCGAAACAGCCTGAGCGCCGAGCAGCGCGCGGAGTTGGACGCCTTGGCGCAGCAGGCATTCGGCTCCCCGGCCCTGATGGAGTCGCTGAGTCGGCTCGATGCGCACCTGCAGGCTGCGCGGCCGGGCGAGGACTGGGGCGGATCCGAACAGTTCTCCGGCGACAACCCGTTCGGCATGGGGGAGGGCACCCAGGCGCTGTCCGACATCGCCGAACTCGAACAACTGGCCGAACAGCTCTCGCAAAGCTATCCCGGCGCCACCATGGATGACGTCGACCTCGAGGCGCTCGCGCGCCAGCTTGGCGACGACGCGGCGGTCGATGCCCGCACGCTCGCCGAATTGGAACGCGCGTTGGTCAACCAGGGCTTCTTGGACCGCGGTTCCGACGGCCAGTGGCGGCTGTCGCCGAAAGCGATGCGCAGGCTCGGCGAGACGGCCCTACGCGATGTGGCACAACAACTTTCCGGGCGGCGCGGTGAGCGTGATCATAGGTGCGCCGGGGCGGCCGGCGAGCTCACCGGCGCCACCCGGCCCTGGCAGTTCGGTGACACCGAACCGTGGAACATCTCCCGCACGCTCACCAATGCCGTTTTGCGGCAGGCGGGCACGGCCACCCTCGATGGGCCGGACGCGCGGTTGAAGATCTCCGTCGACGACGTCGAGGTCTCCGAGACCGAGACCCGTACGCAATCCGCGGTCGCGCTGCTGGTCGATACGTCGTTTTCCATGGTGATGGAAAACCGCTGGCTGCCCATGAAGCAGACGGCGCTGGCGCTCAACCACCTGGTGTGCACGCGTTTCCGCTCGGATGCCTTGCAGATCATCGCCTTTGGCCGATACGCCCGGACGGTCACCGCCGCCGAGCTCACCGGCCTGGAAGGCGTCTACGAGCAGGGCACCAACCTGCATCACGCGCTGGCGTTGGCAGGCCGTCATCTGCGCCGCCACCCCAACGCCCAGCCCGTCGTGCTGGTGGTGACCGACGGTGAGCCGACCGCGCACCTGGAGGACTTCGACGGTGACGGCACGACCGTCTTCTTCGACTACCCGCCACACCCGCGGACCATCGCCCACACCGTGCGCGGCTTCGACGAAATGGCGCGCCTCGGTGCGCAAATCACGATTTTCCGGCTGGGCAGCGATCCCGGTCTGGCGCGGTTCATCGACCAGGTCGCCCGGCGCGTCGAGGGACGCGTCGTGGTGCCCGATCTCGACGGGCTGGGAGCGGCGGTCGTCGGTGACTACCTACGATCCCGCCGCCGTCGATAGGCCACAAAAGGAGAAAAGCCCGTGAGCAAGGTTCCCACGATCGAACTCAATGACGGTGTCGAAATCCCGCAGCTCGGTTTCGGGGTGTTCCAGATCAAGCCCGACCAGACGGCCTCGGCCGTCAAGACGGCGCTCGACATCGGATACCGGCACATCGACACCGCCGAGATGTACGGGAACGAAAGGGAAGTCCGCCAAGGCATCCGCGACGCCGGCCTGGACCGCGGCGAGGTCTTCATCACCAGCAAGCTCAACAACGGCTATCACAAGCCCGATGACGCGCGCCGCGCGTTCGACCAGACGCTCAAGGCGCTCGATTCGGACTACGTCGACCTGTTTCTCATCCACTGGCCGCTACCCACGCTCTACGACGGCGACTTCGTCTCGACGTGGAAGGTCTTCGAAGAGTTCGCGCGGGACGGGCGCGCACGCAGCATCGGCGTCTCGAATTTCCAAGTCGCACATCTGAAAAGGCTCGCCGACGAAACCGACACCGTCCCGTCGGTCAACCAGATCGAGGTGCATCCGTACTTCGGCAACGACGAGGTAAGGGCGTACGGACGCGAGCACGGCATCGCCACCGAGGCGTGGGCGCCCATCGCCCAGGGCAAGGTGCTCGATGATCCGGTGATCAACCGCGTCGCCGCGTCCCGCGACAGAACGCCCGCGCAGGTGGTGTTGCGCTGGCACATTCAGCGTGGCGACATCGTCTTCCCCAAATCGGTGACACCGGCACGCGTCAAATCCAACTTCGAGCTGTTCGACTTCGAACTGGACGATTCCGACATGGACGCGATCTCAGCGCTGAATCAGGGTGAGGCGGGACGCAACGGACCCAACCCTGACACCTTCGACTACGTGCCCCGCTGACGCTCCGCCGCTGGGAAGCGGCTACCCGCCGCGTGGCCTGCGGGCTTTGCGGGCGATCCCGACACCGCCCCACAGCGAGAAGCCGCGAATGTGGACCGTCGGTGCCCCGGGAGTGCCCTGGCCGTGGACGGCGCGGTCGAAGTTTCCCATCACGCCGCGGCCGTGCACCTCGACGTTGACTTCGGGCGGCAGCAAAATGTTCTGCACACCCATAATCGACATCGCGTGGATGTCGACCTCGGTCGAGGTGAAGTCGGCGTAGCGCAAATCGACCACTCCGCTGCCCCACAGGGTGAAGGTGGTCAGCTTCTTCGGCACGTTCCAGCGGCCGCGCCGCTCGAAGCCGCTCATCAACGCCAGCAGCAGCGTCGACGGCGCCGGGTTGGGTTTGCCGCCGCGGCGCGGGCTGATCGGAGATCCGGGCAGATCGGCCCTCAACCGGTCCAGTTCTTCATACGTCGTTGCGGCATAGGCCCTGGTCAAACGGTCTTCGTAGTCGTTGAGCTGCAGGCGGCCCTGCTCGGCCGCATACGCCAGCAACTGCGCAGTCTGTATGCGATCGGTATCGGCCGCGCGCGACGGCTGGTCGCGCGTGTCCTCCGCATCACGTTGCGTTGAGTTGCTCATCACCCACGAGCCTACGACGTCCAGGTTTTGCTGCAAGAGGATTGGCTAAACTGCAACCTTGCGCCGGCCCGGGCCGGGCCGCCGGCCCGTTTGGCCGGACCTTTCTTTGACATCTGGCTAACTATTCGGTGGCTAACTCGTCCAGCTGGGCGGCCGCTTCTCGAGGAACGCCAACATGCCTTCGCGCGCCTCGTCGGACACGAAGAGCCGCGCCGACTCCTCGGCGAGCCGTTCGGCCTCACGGTCGAACCCTTCGAGCACCGCGGCCGTCGTCAGCGCCTTGGAAGCCGCCAGGCCCTGAGGCGAACCGCGGCCCACATCGGCGACCAGTTTGGCGACCGCGTCGTCGACATCCTCGACGGCCATGGTGATCAGCCCGATTTCCGCCGCCACGTCGGCGTCGAATTTTTCGCCGGTCAGGTAGTAACGCGCCGCGGCGCGCGGCGACAGCTTCGGCAGCAGCGTCAACGAGATGATCGCCGGGGCGACGCCGATCCTGGCCTCGGTCAGCGCGAAGGTGCTGCGCGGCCCGGCGACCACGATGTCGCAGGCACCCACCAGGCCGAAGCCGCCCGCCCGGACATGCCCATTGATCGCGGCGATCACCGGCAACGGCGAGGCGACGATGGCCCGCATCAACGCGGCCATCTCCCGGGCCCGCGCGACGGCCATCTCGTAGCCCGACGGTGGCGACCCGCTTCGACCGGCTGCGCCGCTCTCGCGATCGCCACGGCCCGATGGTGGCGACCCGCTTCGACCGGCTGCGCCGCTCTCGCGATCGCCACGGCCCGATGGTGGCGACCCGCTTCGACCGGCTGCGCCGCTCTCGCGATCGCCACGGCCCGATGGTGGCGACCCGCTTCGACCGGCTGCGCCGGCCTCACTCAGATCCGCGCCGGCGCAGAAGGTGCCACCGGCGTGGCCCAGTACGACCGCGCGCGCCGCCGGATCCGACGCGGCATCGCGCAGCCCCTGGTGCAATTGGGCGACCAGCGTGCTCGACAGCGCGTTGCGGTTGTGCGGTGAATTCAGCGTGAGCCGCGCGTACGGTCCGCCCGTGTCGGCGGGCCCGGCGTATTCGACGAGCGCGTCCATCAGTAGCTTCGGGGCAGGCCCAGCGACGTCTGCGCGACGAAGTTCAGCACCATCTCGCGGCTGACCGGGGCGATGCGGCCCAGCCGGGCCGAGGTCAGCATCGCGCCCACACCGTATTCCTTGGTGAGCCCGTTGCCGCCCATCGATTGGACGGCCTGGTCCACCGACCGGGTGGCCGCTTCGGCCGCAGCATATTTGGCCATGTTCGCGGCCTCGGCCGCACCCATGTCGTTGCCGGAGTCATACAGGGTGGCGGCCTTCTGCATCATCAGCTTGGCGAGTTCGACCTCGATGTGGCACTGCGCCAACGGATGTGACAGGCCTTGGTGCGAGCCGATCGGCGTTCCCCAAACCTGGCGGGTCTTGACGTATTCGGCGGCCCGGTCGAGCGCGAACCGCCCCATCCCGACGGAACTGGCCGCGCCCATGATGCGTTCGGGGTTGAGCCCGGCGAAAAGCTGTGCGATGGCGGCATCCTCGGCGCCGACGAGCGCGTCGCTTGGCAGTCGGACGTCGTCGAGGAAGACCTGGAACTGACGTTCGGGGCTGATCAATTCCATTTCGATGGGCGTGTAGGTGAAGCCGGGCGAATCGGTCGGCACCACGAACAGCGCGGGGCGCAGCTTGCCCGTCTTCGCTTCCTCGGTCCGGGCCACCACCAGCACCGCCTGGGCCTGGTCGATACCGGAGATGAAAACCTTCTGGCCCTTGAGGACCCAGTCACTGCCGTCGCGTCGGGCGGTGGTGGTGATCTTGTGCGAGTTGGATCCGGCATCCGGTTCGGTGATGGCGAACGCCATCGTCAGCGTCCCGTCGGCGATACCGGGGAGCCAGCGCTTCTTCTGCTCCTCGGTGCCGAACTTGCTGATGATGGTGCCGTTGATGGCGGGCGAGACCACCATCAGCAGCAGCGCGCTACCGGCGGCGGACATTTCCTCCATCACCAGCGACAGCTCGTACATTCCGGCGCCACCACCGCCGTACTCCTCGGGCAGGTTCACGCCCAGGAATCCGAGTTTCCCTGCCTCCGACCACAATTCGTCGGTGTGCTCGTGGGCGCGTGCCTTCTTCAGGTAGTACTCGCTGCCGTAGTTGGACGCCCACTCGGCCACCGCCTTGCGCAGGGCCTGGCGTTCCTCGTTCTCGATGAAGCTGCTGTCGGTCACTGGGGATCTCCTTCTGATTGCGGCGCTTCGACTCTTGCCAGTACGGCGCCCACTTCGACTTGCTGACCGGTCTTGACGTTGAGTTCGGCGAGAACGCCGTCGACCGGTGCGGTGATGGTGTGTTCCATCTTCATGGCTTCCAGCCAGATCAGTGGTTGACCGGCGGTGACGGTGTCGCCGATCGCGGCGCCGAGCCGGATGACGTTGCCGGGCATGGGGGCGACCAGCGATCCCTTTTCGACGGTCGAACCGGGCTCGGGGAAGCGCGGCAGCGCGATCAGATGCACCGGTCCGCGCGCGGAATCGACGTAGACGTCGGAATCGTAGCGCCGCACGGCGAAGCTTTGGTCGACGCCGTCCGTCCTGAGCACGACGTCATCCGCGGTCGCCGACACCAGCTGCACCCCAGGGTCGTCGGGTAGCACCAGCCCGGGCCTGTCGAAACGGTATTGGACCCGGTGCTCGTTGCCTTCGTCGTCACCGTAGGTCTTGACCTGATAGCCCGACCGCAGGTTCCGCCAGCCGCTGGGAACGGCACCCAACACCGGCGCGAGGGCGCGGTTGCGCGCGGCGTCGGCCAGGGCGGTCGCGATCGCCGACAGGCGCACTCCTGCGGCATCGCCCAGCGGCGAGGACAGCTCGGCGAGGCCGTGCGTGTCGAAAAACGCTGTGTCCGTGGCGCCGTCGAGGAAGGCCGGGTGACGCAGCACGTTTACCAGCAGGTCGCGGTTGGTGCGCAGCCCGTGCACCCGGGCACGGGCTAGCGCGTCGGCAAGGACCAGCGCCGCCTGGCGGCGCGTCGGGGCGTAGGAGATGACCTTGGCCAGCATCGGGTCGTAGTGGATCGACACCGTGAATCCGTCGACGATCCCGGAATCCAGCCGGATGCCGGTGCGATGCCCCAACGCGCCGAACTCGGCCCGCACCGACGGCAACGCGAACGCGCGCACCACGCCGGCCTGCGGCTGCCACCCGCGTGCGGGATCCTCGGCGTAGAGGCGGGCCTCGATCGAATGACCCTGGGCGGCGGGAGGTTCGGCGTCGAGGCGGGCGCCGTCGGCCACCGCGAGCTGAAGTTCCACCAGGTCGAGCCCGGTGGTCTCTTCGGTCACCGGGTGCTCGACCTGCAGCCGGGTGTTCATCTCCAGGAAGTAGAACTCGCCGTCGTCGTCGGCCAGGAACTCCACGGTCCCGGCCCCGGTGTAGCCGATCGCGCCGGCGGCCAGTCGGGCCGCGTCGAACAGCTTGGCGCGCATGCCCGGGGTGCGTTCCACCAGCGGGGAGGGGGCCTCCTCGATGATCTTCTGGTGGCGGCGCTGAATCGAGCATTCGCGTTCCCCGACGGCCCACACCGTGCCGTGGGTGTCGGCCATGACCTGAACCTCGATGTGGTGTCCGGTGGGCAGGTAGCGCTCGCAGAACACCGTCGGATCGCCGAAGGCGGACTGCGCTTCGCGCTGGGCCGCCTCGACTTCGGCCGGCAGGGCGGACAATTCGCGTACCACCCGCATGCCCCGGCCGCCGCCGCCCGCGGAGGCTTTGACCAGCACCGGCAGCTGCGCCTGGGTGACGGTGTCGGGATCGAGTTCGTCGAGGACGGGCACCCCGGCGGCGGCCATCAGCTTCTTGGACTCGATCTTGGAACCCATCGCCCGCACCGCGTCCACCGGCGGGCCGACCCAGGTCATCCCGGCCTCTTGGACGGTGGCCGCGAAATCGGCGTTCTCCGAGAGGAATCCGTAGCCGGGATGAATCGCGTCGGCACCGGCCGCGCGGGCGGCGGCGATGATGGCCTCGGCGTTGAGGTAGTCGTTGGTCTTGGGCAGCCGCACTCGGGCGTCGGCCTCGGCGACGTGCTGCGCGCCGGCGTCTGGGTCGGTGTAGATTGCGACGGTGCCCAGGCCGAGGCGACGGCATGTGGCGAATACCCGGCGCGCGATCTCGCCGCGGTTGGCAACCAGAACTCGAGTAACCATGGGGCTCACATCCGGAAGACGCCGAAGTTCGACGTCCCCTTGATCGGGCCATTGGCGATGGCGGACAAACACATTCCCAGCACGGTGCGGGTGTCGCGCGGGTCGATCACCCCGTCGTCGTAGAGCATCCCGGACAACACCAGCGGCAGCGACTCCGCTTCGATCTGGCCTTCGACCGCGGCGCGCATCGCCGCGTCGGCCTCTTCGTCGACCTGCTGGCCGCGGGCTTCCGCGGCGGCGCGGGCCACGATTGACAGCACGCCCGAGAGCTGCGCGCCGCCCATCACCGCGGACTTCGACGTCGGCCACGCGAACAGGAAGCGCGGGTCGTAGGCGCGGCCGCACATGCCGTAGTGGCCCGCGCCGTAGGAGGCGCCGATCAGCAGCGAGATGTGCGGGACCGTCGAATTGGACACGGCGTTGATCATCATCGCGCCGTGCTTGATCATCCCGCCCTCTTCGTAGTCCTTGCCCACCATGTAGCCGGTGGTGTTGTGCAGGAACAGCAGTGGCGTGTTGGACCGGTTGGCCAGCTGGATGAACTGGGTGGCCTTTTGCGATTCCTCGCTGAACAGCACCCCGCGCGCGTTGGCCAGGATTCCGATCGGATAGCCGTGCAACTGGGCCCAGCCCGTCACCAGCGAGGAGCCGTACAGCGGCTTGAATTCGTCGAATTCGGAGCCGTCGACGATCCGGGCGATCACTTCGCGGGGGTCGAACGGGATCCGCAGATCCGCGGGAACGATGCCAATGAGCTCCTCGGTGTCGAACAGCGGCTCGGTGATCGGTTTGGGTGTCGGGCCCTGCTTGAGCCAATTCAGCCGGGCGACGATGCGGCGGCCGATGCGGATCGCGTCGAGTTCGTCGACGGCGAAGTAGTCGGCCAAACCCGAGACCCGGGCGTGCATTTCGGCGCCGCCCAGCGATTCGTCATCGGATTCCTCACCGGTGGCCATCTTCACCAGCGGGGGGCCGGCGAGGAAAACCTTGGAACGTTCCTTGATCATCACCACGTGATCGGACATCCCGGGGACGTAGGCGCCGCCGGCGGTGGAGTTGCCGAATACCAAGGCGATGGTGGGGATCCCGGCCGCCGACAGCCGGGTCAGGTCGCGGAACATCCGCCCGCCGGGAATGAAGATCTCTTTCTGGGTGGGCAGGTCCGCGCCGCCGGATTCCACGAGCGAAATCACGGGAAGCCGGTTCTCGAAGGCGATCTGGTTGGCGCGCAGGATCTTCTTCAAGGTCCAGGGGTTGCTGGTGCCGCCTTTGACCGTCGGGTCGTTGGCGACGATCATGCATTCGACGCCCGCCACCACGCCGATGCCGGTGACCGTGCTGGCGCCGACCTTGAACGCGCTGCCCCAGGCCGCCAGCGGGCTCAGCTCCAGGAAGGGGGAGTCCGGGTCGACGAGCAGCTCGATGCGTTCCCGTGCGGTCAGCTTGCCGCGGTCGTGGTGGCGCTCAACGTATTTGGGGCCGCCGCCGGCCAGCGCATTGGCCAGCTCGGTGTCGATCTCGTCGAGTTTCGCGATCGCCGCCGACGCCGCCTCGGTGAACACCGCGTCGTCGTGGTTGAGGGTGGACCGCAGCGCGGTCATGACCGCCGCCGGCGATGCAGAGCGAAGCGATGAGGAGGCGGTGTGATCATGATTGGAATCCCAGCAGTTTGGCGGACAGTGCGGTCAGGATTTCGGTGGTTCCCCCGCCGATGCCCAAGATCCTCATATCCCGGTATTGTCGCTCGATCTCGGATTCGGCCATGTAGCCCATCCCACCGAACAGCTGGACGGCCTGATTGGCGACCCATTCGCCCGCCTCGACCGCCGTATTTTTGGCGAAACACACCTGCGGAATCAGATTCGTCTCGCCGGCGAGCTGCCGTTCCACCACGCTGCGCGAGTAGACGCGGGCAACGTCGATGCGGCGGGCCATCTCGGCCAGTGTGTTCTGCACCGATTGCCGCGAGATCAGGGGACGACCGAACGTCTCACGATCGCGACACCACTGCACCGTCAGATCCAGGCAGCGTTGCGCGCTCGAATACGCCTGCGCGGCAAGGCCGATACGCTCGGCGACGAAGGCCTGCGCGATCTGGGCGAACCCGCTGTTCTCGGCGCCGACCAGGTTGGCCACCGGCACACGGACGTCGGTGTAGGACAGCTCGGCGGTGTCCGAGGACCGCCAGCCCATCTTGTCCAACTTGCGGCTCACTTCGAAGCCCGGCGTGCCCTTCTCGACCACCAGGAGCGAAACCCCGCCCGCGCCAGGGCCGCCGGTACGCACAGCGGTGACGACGTAGTCGGCGCGCACACCGGAGGTGATGTAGGTCTTGGCGCCGTTGACGATGTAGTGATCACCGTCGCGGACAGCGGAGGTCCGCAGGTGGCCGACGTCGGAACCGCCGCCGGGCTCGGTGATGGCCAGCGAACCGATTTTGTCGCCGGCCAATGTCGGCCGGACGAACGTGTCGATGAGCCGCTGATCGCCCGAGGCGATCATGTGCGGCACCGCGATGCCGCAGGTGAACAACGACGCGAACACGCCGCCCGGGGCCCCGGCCTGATGCGTCTCCTCACAGATGATCACCGCGTCAGCGCCATCGCCGCCCCCGCCGCCGACCGATTCGGGGAAGCCGGCGCCCAGCAGCCCGGCGGCCCCGGCGCTGCGATGCAAGTCGCGCGGCAGTTCGCCGCTGCGCTCCCACTCGTCGACGTGGGGCAGAATTTCGCGTTCGGCGAAGGAGCGCACCGTCTTTCGCAGCTGCTCGCGCTCGGGTGTGTTCCACAGATTCACAGGAGACTCTCCGGGATGTCGAGGTAGCGGCCGCGTAGCCATTCGCCCAACCCCTTGGCTTGAGGATCGAATCGGGCTTGGTAGGCGACGCCCTGGCCGAGGATGCCGTCGATGACGAAGTTGACCGCCCGCAGGTTCGGCAACATGTGGCGGACCACATCGAAGTCCGCCGCTTCGGGGAGCAGCTCTTTGAGCCGCTCGACGGTCAACGTGTGGGCCAGCCAACGCCACTGGTCGTCGGTGCGGACCCACACGCCGATGTTGGCCGAGCCGCCCTTGTCACCGCTGCGGGCCCCGGCGATGCGGCCGAGCGGCACGCGCCGGGTCGGCCCGTCCGGCAGGAGTTCGGGAAGCGATGGTTCGGCGACGGGGCGGAGCGCCAATGTCTCGGTGGCGCAGGGGATATCGACACGCGTGCCATCGGCGTGCACCGCGACGTGCGGCACCTGGGCGGCGTCGACGTAGCCGGGGGTGAACACACCGTAGACCTGGCCGTCGCCCGGCGGGGCGGTGACGTGGAATCCCGGGTAGCTGGCGAGCGCCAATTCGACTGCGGCCGAGGAGAATTGGCGCCCGACGTTGCCGGGGTCCGGGTCGCGAACGACGCAGTGCAGCAGCGCGCTGGCGGCTTCTTCGGTGTCGGCGTCGGTGTGGTCGGTGCGGGCCAGGGTCCATTCGAGTTCGGCGGGCTTGACGCTGAGCGCGGCGTCGAGTTGACGTCGCACCAACTCGGCCTTGGCCTCGATGTCCAGGCCCGTGAGCACGAACGTCATCGAGTTGCGGAACCCGCCAATGCTGTTCAACGAGACCTTGTAGGTGGGCGGCGGGGCTTCGCCGCGCACGCCGCCGATGCGCACCCGGTCGGGACCGTCGGACACGAGCTCGACGCTGTCCATCCGGGCGGTGACATCGGGGTTGGCGTAGCGCGCGCCGGTGATCTCGTAGAGCAGCTGGGCGGCGACGGTGTCGACGCTGACCAAACCGCCGGTGCCCGGGTGCTTGGTGATCACCGAGGAACCATCGGCGTACACCTCAGCCAGGGGAAAGCCGGCGTGGGTCAGGTCGGCGACTTCGGTGAAGAACGCGTAGTTGCCGCCGGTGGCCTGCACCCCGCATTCGATGACGTGGCCCGCGACCACGGCGCCGGCGAGCTGGTCGTAGTCGGTGCGATCCCAGCCGAAATGCGCGGCGGCCGCCCCGACGATCACCGAGGCGTCGGTGACCCGGCCGGTGACGACGACGTCGGCGCCGCCGGACAGGCAGTCGACGATGCCCCAGGCGCCCAGGTAGGCGTTCGCGGTCAGCGGGTTGCCCAGGCCCAGTTCCGCGGCGCACGCCAACAGGTCGTCGCCTTCCACGTGCGCGATCCGGGCGTCGATGCCCAGGCGCTCGGACAGCGCGCGGATCGCGTCGGCCAGCCCGGCAGGGTTGAGGCCGCCGGCGTTGGCCACGATGCGCACCCCGCGGTCGCGCGCCTCGCCCAGGCAGTCCTCGAGTTGGGTCAGGAAGGTCTTGGCGTACCCGCGCTCGGGGTGCTTCATCCGGTCCCGGCCCAGGATCAGCATGGTGAGTTCGGCCAGGTAGTCCCCGGTGAGGTAGTCGACCTCGCCGCCGGTGAGCATTTCGCGCATGGCCGACAGCCGGTCGCCGTAAAACCCGGAGCAGTTCGCGATCCGGACGGCAGCACCGGAAGCAGAGGCCATGCCCGTCCTCCATTCAGGGATTCACCGGTGAGACCCAACCAACCAACCGGTAGGTTATCGGGTACCGCGGGTGTCACGTCAAGGATCCCACTTCGGGGCGGGTGCGCCAGGGCCGCGCGCTCAGGGTGACGCGCGATCCGCGCGGCGGGCGTCCGTTTTGGCGACGAGCGGACCAGCGACTATCCTGATACCCGATCGTCGCCCGTTCGGCCTCCCGGCCACGCCGCGCGACATGCCGAACCGCAAGCCACAACGAGGAGTCAGGCCCGACCATGGCCGTACCCAAGCGCAGAATGTCGCGCGCGAACACCCGTAGCCGGCGCGCGCAGTGGAAGGCCGAGAAGACCGAACTGGTCGGTGTCACGGTCGCAGGTCAGCGGCACAAAGTGCCGCGCAGACTGCTCAAGGCCGCTCGCCTCGGTCTGATCGACCTTGACCGCCGCTGACTCGATGGCGGCGGCCCGCCGCGCCCGGCTTTGCCGCGCTTGCGACCGCCGCTGACTCGATGGCGGCGGCCCGCCGCTAGCGCCAAACCGGCGCGCCTCTCAGGTCAGTCTCAGGCGGTGGGACGAAACTAGGGGCCGTGCGAATACTGGTCGTCGACGACGATCGCGCCGTGCGCGAGTCGCTGCGTAGGTCGTTGTCCTTCAACGGCTACTCGGTTGAGTTGGCCCATGACGGGGTCGAAGCCCTCGAACTGATAGCAAGCGATCGCCCCGATGCGCTTGTCCTGGATGTGATGATGCCGCGGCTGGATGGCCTCGAGGTGTGCCGCCAGCTCCGCAGCACCGGTGATGACTTGCCGATCCTGGTGCTCACGGCGCGTGATTCGGTCTCCGAGCGGGTCGCCGGCCTGGACGCCGGCGCCGACGACTATCTGCCGAAGCCGTTCGCCCTGGAAGAACTGTTGGCCCGGATGCGCGCGCTGCTGCGCCGGACCAAGCCGGAGGACGAAGCCGAATCGGTGGCGATGAAGTTCTCAGACCTCACCCTGGACCCGGTGACCCGCGAGGTCACCCGCGGGGAGCGCCGGATCAGCCTGACGCGCACCGAATTCGCGTTGCTCGAAATGCTGATCGCCAATCCGCGCCGCGTGCTCACCCGCAGCCGCATCCTCGAGGAGGTATGGGGATTCGATTTCCCCACCTCGGGCAATGCGCTGGAGGTCTACGTGGGCTATCTGCGCCGCAAAACCGAAGCCGACGGTGAGTCCCGGCTGATCCACACCGTGCGCGGCGTGGGTTACGTCCTTCGGGAGACGCCGCCGTGACGATGCAATCCCAACGATGATCAAATTCCCCCGGCCGCCGCGCCCACCCATGCGCCCACCGCTGCGCGCAGCCCCGTCGCTGTCGTTGCGGTGGCGGGTCATGCTGCTCGCGATGTCGATGGTCGCAATGGTCGTGGTGCTGATGGCGTTCGCCGTCTACGCCGTGATTTCGGCCGCGCTGTACAGCGACATCGACAACCAACTACAGAGTCGGGCCCAACTGCTGATCGCCAGCGGTTCACTGGCCGCGGACCCCGGCAAGGCGATCGAGGGCACCGCCTATTCGGACGTCAACGCGATCCTGGTGAACCCGGGCCACGCGATCTACACCGCCCAGCAGCCCGGACAGACGCTGCCGGTCGGTCCGCCGGAGAAAGCGGTCATCCACGGCGATCTCTTCATGTCGCGGCGTACCGCCGGCGATCAGCGAATCCTTGCCGTCCACCTGCAGAACGGCACCTCGTTGCTGATCTCCAAGAGCCTCAAGCCAACCGAGGAGGTGATGAACAAACTGCGCTGGGTGCTGCTGATCGTCGGCGGCGTCGGGGTGGCGGTCGCCGCGGTCGCGGGCGGCATGGTCACCCGGGCCGGGCTGCGCCCGGTGGGTCGGCTGACCGAAGCGGCCGAACGCGTCGCCCGCACCGATGACCTGCGACCCATCCCGGTGTTCGGCAGCGACGAATTGGCCCGGCTCACCGAGTCGTTCAACCTGATGCTGCGGGCGCTGGCCGAGTCGCGGGAACGGCAGGCGCGGCTGGTCACCGACGCGGGGCATGAGTTGCGCACCCCGCTGACGTCGCTGCGGACCAACGTCGAGCTGCTGATGGCATCGATGGAACCGGGCGCGCCGCGGCTACCCGAACAGGAAATGGTCGACCTGCGCGCCGACGTGCTCGCCCAGATCGAGGAATTGTCCACGCTGGTAGGCGATTTGGTGGACCTCACCCGCGACGACGCCGGCCAGGTGGTGCACGAACCGGTCGACATGTCCGATGTGGTCGACCGCAGCCTGGAGCGAGTCAGGCGGCGCCGCAACGACATTCACTTCGACGTCGACGTGACGCCGTGGCAGATGTACGGCGACGCCGCGGGCCTCTCGCGTGCGGTCCTCAACCTGTTGGACAACGCGGCCAAGTGGAGCCCGCCGGGCGGCCACGTCGGCGTCACCATGCGGCAACTCGACCCGTCACACGCGGAGCTGGTGGTCGCCGACCACGGCCCGGGAATTCCACCGCAAGAGCGCCGGCTGGTGTTCGAACGGTTCTATCGTTCGACGACGGCTCGGGCCATGCCCGGCTCCGGTCTCGGGCTGGCGATCGTCAAGAAGGTGGTGCTCAATCACGGCGGCTTGCTGCGCGTCGAGGACACCGTCCCCGGCGGCCAACCCCCGGGTACCTCCTTCTATGTGCTGCTGCCCGGACGGCCACTGCCACCGACGACATACCCCCCGTCCGACCCGGAGAGCGGCCAGGTAGACGCCGCGACGGACCCGGGTGTGCCGGTGGCCGGCGACGAGGCGAACTCTGGGGAATCGGCGAACGTAATCTCAGTGGACTCTCAGTCCGCGCGGGCAAGGTAGGTCTGCGGCTACTGTTGAACCCAGCCGTCGACTTGCCGAAACACTGAGATAGAGGAAGAGCGACTTAGCGACATGACGAATGACCCGAGGTATTCGCCACCGCCGCAGCAGCCGGGATACCCTCCCGCGCCGAATCAGACTGCGCCCGTCCCGAGCCATGCGGGGTCCTCAGGCTATGCCCAGGGGCAACAGCAGCCGTACAACCAGCAGTTTGACTGGCGCTATCGGTCGCAGCCGACGCAGACGACTCAGTTCCGTCCGCCGTACGAACCGTTCGGCAACAGTGGTCCCGGCCGGATCCCCGGGGCGGGCCCGCTACCCGGAGGCGCCGGCGCTGGCCCGATTCCGGGCATGCTGCCCGGAATGCCGGCCGCACCGGAACCGCGAAAGCGTTCTCGCGCAGGGCTTTTGACCGCCGGAGCGTTGGCCATCGCGGTCGTGTCGGCCGGTATCGGCGGTGCGGCGGCGACGGCCATCGAGCTCGGCGACCACGCGTCGGGCAGTGGCGGCGGGCGCGTTGTGGGAGCGGCGCCCAGTGTGCCGGCCGCGAACATGCCGCCGGGCAGTGTCGAACAGGTGGCCTCCAAGGTCGTGCCCAGCGTCGTGATGCTCGAGACCGATATCGGGAGAGCATCCGAAGAAGGCTCCGGCATCATCCTCTCGACCGACGGGCTGATTCTGACCAACAACCACGTGGTCGCGGCCGCGGCGGGACCGCCCAAGGGGCCCAGCGCGCCTCCCGGGGCTCCGCTGCCTCCCGGGGGTCCGGGCGGGCCGGGCGGCCCGACGCCGAAAACCACGGTGACCTTCTCTGACGGTCGCACCGCCCCGTTCACGGTGGTCGGCACCGACCCCACCAGCGACATCGCCGTGATTCGTGTGCAGGGTGTGTCCGGGCTCACGCCCATCTCGCTGGGCTCCTCGTCGGATCTGCATGTCGGTCAGCCGGTGGTGGCGATCGGGTCGCCGTTGGGCCTGTCGGGCACGGTGACCACCGGGATCGTCAGCGCGCTAAACCGGCCCGTGTCCACGACCGGTGAGTCGGGCAACCAAAACACCGTGCTGGACGCGATTCAGACCGACGCCGCGATCAACCCCGGTAACTCCGGCGGTGCGTTGGTCAACATGAACGGCCAACTGGTGGGCGTCAACTCGGCCATCGCCACCCTGGGCGGCGAGTCGCCGGACGCTCAGAGCGGCTCGATCGGTTTGGGTTTCGCGATACCGGTCGATCAGGCCAAGCGCATCGCCGACGAGCTGATCGCTACGGGCAAGGCCTCCCACGCCTCGCTCGGCGTTCAGGTGACCAGCGACAAGGGCGCCCCGGGCGCCAAGGTCGTCGACGTCGTCGCGGGTGGCGCGGCCGCGGCCGCGGGCGTGCCGAAGAACGTGGTCGTCACCAAAGTCGATGACCGCCCGATCAACAGCGCCGACGCGTTGGTGGCCGCGGTGCGGTCCAGGGCACCCGGTGACAAGATCACGCTGACGTTCCAAGACCCCGCCGGCGGCGGCAGCCGGACTTTGCCGGTGACTCTCGGGAAGGCGGACCAGTAGTGAGAGTGGACGAACCCTCGGCGACGGGGTTGTCGGAGCTCGGATATACGGTTGCACCCATGGAAACGGGTGCGGAATTGGTAGTTGGCCGGGCTCTGGTCGTGGTGGTCGACGATCGCACCGCGCACGGGGATGAGGACCATAGCGGCCCGCTGGTGACCGAGCTGCTCACCGAGGCGGGGTTCGTCGTCGATGGGGTGGTCGCGGTCGCCGCCGATGAGGTTGAGATCCGCAATGCGCTGAACACCGCCGTGATCGGCGGCGTGGATCTGGTCGTCTCGGTCGGCGGCACGGGTGTCACCCCGCGCGACGTCACCCCGGAGGCCACCCGCGAGATCCTGGACCGCGAAATCCTGGGGATCGCAGAGGCGATCCGTGGCTCGGGGCTGTCCGCGGGCATCGTCGACGCCGGTTTGTCACGCGGTCTGGCCGGGGTCTCCGGCAGTACGTTGGTGGTCAACCTGGCCGGCTCCCGCTATGCGGTGCGCGACGGAATGGCGACGCTAAATCCGTTGGCGGCTCAGATCATTGGGCAGTTGTCGAGCCTCGAGATTTAAGGCCCGGCCCCGAAAGCGCGTTATCGCGATTCGGCCTCCGCGCGGGGCCCATGCTCCGGTGGGGGTGTGGTCGTCACGCTGCCGTGCTTGCCCGACGAGTCGCCGTTGGTCTGCGCGAGCAGGTCGCGGATTTCGGTGAGCAGAACGACCTGCGCATCGTCGGCCGGCTCGACCTGTCCGCGTTTGCGCAGCGTGGTGTATGGCAGCACAACCAGGAAGTAGACCACCGCGGCGATGATGATGAAGTTGATCGCGGCGGACAGAACGTTGTTCAGGTCGATGGTCTGGCCGCCCCCGATGCCGATCCGCAGGATGCCGAGGTTGGATTGCTGGTTGACGCCGATCCGGTTGATCAACGGTTTGATGATGCTGTCGGTGAACTGCGTGACCAATGCGGTGAAGGCAGTACCGATGACCACCGCAGTAGACAGGTCGACGATGTTGCCCCTCGAGAGAAACTCCTTGAACCCTTTGAGCATTGGGAATGGCCTTTCTGGGACTGGACAGAGTTTGCTACAGGACGCATGGTCCCCCGCGGGCAGGCACTCAGTGCAGAGTGAGCGTCACAGTCTGGCCCAGCGCCGAGCCCGCCACCGTGTTCGCCACACGAGCCGGCAGCGCAACCAACACTACGCGGTCACCATCGGCGGCCTGGAGCTTTTCTTTGGCGGACACGAGGACCACGACGGCGTCCGTGGCCACCACCTTGGGGGCGGCGTGCGGGGTTTCCGACGCACCCGTCGCTGGGGCGGCCAACACGTCGACCACATCTCCGGCCCGGACCAGGTCGCTCAAGGCGCCGTCGGCCAGGTGTAGCGGCACGATGCGGGCCCCCGGTCCCGCCTTCGACCCGATCGCCGCGTCGGCCAGCCGGCTGCCCAGTAACCGGACGTCGGTGAGCACCTCGCCGCGGCGGGCCGGGCTGGCCAGCGTCGAACCCACCACCCCGCCCAGGTCGCTGCGTGCTCCGTCGGGAACCGTTGCAGCCAAACGCTTTTCGAGCCGAACGTCAGCGGCGGTCAGCGCGTTGCCGGGCCGCAGGTCTTGGTTGGCGACCACCACCTGCGCGTAGTCACCGGCGGGATTGGAACGCAGCGTCGCGATTCCGGCCAGCACGACCAGCCCGCCCGCCGCCACCCGGCGGGCCAGCACGGTGCGAGTCCAGTCCGGTCGCAACCACAGTGACAGCCGGCTCAATGCGCTTGGGTTCAGCGATGATTCGCCCACGCCGCAACGCTAGGCGCAACGCGACGCTCGGGTCGCCGGTCAGCGACTCCCGTGTGGATAACCCTCAGTTGGTGGCGGCGGCGGTCGACGGTGTGGAGCTGCTGCTCGACTTGTCGCTCGAGCCGGATTTGTCACTGGAACTGGACTTTTCGCTCGAACTCGAGCTCGATCCCGACTCGCTCGACGAGGAGCCGTTGGTGGAGCCGCTCGACTTCTTGCCGGACTCGCGGCTGTCGGTGCGGTAGAAGCCGCTGCCCTTGAACACCACTCCCACGGAGTTGAAGCGCTTGCGCAGCCGACCCGAGCAGCGTTCGCACGTGGTCAGCGCGTCGTCGGTGAAGGCCTGCACGATGTCGAAGCGATCGTCGCACTCGGTGCACTGATAGCTGTAAGTCGGCACGAAAACCTCCGGATGATTGCAAACCTGGTTAGCACTCTAGCGTCCCAAGTGCTAGAACCGCCACGTGACATGTCTCATTCCCGACGTGTCAGTGCGAATCGAGGGCGATCAGTCCTCGCTGCGGCGTGAGCGCGTGGGTCATCAGGACGTCGTGCGGACCGGCCGGGATCTCGTCGAGCACCTCCGCGTCGCGGACGAGCGCGACCAGGGGGACGTGGGGGTCGCGGCCGCCCAGCGAGCGGTCGTAGAAGCCCCGGCCCCGGCCCAGCCGCACGCCGCCGCGGTCGACGGCCAGCGCCGGCACCAGCACCAGGGCGGCCTCCGCCAGGGCCGACGCCGGCAGCCACGGCTGCGGGGGTTCGAGCAATCCCCACCGGCCGGTGGTCAGCGTGCCGGGCCGGTATTCGCCCCAGGACAGCGGCACCGGCGTGTTGTCGGCGGTCGTTCGCGCAACCGGCAGCAGCACCCGCCCGGCGCGCCGCAGCAACATGTCCAGCAACTCGATCGAGCCCGGCTCGGTGCCCACCGGCACGTAGGCGCAGACCGTGCTGTCGCTGGTCACAATGCTTTCCGGGGCTTCCAGCTTTTCCCGCAGCAGGTCCGCCTCGGCGGCTCGAACGTCGTCGGCAACGCGGCGCCGGGCCGCGAGTAGCTGTTCGCGCAAGGCGGCCTTGCCCGTGGTTGCCATGCGTCAACCATGACAGCCAGGACTTTGCCCGCGCCACATCGACTCGGCAAAGCGGATGCGGGTTATCGTGTGAACGATGTCATGCCCAAACGTGGTGGTGCCACGCACTGCAGTCGTGCCCGCCGCCGGTCTCGGTACCCGTTTCTTGCCGGCGACCAAAACGGTCCCCAAGGAACTGTTGCCGGTGGTCGATACCCCGGGCATAGAACTGGTCGCCGCCGAGGCGGCCGAAGCCGGCGCCGAGCGGCTGGTGATCATCACCTCCGAGGGCAAGGACGGTGTCGTCGCGCATTTCGTCGAAGACCTGGTACTGGAAAGCACCTTGGAGGAGCGCGGCAAAACCGCGATGCTCGACAAGGTTCGCCGCGCCCCACGACTGATCAAGGTCGAGTCCGTCGTGCAGAGCGAGCCGCTGGGGCTGGGTCATGCGATTGGCTGCGTGGAATCGCGGCTGTCCGATGACGAGGATTCGATCGCGGTGCTGCTGCCCGACGACCTGGTGCTGCCGACCGGCGTGCTGGGGACGATGTCGAAGGTGCGGGCCCACCACGGCGGCACCGTGTTGTGCGCCATCGAGGTGACTCCCGAAGAGATCAGCGCCTACGGCGTTTTCGACGTCGAGCCGGTGCCCGACGACGAGAACCCCGACGTGCTTCGGGTCAAGAGCATGATCGAAAAGCCCAAGGCCGAGGACGCGCCGTCGCTGTTCGCCGCAGCCGGCCGATATGTGCTCGACCGCGCCATCTTTGACGCGTTGCGCCGCATCGAGCGCGGGGCCGGCGGCGAAGTCCAACTCACCGACGCGATCGCGCTGCTGATCTCGGAAGGCCATCCGGTGCATGTGGTCGTGCACCGCGGATCTCGACACGACTTGGGAAATCCTGGCGGCTACCTCAAGGCTGCGGTTGACTTTGCATTGGATCGTGACGACTACGGCCCGGATTTGCGGCAATGGTTGGTGGCGCGATTGGGCCTGGCCGGGCAGTAGCCCGGCGATAACTCGGCCGGCGGGCCGCCCGCCCGTCAGGCATTTGAGGGCGGCGCCCGTCAGGGCATTGAGGGCAGAGAGGCGCGCTGTGCGTTCTGTGGAAGAGCAGCAGGCCCGGATCACGGCTGCCGCGGTGGCGCCGCGGCCCATACGTGTGGCGATCGCCGAGGCGCAGGGATTGCTGTGCGCCGAAGAGGTGGTGACCGAGCGCCCGATGCCCGGTTTCGATCAGGCCGCGATCGACGGTTACGCGGTGCGCAGCGTCGACGTCCTCGGCGTCGGCGAGGTGGGCAACGACCGGCTACCCGAGCCGATCGACGATTCACCCGAGAACGACGCGCGCGACGGGCTGGTGCTGCCGGTGATGGGCACCGTCGAGGCCGGTTCGCGCACGCCCAGCCGCCTGCAGCCCCGCCAGGCCGTCCGCGTGCAGACCGGCGCCCCGCTGCCCACCCTGGCCGACGCGGTCCTGCCGCTGCGGTGGACCGACGGCGGGACCTCGCGCGTGCGGATCTACCGCGGCGCGCCGTCGGGTGCCTACGTGCGCCGCGCCGGCGACGACGTCCAGCCGGGTGACGTCGCGGTGCGCGCCGGAACGGTCATCGGTGCGGCCCAGGTCGGTCTGCTGGCCGCGGTCGGCCGTGAACGGGTGCTGGTCCACCCGCGGCCGCGGGTCACGATCATGGCGTTGGGCGGCGAACTGGTCGACATTTCCCGCACCCCGGGAAACGGGCAGGTCTACGACGTCAACTCCTATGCGCTGGCGGCGGCGGCCCGCGATGCCGGCGCCGAGGTCAACCGCATCGGGATCGTCGGCGGCGGCCCCAAGGAGCTCCGCGACATCATCGAGGGCCAGATCAATCGCGCCGAGGTCATCGTCGTCGCCGGCGCCGTCGGGGGCGCGGCGGCCGAAGTGGTGCGCTCGGTGCTCTCCGAACTCGGCGAACTCGAGGTCGTCCGGGTCGCGATGCATCCCGGGTCCGTTCAGGGCTTCGGTCAGCTGGGCCGCGAGGGCGTTCCGACGTTTCTGCTGCCCGCCAACCCGGTCAGCGCGCTGGTGGTCTTCGAGGTGATGGTGCGCCCGCTCATCCGGTTGTCGCTGGGCAAGCGCCAGCCGATGCGCCGCATCGTGCAGGCCCGCACGCTGGCGCCCATCACGTCGGTGGCCGGACGCAAGGGCTATTTGCGCGGCCAGCTGATGCGCGACCAGGAGAGCGGGGAGTATCTGGTGCAGGCACTCGGCGGCGCCCCGGGCGCGTCGTCGCACCTGTTGGCCACCCTCGCCGAAGCCAACTGTCTGGTGGTGGTGCCCAGCGGCGCGGAGCAGATTCGCACCGGCGAGATCGTCGATGTCGCCTTCCTGGCTCAGCGCGGCTGAGCGGAACGACTGCGTCCACGGTGAATCTGTTGCGCTCCAATTCTCGTCATCCGGGCTGGCCCATGAGCGTTGGGCCACTGCGGGTTCCGGCGGGGGTGGTCCGGCTGCGGGCGGTGCGGCTGCGCGACGGCGCGCAGTGGAGCCGGATCCGGCTGAGCGATCGTGCCCATCTGGAGCCGTGGGAGCCCAGCTCCGAGGGCGATTGGACGGCCCGGCATGCCGTCGCCGCCTGGCCGGCGCTGTGCTCCGGGCTGCGGGCGGAGGCGCGGCAGGGACGGATGTTGCCCTACGTCATCGAACTCGACGGCCAGTTCTGCGGCCAGCTCACGGTCGGCAACGTCACTCACGGCGCGTTGCGATCGGCGTGGATCGGCTACTGGGTGCCGCGGTCGGCCACCGGTGGCGGGGTGGCGACCGCGGCCTTGGCCCTCGGGCTCGATCACTGCTTCGGGCCGGTGATGCTGCACCGGGTGGAGGCCACCGTGCGCCCGGAAAACGCCGCGAGCCGGGCCGTATTGGCAAAGGTGGGGTTCCGGCAGGAGGGCGTGTTGCAGCGCTACCTGGAAGTCGACAAGGCGTGGCGCGATCACCTATTGATGGCCATCACCGTCGAAGAGGTCACCGGATCGGTGGCATCGGCGCTGGTCCGCGCCGGTAATGCCAGTTGGGTATGACCGCCGCCTATTAAGTAGGCGCGGAGGAGACGCTCCGAAGAGACCGAATTTTTGCCGATTTGGGACTAGCGCGACACGAGTGACTCGTGGTGCTTGTGGGAGGCAAATTACAGGTGTGTAATTGTCCTGGTCGTCATGACCCGGCCGCGTTGGCCACCGATGGGCTTCGCGGGGGATGAGAACCGAAGAGAGCAGGTCATCATGCCAAGCATCCCGCAGTCGTTGTTGTGGATATCGCTCGTGGTGCTGTGGCTGTTCGTCCTGGTGCCGATGCTCGTCAGCAAACGTGACGCGGTGCGGCGAACCAGCGACGTGGCGTTGGCGACCCGAGTCCTCAACGGCGGGGCCAACTCTCGGCTGATCAAGCGCAACGGCCCGGCCGCCGGCCATCGCAGCGATCCCGACTGGCAGCCGCCGGAAGACTCGGCCGACACCGATCTCGACGAGGAGCACGACGACCACGACCGGGAGACGGACGACACCGACACCGACGAGCTGAGCCGCCGGCGCCCGGTGGTCATGAAGATGGCCATGGACGAGGCGGCCGAGGCAGCCGAGGCCGACGAGCCCGACTACCTCGACGTCGATGTGGTTGAGGATTCGGCCGCACTTCCGGTGGGGGCCAGCGCTTCCGCCGCCGAGGACCTCGACGACGAATTCGTCGAGGCCGACGAGGCTGACGACGTCGACACCGAGGCCGTCGCCAAGCACGACGACGAGGACCGCTACGAGTACGTCGAGGACTCGTCCGGATTGGAGCCCGCCGCCGATGGCGAGGACGACGACGACGAGGTGCCGGCGCCGATGCCGCGCAGCGCTGCCCGCCGGCGCCGGCTCGACGCTAAGAACGCCGCCGCGGTCAGCGCGCGCAAGTACGCCTTCCGCAAGAAGGTCTTGATGGTGATGGCGGTCTTCCTGATCGGCTCGGCCACCGCGGCGTTCAAGGTCTCGCCGAGTGCCTGGTGGGTGTGCGGCGGCGCGATCGGTATCACCCTGCTCTACCTGGGCTATCTGCGCCGTCAGACCCGGATCGAGGAGAAGGTGCGCCGCCGCCGGGCGCAGCGGATGTCGCGGGCGCGCCTCGGCGTCGAGAACGCCTACGACCGCGACTACGACGTGGTCCCGTCGCGGCTACGCCGCCCGGGCGCGGTGGTGCTGGAAATCGACGACGAGGACCCGGTCTTCGAGCACCTGGATTACGCGATGGCGATGCGGACCTACGGTTGGCCCCGCGACTTGCCGCGCGCCGTCGGCGAATAGCGCTCGCATTTCGGCGGTTGGTGCCGCGACTGGTAGCCTGCTAGCGGTCAGGGGCTATGGCGCAGTTGGTAGCGCGACTCGTTCGCATCGAGTAGGTCAGGGGTTCGATTCCCCTTAGCTCCACCCAGTTTGAGCAGTTCAGGGCCTATAGAGGCCGTTAGGGAACTTCCGCGGTCCGCAGAGCGTCCGCAGTAAGTTGGATTGCCGCGTCCAGGCGGTCCGCAACTTCGTCCAGGTCTTCGTCGAACAGGTCCGCGTAGGTATCGAGAGTCATTGAAGCCTTCGCGTGGCCCAGCATCCGTTGAACGGCTTTCACGTTGGCACGCACACTGACCGCGAGGCTGGCTGCCGTGTGCCTCAGATCGTGCGGAGTGATGGTTGGGAAGCTGGCGTCCACAGCCTGACACCTCTGGACAGCGGGACGGAACACCCGCGTCCGCCAGTTGGAGTTCCTTAGCACGCCGCCGCGTAGGTCGGTGAACACCAGATGATCGCGAGCCTTGCCGATCATCAGTGAGGCCAACTCCTCGGCGAGTACGGCGGGAAACGGCACGGACCGCCGCTCCCACGACTTCGGCGTACTCCATTGCAACCCGCCAGATTCCGTGACGGACCGCGATACATTCACGCGGCGGCGCAGCATGTCGAAGTCCTGGACACGCAACGCGGCCATTTCCCCCCAGCGGAGTCCGGTGTAGGCGAGGAACCGAACGACCTCGGGATCGCGCTCGACTTGCGACGCCAGGGCGGCGACCTGTTCGTGACTGAGGTAGCCACGGTCGGCATGCTTGCGCTTGGGGAGCTTCACTCCATCGCACGGGTTACGAGCAATTCGGTTGTCCTCGACCGCAGCTCCAAGAACCTGCCGCAGCACACCGAATGCGTTCTCGATAATCGGGGTTCCGGTGCCCTCGGCGACCATTGCTGCAACCCATCCGCGCACGGCGGACGACCGAACGTCGGCGACGAGCACGTCGCCCCAGTGCGGTTCGACACGGCTGTTCCAAACGCTGCGACGCGATGCTGCCGTCTTGGCCGAGATATGCGACTGCGCAGCGAACCACGTCTGATAGACAGCCGACACAGTGACCCGACCGGCTGACGGCTCGATATACGTCCCGGTGACGAGCTTCGCTGTCACCTCGGAGTCGAGGAACTTCTGCGCGTCCGACTTACGCTGGAACCCCTTGGCGCGTTCGGCTCCGTTGTCGTCAATAAACCTTGCCCGCCAACGCATCCCCTTGCCGTAGTTGGCGCTCCGCACCGACTGGACATTCCCATGCGCGTCGCGGATGCTCTTCGTCCAACGGTCCTCCACACCGCTGCGCGGATTACGCTTCTGAGCCATCGCGAGCCTCCTTCGCTGCTGCGTCGTTCATCGCCAGCACGAGCTTCTCTATCTCGCCGAGGAAGTAGGCGTGGTCCTCTGCGGCGGAGTAGAGCTGCTTTCGCGCTCGTTCCGACAGCTCGCGAGCGCGTTCCAGCAGGTCCTGTTTCTCGCGCAGGCCCACCGGTTGGCTGTCGCGGGACCACCAAGGAGCATCGTTCGGAAGCGACAATTCGAATACCGCCATGACGGGCATGTCGAAGACTGCCCCGAGGGCAGCGGCCTCGGCGACGCGTAGCGGTCGCGCCCCACGCTCGATTTTGGCGACAGTCGTTTGATGCATTTCGAACCCCTCATGGCGGAGCGTTTCGGCCACCTCCTCTTGTGACCAGTTGCGGTCAAGCCGCCAGCCGCGAACAACCTCTCCGAATCTCTTTTCCCACGATTCATGCGCCGCGCGCCGCTGAGCGAGGTTGTTAATCGAGATGTCGGCGGCCTCCGGCGGCAGCTTTTCGCGCAGCTCGCGGGCATATTGCTGGTTTTCAACCGCTGCGAGGGCGGATCGGTCGGGGATACTCACGCTGTAAGCCTATGCGTGAAACGCTTGTGTTTCAAGCCTATCTGGACTGGGGCGTGCTACCGTAGGGTCACCCGGCGCTTGAAGGTCAAGCGTTTAGGGGTTAAGGAGAATCGGTGTTAACAGCATCCGAGGCCGTACTGATGAGCACGACGGAGGTGTCGGCCGAGTTGGGCATCCCCGTCGGCACCCTCCGCTATTACCGTTCGTCAGGGTGCGGGCCGGCGTCGTTCCGGCTTGGTGGTCGCATCCGTTACCGGCGCGCTGATGTGATGTCGTGGGTCGAGGACCAGGAGCGCAACTCCCGTCGCGGTCAGGGGGTGGCGTGACCGCGAAGCGCGCCAGCATCACCTGGGCCGACTCGATTGCACCCGAGCCGGTTACATGGGCATGGTCCGGGAGCCTTGAGTCACTGTACGAAGGTTCCGAAGATTCCAACTCGATAGGTCCGGAATCTTCGGCATCTTCGGGGCGGATCGCCGCTGGCACCATTGCCATCGCGGCGGGACCGGAAGGTGTGGGCAAGTCGTCGTTTGGCATTACCATCGCGGCTCTCGTCTCGACCGGTCGTCTGCAGGGCGCGTGGTTCGGAACTCCTCGCAAGGTTCTGTATGTGGCCGTTGAGGATTCGTGGGCGCACACCCTCGTTCCGCGCCTGATGGCCGCTGGCGCTGATCTTGCGCAGATCGGGCGCTTCGAGGTGGTGTCTGACTCGGATTCCGTTGCGACGCTGTCTCTCCCGCACGACAACGAGTTGTTCGAAGCGGCCATTACTGACCACGGCGTTGCACTGGTAGTTCTCGATCCGCTCATGTCACTTGTGAGTGACCGCATTGATACGCACCGCGAGCGTGATGTTCGTGAGGCGCTGGACCCGCTGGCCAAGATCGCAGATCGCACGAAGGCCGTCATCCTTGGGATCGCGCACTGGAATAAAGGTTCTGGTACGGACATCAGCGCACGTATCACTGGTTCGGGAGCCTTCAAGAATGTGCCGCGAGCGATCTTCGGGTTCGGTCGCGATCCAGGATCGGCGGACGGTTCATGCGTGTTGACGCAGTCGAAGAACTCGCTCGGGCGGTCTGATCTGCCTTCGATCAGCTACCGTATCGAATCCGCGACGGTCGAGACCGCGCACGGTGACGCGCACACCGGTCGCTTCGTGGTTCTCGGCGTATCTGATCGGTCACTCGGCGAAATCCTGGCAACCGCGAACGGCGATAAGGCGAAGGGGCGGCCCGAAAAGCTCACTCCTGCTCAGGAGTTCATCCTGATGTATGTACAGGTGTATGGCGATGAGCATGGGGAGGTTGCGAGCCGCGATGCGATCGCTCAGGGCGTGGTCGAAGGCTTCAAGGTGAACGAGCTCACCAAAGCGCGCAACGCGATGAGCAACCTCGTAGGCACCCGGAAGACCAGCACGGGCGGTTGGAACTGGTTCCTGAAAAAGGAAGGGGATAGCGCGCAGTCCGCCGCTAAGGCGGCCTAACCTCTCGACACGAAGAGCGCGTGCCCGACGTCAAGTCCGGCGCGCTTTCTTCGTTTAAGGGATGGGTCGCCCGCGGGCCACATTTTTCCAAAACGTGCACAGCCGGATATGCGCCCCGAGCGGTCGCGTGCCTTGGCGATTCATAGGGATTTCGACCTACCCCTACCCGGCTGGGTTAGTGACTTTTGACCAGGACTCGACGAACAAGAAGACCTACGCGCAGCGGGATGGGGTCGGACCGACCATGACCTTGTGACTGCGCGTGTCGATCCGCGGTCCAAGTATTCATGGATACACGTGGGGCGATAGGCGAACTATGCCCATCGCCCCACGAGACCCCTTTTCAAAGCCCAGTTAGGGCGTGTCACTGTCACAGGCTGTCAGCATTCCGCTGTAGGCTTGCGGCAAGTCTGGGTGCTTTCTTGCGCGCAAAAACAAGCGCAGTGTGGCCGGCTCGCACTCCTAACGCCCACGGTCATGTCGTCTGGTCTCGCTGGCCGCACCGGGCAGAAGCGCTTGCGTCGTACCGCATACAGCCCATCGACTGTCGATCAGCCTGTCGGCTCCGGTCGAAAAGTGAGCAGGTAGTTCCGGTCGAAAAGTGAGCACCCTTCTGATTGGAGAGTGATCACTGTGGAGGATTGGGCGGAGATTCGCCGGCTGTATCGGTCGGAGAACCTGTCGCAGGCCGCGATCGCGCGGCGGTTGTCGCTATCGCGCAACACCGTGGCCAAGGCGATTAGCGCTGAGGCACCACCACGCTATGAACGCGCACCGTCAACGACGTCGGCGTGGGCGCAGATCGAGATTGCGGTACGGGTGCTGCTGGGCCAGTTCCCAACAATGCCGGCCACCGTGATTGCCGAACGGGTCGGCTGGACGGGTGGGCATTCCTGGTTCGCCGAGAATGTGGCCAGGATCCGCCCGGAGTACGCTCCAGCCGATCCGTGCGACCGACTGGTCCATCGGCCCGGTGAGCAGGTGCAGTGCGACCTGTGGTTTCCCGGAGCGCTGGTACCCGATCACGCCGGGGTGCTTCGGTCGTTCCCGGTGCTCGTGATGGTTGCGGCATATTCGCGGTACATCGCGGCGATGATGATCCCGTCGCGAGTGACTGGGGATCTGCTGGCGGGGATGTGGCAACTGGTGCAGGATGTCGGCGCGGTTCCCCGAACACTGTTGTGGGACAACGAGTCCGGTATCGGTCAACGCGGTCGCCTCGCCGAGGGCGTGGTCGGGTTCTGCGGGTGTTGGCCACCCGGCTGATCCAGACCCGACCGTACGACCCCGAATCCAAAGGACTCGTGGAACGGGCCAACGGCTACCTGGAGACCTCGTTCCTGCCCGGCCGCGCCTTCTCCTCGCCCGCGGACTTCAACACCCAACTGTGGGCGTGGCTGGCCACGATCGCCAATCGCCGCACCCACGCGACCACGGGCCTGGTGCCCGCCGATGCACTCGCGGTGGATCGGGCGGTGATGGCCGCACTGCCACCGATGGCCCCGGTGACGGGAACGACGGTCACGACGCGGTTGGGTCGCGACTACTACGTCAGTGCCGGCGGCAACGCGTACTCGGTGCACCCGGAGGTGATCGGGCGGATGATCACCGTCACCACCGGGTTGGAGAAGATCACCGCTCACTGCGGTGACCGATTAGTCGCTGACCATCAAAGGCTCTGGGGCACAGCAGGTCTGGTCACCGATCCAGGCCATCTTGCGGCTGCAGCGGTGCTGCGGGAGCAATTCCGGGCTCGTCCGGCCGCGGGGTCGCATCTGGCGGTGGACGTCGAGGTGGCCGATCTGAGTGCCTACGACGCGCGGTTCGGAACCGGGGAGGTCGCCTGATGCCCGCCAAGCGCACACCGTCAGCGCCCGGTGACGCCGACAAGCTCATCGCACATCAGGCCCGCTTGCTCAAGGCTCCGCGCATCGCCGAGCACTACCACCGGCTGGCCGAACAGGGCCGCGACGTCGGCTGGTCGCTGGAGGACTACCTGGGTGCGGTCTTGGCGGTGGAATCGAATGCCCGTGCGGAATCGGGTGCACGTCAACGCATCCGGTATGCCGGGTTCCCGGCGATCAAGACGATCACCGACTTCGACTTCACCGCCCAACCCGCCGTCGACCGCGCTCAGATCGCCCGACTGGAAGCCGGTGGCTGGCTTGCCGAGGCCCGCAACGTCGTGCTGCTCGGCCCACCGGGCACCGGCAAAACCCACCTGGCGACCGCGCTAGCGATCGCCGCCGCCCACGCCGGACACCGCGTCGCCTTCGCCCCGGCCACCGGCTGGATCACCCGACTGGCAGAAGCCCACCGCACCAACCGGCTCGAAGCCGAACTCCGCAAGATCAGCCGCTACGGGCTCATCGTCATCGACGAGGTCGGCTACATCCCGTTCGACACCGAAGCGGCCAACCTGTTCTTCCAACTGGTCTCCACCCGATACGAGAAATCGTCGATCATCCTGACCTCCAACCTGCCGTTCTCACGCTGGGGACAGGTCTTCGGCGAAGCCACCATCGCCTCAGCCATGATCGACCGGATCGTGCACCACGCCGACGTCATCGCCCTCAAAGGTGCCAGCTACCGCATCAAACACACTGCGATCGAATCCCTACCCTCCGTGGAAGCCGATCGTCAGGCAGACTCAACTCCGTAAACCTGCTCACTTTTCAACCGGAGCAGGCTGCTCAGGATTCAACCGGAGCCGACATCAGCCAATTCTCTTCGGTTCTTTAACCAACCCAATCTTTGCTGTGCACCGCACAGTGAAGGACGTTCCTTCGGGCGCGTCCAAAAGCCGGGATTTCCCGGCTTTTTTGTTGCCACACGAAGTCGGCACATCAATCCTCGAAGGAGGTTCACAATGGCCCACGGCGGAATCGCTCTTCTGATGCTGGTGGTCATAACCTTCGCGCCACTGCTGTACGGCGCGGTGTTCTGTCAAAGCGAGAAGCCTATGAAGCGTCTCGTGGCTTGGACAGAAGCCGTGTCGAAGATCGCGGTGGTTGCGATTACCTCGCTGCTGTACAAGTAGCAGACGTGGTCCTCTCTAGGGATTCGGATGGCTACGTGTTCTAGCTGCCTGACCGTGCCCTTAATGCACGGAACTCACGGCGACTCCCGCCCCGCAGCAGTCGATTCACTGACGTCGACATGCGGGGCTTTTTCATGCCCGTTTCAAGGTTGAGCAACGGGAGGTTCCAGTCTTAGTAAGCACTCTTCACTGGTCGATTGCAGACCTTAAGGATCGCCATCCTTCGATTACGGTCTCACTACCCGCTGCCAGGCCGGGTCCTCATATTTGCGACGCACCAGAGCTAAATCAGCGGTGCAGGATCTTTCGTGCGCGCAATATGGACTTCAAGTGATTCCACCGCAGCTCGTAGTGCTTGCCATTCGTTCGCCCAGCGCCGGTCAAGGGCTTCGCTGGGTTGACAAATTTGCGTCGCGATTGCTGCCATTCGGTTGCTGGCGGTCCTGATGCCGCCATCCTCTTCTAGACGCGCATCTAGCGTCTCTGGACGCTTAGCACCCGATACTGTCGCGACGACTCGGTGCAGTTTAAGTACCGCCCGCTGCAACTCGATCCGATGGACGTAAGCAGCTTCGGCGGAGCCAGTCGCCTGCTCACGCACTGCGGCGATGTACTTATCGACGTATGCGGTCTGCATTTCTAATCAACTCCTCTGCACTCCGCAAAAGTTCCTTGGCATCTCCAAGCCATATATAAATCTGGTCTAAGTCGGGCGTCTCGCGCGGTATGGGTGCCCTGTGTTGAAACGCCAATCTGTACTCGTACAAACTAGCGAAATCGTCGGCCAAAGCCCGTGCCGCGCCGGTAGCCTGTGCGGCAATGCGCACGCTGTGCAGTCGCGAAAAGTTTACCTCACCGATCAGGTAACAGATGAGGATTGACACGTGACGCACAACCATCGCTAATGTGTTTAGCTCAAAATATATGCAGCAGTCATCTTTGGTCAACTCACTCTGTATTGAGTTAAGCGCAGCCGCAAAAGCGTTAACATCGCGGTGAGCATTTTCATACGGTGGCAAATCATGAATACTTGCGTGAAATCTTCGTAGGCCTTCTCCTGAATGCGAGAGAACGCGGCTCTCGGCAGCAATATGCTGCAAAAATATAGAGCCTTCGTTACGCATTTCGAGCCATTCTGTCCACGAGTAACGGCTCGAGTGCGCACCGCGGGGGATTGCCGACTTAGGAATATTCAAGCCGGGATCGGCCAACACCAAGACGTCGAGGTCGCTGCTCGCGTCGGCGTCACCCCGAGCGGTCGATCCGTACATCGCTACGAGCGAATCACCAGCGCACGTCATCTCCGTTGGCCTACCTTCAAGAGGAGTGCGATGAAAATCCCAGCATACAGCACCCCTATGGACACCTGGGACGCGATCACGAACCTCAAGAGATCAGAGTTCGGCGGAGCAGGTGCAACCCCTGCGACCGGCAAGACATCGTCGAGACTGACAAGCAGGTAGCTCCAATAATTCATCTGCTGTCCCGGTTGTAACTGAAAACTGCCATGAAATGCCCAGAATATCAGCGGATAGATAACAAACGTGAGCGCGAAGAACATCCCTATGGGGATTCGCGCTTTTTCGCCGTAACCCCAGATGAAGCCTTGAAGCTTGCTCTTAAGGTACTCTACCGCGCCTTTAGATTGCTGCCCCGTATATTTGTTTCGGTAGTTCGACTCTCGTAAGAAGAATATTTCTTTGCAATGCTCTTCCCACGATCGGATCGCTAATAATCGGAATTTTCGCGCTTCCGCTGATTCGCCGTGTCGTTCGCATTCGCGTGCTAGGTTGTTTGCTAATCTTACACGTATATTCAAACGTGAGGGCAGTCGTGGTTTAATCTCATCGTACTTTAAATAACAATCTTGCCAATAGGTGTAGTTAGTGAAGTCCGCGCTGTCGAGCAACTTAGATCGTGCGAAATCACATGAGATAAATCGAGATGCTGGGAACTTACTGCCAATATTGGCAAGTCGAAAGTAGCAGTCGAGAAATACGCAATCCAGAAATGTGCAGCCCTCTAGCGTGCTCTCCTTGAAGCTAATATTCGCGAAAGTACAGTGCTTGAATGACTTTCCTGTCAGGTCTCTACCATCGAATCGCTCATCGACAAATAAAACATCTTCAAACTTGTCGGCTGTGGACCTCGCAACCGCGTCCAGGCTATATTGCGCGTCGCGGCGAAGATAAGATTCGGGCACCTAATTCCCTTCGGCTTCCCTTCTTGTCGACCTGTTGACTTAATAGCGTCAAGCGGTCCGCAATCTCCGCGTGACTTTACAACGCACCGGGTGTCTATCGTGCGCGAATGGCGGCCGTATGCCCATGGAAATCGCACACGCGGCCAGGCTGCGCTTTCTGTTGGCCGAGACAGCTCGTCGCGGTGGGTCTTCGGCTCTAGGGTCGGACGCCGGTTCCGGTATGTCGCAAAACTAAAGAACTGAGACGCTCCCGCCGGGATCGGTTGCGCTGTAGAAAATACGATGTCACGCTCTCTCAAAAGATGCTTCAAAACCCCTGTCTCATATTGACATATTCTGCGACTTTTGCGACACTGTTCGCATGTCGCTCACGACCGCCCCCGCTGCCGCCGGAACCGTTCTCGGATACGCCCGCGTGTCCACCGGGCATCAGAATCTCGACCAGCAGGCCGACGCGCTGACCGCTGCGGGTGTCGCCCAAGATCGCATCTACGTGGACAAGACGTCTGGCGCGACGACCCGTGAGCAGCGGCCAGGACTTGCAGCACTGCTCGACTACGCCCGTGCAGGCGACACAATCACGGTTGTCGGCATCGACCGCCTGGGCCGTTCCGCCTCGGAGGTGATGAGGACCGTGGCCGACCTACTCAACCGGGGCGTCATCATTCGTGCGATCCGCGAGGGTGTCGATTCGTCCTCGCCCACCGGTCGCGCAGTGCTGGGCATCATGGCCTCGTTGGCTGAACTTGAATTGGAGTTGGGTCGAGAACGGCGTACAGCCGCCCGTGAGGCCCGTCGTGCACGCGGGCAGGCTATCGGACGGCCCAAGGCTCTCGATGCCCAAAAGGCCGCACTGGCGCAGCGGATGCGCGCCAGCGGCGAATCGGCAAGCATCATCGCCAAGACACTTGGTGTGAGCCGCGCAACTGTCTACCGGGTGCTTGCAGAAGAGCCGGACGAAAGCGACTGATCTCTGTCGGTTCCTCACGCTAGCGTCGGGCCATGAATCCCCATGATGACTGCCGGCTGCTCCTAGGTGCGATCTCCGAGACTCTTGGAGTGCCGGGCGATACGGAACTACTTGAGGAACCGCGTGGCTACCCAGATTCGCTCGCGTTGTGCCTCATCGACTCAATCCAGTCACTGCGAAACGGCTACGACACGGTGGTCGTACCAGTGCTCAACAGGTACCGACAACATCGACTGAAACATGGTGCGGATGCCGACACCGACGGCCTTCCCCAGTTCCTTGCCGCCCTCGACGAGATCGGCGGTGTTGAACGGTGGAGCGCCTCAGTCGGCACACACCACAAAGCACCGGGAACGTCGGTACTGAAAGGTAAGGCGATGCGCCAAGCCGCAGAAGCGTTGGTGGCCCTCAACATCGAAACCACCCAAGACCTACGAAAGGCCGCCGAAAACCCCGATGAACTAGAAGCTGTGCGCAAGGCATGGACCAATGTCCACGGTCTCGGTAAGGCGTCTTGGGACTACTTCTTGATGCTGGCTGGTCCTGACGGCAGCAAGGCCGATACCCTCCTCATTCGTTACGTCAGTCGTGCGTTGGCGCTGCCAAAGTCCGCAGAACCGAACCGTGTCCAAGCCGCTCTCGAATGCGCTGCAGACACACTTGGAGTCACCCAGAAGCGGTTAGACCATGCCATCTGGCTCTACGAATCCGAGGCGTCCCGCAGAGCGCGGCGGACTCGGCGCTGATGGTTCTTTCATCCCCACGCAAATGGGGGTGGGGGCTGACCCCGCGCTGCAATAATGCCCGGCCTGGTACGGCCAGCGCCTCCTCTCTCTCCGCGAAATCCGCAGGTCAGGCAGTCCTCGATCCGCCCTGAAACGAACCTCACTCACCTCGACGTCGCGGGGAGTAATCCCAGTTCAGAGGCTTCTGCGCACCGACTTGTCAGATGGTGGGTCCAAACTGATGAATGACATGCCAAGACAGCAGATGACACGGCACACCGTGCGGTGCCACACTGACGACGTACCTTGAAGGGGAGTGCGCGATGGGCGACAAGATAGCAACGCTCTCCATGAGCGATGAGGAACTGCGAGCCCGGCGTGAGGAGATTCTCTCGAAGTTGGGTCTCACGTTGGATGAGTTGCGTATACGCGCGGACAAGTATGTGCTCGTCGGTGACGAGTATGAGGCATGGGAAGAGCTTGAATCAATCGCCTACCTCCTCGCCGACGCCTCCGCGTAGGGGTGGAGCGCAAGCAGAACTAGAGGCTTTCCAGAGCAGCGTCAGCAATTTTGCATTCGATTTAAGCTACGCACTTCTCGCGTTTCATGTCGATTCTCAGGCCGACGCCGCGTTAGAGGTCGTTTTCAGACAGGATGAGACGCGCGCCGTAATCACGGCGGAGATTCCGCTTCTCGCGAGGTGTGATGACGGCAGCACGCGTGGTGACCTTGCCACGTTCCGGGCGAATTACAAGTTGTGCCTGGACTCGTTTGGCAAGCACCTGGCGGTCGAGCACTCGACGTTAGAACTAAAATCAACGCTAGAGCGAGCGCCGATCGTCCGCTGGGACTATGACCGCGACGCGCATTCGAAACCCCACTCGCACGTACAAGTAACTGCTCACAGGGGCGCAGCTTCCCACATCCTGTCGCAGCTCGGGCACCCGACGCCGCACAGCTTTCAGTCGCTGCACATACCTATGGGCTCCGAACGCTTCCGCCCGTGTATCGAGGACGTTATCGAGTTCTTGATTTCTGACTGTGGTTTCTGCGCAGCAGCGAACTGGCGGGAGGTTATCGTCAACGGTCGCGCGAAATGGCGTCGACTCCAGACGAGGGCGGCGGTGCGTGATTCGCCGGGCGAGGCGATCGCAGCTCTCCGTGCGCTGGGATATGAAGTTGAGCCGCCAGAGTCCGGAGAAGCCCCGGAGCGTATCGACAAACTCAGGGCATGGTGACTACTCCTGGCCGTTGATTACATGCGGCAGTCCGCAGGCCGTCCGCAGTAGCTCCACTACGGTTCTTTCGTACCCAACGTGGCCAACCCGTCTACCTGCAGAAACTTAACGCGCCCAACGTTGCATGCAGTGCCAAACGCCCATGTCGACTCGTTCGCATCGAGTAGGTCAGGGGTTCGATTCCCCTTAGCTCCACAGAGTTTCATCAGGTGAAAATGCCTCTCCCGGTTGATCCGCATCCACCGAGTGGTGTCCGGTACGCAGTGAGTACGCGCCAATCGAGTTACGCAGCACCCGCCGTGCTGGTCGGTGAACGCAACCTCACTTATGAGGGCTCGTCATCGGCAGCAGAGTCGTCGTCTTTGGTCAGGTGGCGTAGGACCCGTTCGTTGAGGGCGGCGAGCATGTCGAGCTCGGCCGGGGTGAGCAGGTCGATGAAGTTGCGGCGGACGTCCTCCACGTGCCCGGGTGCCGCCTTCTCGATGGCGGCGCGGCCAGCCGGCAGCAGGCGGACCATGGTGCTGCGCGCGTCGTCGGGGTTGGGCTCGCGACAGATCAGCCCTTCCTTCTGCATGCGTCGTACCTGATGGGAGACACGGCTCTTCTCCCAGCCCAGGGCGTTGCACAGATCGCGGGCTTGCATGCGGTCCCCGTCGTGACCCGATAGCACCGCCAGGACCTCGTAGTCGGCCCCCGAGAGGCCCGATTCCTGTAGGCCCCGGTTCAGGTGCACGTCGAGCTGATGATGCGCGTGCTGGAAGGCCCGCCAGGCGCGGTCCTCGCGAGGGTTCAGCCAGTTCGCTTCCATTAGCCCCCATGCTACCGCGATTTGGTTGACGCGTCATCAAACCTGGCATAAGGTAGACGCGTCAACTTTTCGATCCTCTATCCGAGACGGGACACACCTCATGAGCAGCATCAGCATCATCGGAACCGGGAACATGGCCCGCGCCATCGGCGCGCTGGCGGTAGCGGGCGGCAACGCCGTCGAAATCATCGGCCGCGATCAGGCCAAGGCCGCTGGCCTGGCCAAAGATCTCGGCGGCGGCACCACGACGGGAGAGTTCGGCGCCACCCCGGCCGGCGACATCGTCATCGTTTCCGTGTTGTACGCCGACGTCGTTCCGGTCGTCACCCAGTACGGCGACGCCCTCGCGGGCAAGATCATCGTCGACATCAGCAACCCCTTTAATGCCGCGGCCGACGGCCTGGCCATTCCCGAGGAGACCTCGATCGCGCAGGAAGTTGCCAAGGCGGCCCCGGCCAGCGCCAGCGTGGTGAAGGCATTCAACACCATCTTCGGCGTCGTCCTGGCCCAGGGCCGACCGCTCGACGTCTTCATCGCCGGCGACGACGCGCGCGCCAAGGCGCACTTGGAAGAGTTCATCGAGAGCCTGAAGCTGCGTCCGCTGGACGTCGGGGGCCTGAACATGGCGCACTGGCTGGAAGCGACGGGCCTGGTCATGATGGGCCTCGCCCGCCACGGGATGGGCGACTTCAACTTCGCCCTGGGCGCCGCCGTTCCCGCCTAGCCGCACAGCCGAACGAACAGGGAGGCCTGCGCCCTCCCAATGGTTGATAAATCATCGAAATGATAGGAGTCTCGCGATGAAGCTTGGTTTCGCACTTCCCTTCGTCGGGTTCGCTGTCAGCGGCGCCGCCGGGCTGAGTGCCTTCTGCCGCGCACTCGAGGACCTGGGCTACGACACGCTGTGGGTCGGCGATCGCCTGGTCACGCCGGTCGAGATGCACAGCACCTATCCGGGCAAAGAGCAGCCGTACCCGCCGCAGATGACGCGCTACCTCGATCCGGTGCTGATGTTGACCGTCGCCGCGACGGCGACCAGCCGGGTGCGGCTGAACTCCAGCACGCTCAGCACGTTCTACTACGAGCCGCCGCACCTGGCCCGGCTGCTGACCACGCTCGACGTGCTCAGCGACGGCCGCCTTGACGTTGGCGTCGGCATCGGGTGGATGAAGGACGAACACGACATCGCCCGCAACGCGGACTGGAGCCGACGCGGGCGGATGCTCGATGACCTGCTGGCGTTCCTGCACGAGTGGTGGACGACCACCCCGGTGTCCTGGGACAGCGAGTTCTTCTCGTTGCCGCCCGTGCATGCCGACCTGCGCCCGGTGCAGCCTGGTGGCCCGCCCATCTGGATCGGCGGTGCCAGTGAGGCCGCGATGCGCCGGGTCGGCCGCAGCGGCACCGGCTGGCTCGGGGTTGAGGGGTTGCAGGACGAGGTCACCGACCACTTGTGGTCGATTGCGCGGAGTGCGGCGCAGGATGCCGGCCGAGATCCTGACGCGCTGAAGACGGCGATGAGGATCAACCTCGATCCGGGCACGTCCGTTGACGCTGTCGCCGACAGGCTCGAAGGCCTCGCCGAGTCCGGTGCTGACGAGGCGATCATCGATGCCTTCGCACTGTTCTCCGGCCTTGACCAGATGCTTGACTTCGCCGGCCAGGTAATCGCTCGATGGAATGGTCGTGCGGTATCCCGGGTGGATCAACCGGTATCGCGCTTGCGCGGGTGAGGGCCTACGAAAGCCATTGCAGCACACTGAGATTCGGACTATGTCCGACTTGCCAAGTCAGCCCAGGTTCAATATCTGCCAGTCCGATGAAGACAGCAGTAGGTCAAAAGGCGGGTGCAGTCGTTTGACGGCCACCCACAGAGGTTGGTGAGCTCGTACGAGCACCGTGCAGATTCTTGGCCGTCGGGGAGGTCGGTACGGTCGACTGATCCGGGTAGGTGCCGAGCAGCCGGTCCGCGGTTCCGGCGGTGGTGACGGTGAACCAGTAGTGTTCGTTTTTGAAGTGGTGCCGTCGATGGTTACGCCAAACTGCCCGATACACACTGCTTTTCGCCTTGTAGTCGGTGTGGATGAGGTAATGCGTCCATTCGTAGGCCAGCCCGAGTGCGGTCAAGACGACCAGGTACGTCAGCCCGAGGCCGAGCCGAGGGAAGGCCACCAGGGCTACGCCGACGGCCGTCGGGATCACCCAGAGCAGCGTCTGCCAGGGCATGAAGATGAGTTCGACTCTCCGCGGCTCGCAGTGATGTTCGCGATGTTTGCGCGCCAGCAAGGGATCCACGACGAAGCGACCGACACTGCGGGGCCGCCAATGCAGGATGGCGACGTGGATGGTCCACTCGAAAGCCGGGAAGGCCGCGACCATGAGCGCCGGCAGCACGGCATCGGTGAGCTGCCAATCACCGACGATGATCCGGGCCGTCAGCGCCCCGGCGAACGTCAGTGAGATGCCCCAGGGGGAGGGGTGGCGCCAAAACTCCCGGCCCGCCGCGGGCAGGGTGAGGTTACCGCGTATGGGTGTCGTCATCGCTCTTCATCCAGGCCAGACAGGACGGTGAGCAGGCCGCGGGTGGCCGGCTCGAGGAGTTCGGTCGCGGCGCGCTTGGCGCCCGCCGGATCGCCGGCGGTGATCGCCTGTGCCACTTGGCGGTACAGCTCTGGGTGATCGACCTCGGCGGCCATCACCGCGTTGAGGGCCGGGAGTGCGGGTTCGTAGGTGGCCCGCAGGGTGTTGAACATCAGCCGGAAGACGATGGAGTCGGCGGCATCGACGACGTGGTCCCAGAAGGTCAGGGCGGCACGTTGACGTTCCGTCGGATCCTCTTGGGCGGCCAGCGCGTCCACGGAGGCCTCGAGCACGGCGGCCGCCTGCGGGCCGCCACGTTCGGCGGCCAGTTCGGCGACTTTGGGGCCGTTGTGCAGCCGGGTCTCCAAAATGCTGCGCACGACCCCTACGTCCAGCTCGTCACCGCGATCCCCGCCGCGGAGCAACAACCGGGGCAGCAGGTCCAGGCCCGCGTGACGACGGTAGTCCCGCACGGTGGTGGCGTCCCCCTGTCGAACCTCGACCAGGCCGGCAGCGGTGAGGCGCTTGAGCGCCTCGCGAACCACTGGCCGGGACACCCCCAGCACCTCCGCGAGTCTGCGCTCGCTGGGCAGCATCTCCCCGGGCGCCAGTTCGCCGCTGAGCACGTCAGACATGATCTGCTCGAAGACGTGTTCGGGTATCGACTGTCGAGTCACGGGGCGCAGCGCCATGCGCCCACCATTCCGTGTAATTGGCCAGACGTCAAGTGGTCAGACCAGTGCCGCTTGCGCCTCGCAGGTTCGAAGGCGCCGCTCGCGCCGCGGAGGCATGCGGCCGGCGAGCCTCTGGTGGCCGGCAGCCTCAGCACATAAAGTTGCCCAAGCTACCTAGCACGCGCCGTCCCCATTGGGGGTGATCGATGGCTGCCGACACGCTGCCACCCGGTCCTCGAGCACCGGTGGCAGTACAAACTGCTGAGTGGATCGCTCGTCCATGGGAGTTCATGGACCGCGCCGCCGCCCGATATGGCGACACGTTCACTATGAAGCTGGTCGGCGAGGGACCGATCGTGATGGTCTCGCATCCCGATGCGGTGCGGCAGATCTTCACCTCGCCTCCCGAATTGGTGCTCGCCGGGGAAGCAAATCGCATCCTGCAGCCCGTGGTGGGCCAGAACTCGGTGCTACTGCTCGACCGCGATGCGCACAGAGAACAGCGTCGACTCCTCATGCCCGCGTTTCGCGGCAATCAGTTGCAGAGCTACATGAGCACGATGACCGCCATTGCCGAGGCTGAGATTGCGCGCTGGCCCCGCGGTGTGCCGGTGCGGCTGCATCCCCGGATGCAAGCGTTGACGCTCGAAGTCATCCTGCACCTGGTGTTCGGACTCGAGCGTGGGCAGAGCATGGACCGGTTGCGCCGGGCGCTACAGCGGACGCTCGTTCTCACAACCAACGGCGTGGCGCAGTTTTTCCTCTTGCTCGTAGGGCCCCAGAAGATGAGGACTGCGCTCACTCACAAGTTGCTGGCCGACGTGGATCGCCTGCTTTACGAAGAGATCGCCATTCGCCGTCGGCAAGCCGACCTCGATGACCGCACCGACGTCCTCTCGATGCTGTTGAAGGCCAGGCACGAAGACGGTAATCCGATGAGCGATCAAGAGATTCGCGACGAGCTCATCACGTTGCTATTGGCGGGCCACGAAACAACGGCATCGGGACTGGCGTGGGCGGTCGAGCGGATCATCCGTCACCCGGACGCGCATTCGCGCCTGATCGAAGAGGCGCACGCCGGCGACGGCCAGAGGTATGTCGATGCCGTGGTGAAGGAGACACTCCGGATGCGGCCGGTGCTCGCCCTGGTGAGCAGACGGCTCACCGAACCCATGGAGGTCGACGGGTTTTCACTGCCCGCCGGCGTCAAGGTCGCGCCCTCGATCTATCTCATGCACCGCCGTCCCGACATCTACCCCGACCCGAAAGAGTTTCGTCCCGAGCGGTTTCTCGACAACCGCGCGGGAACGTACACGTGGATTCCGTTCGGCGGAGGCGTGCGCCGTTGTCTTGGAGCGACTTTCGCCGAATGCGAGATGCGGATTGTGCTCGGCGCGATGTTCACCACCATGCGGGTGCGCCCCGTCGACGCTAAGTCCGAGCCGATACACCGCCGGTCGATCACCCAGGTGCCGGGTCGCGGAACCACCGTAGTGCTCGAATGAATCAGTCACACGGCTGAGGTCAACGAGCGGCTTCCAAGGTTATCGACGCCGTGGCGTGGCCGAGCGATCGCTGCAACGACATCTCGGACGAGCCCATGTGGTTTCGAGCCGGTGACGCTTCGGCGTGTCGCGGTTTCACCGCCAGCCGGTTCTGAGACCGTTGGACGTACTCGCGGTGGAAGCAAGGGGGCGGGGTGAGTCCGACTCAGATTTTTTTCGTGTCAGCTCTCGTCGTCATGCTGGTAGTGGGGATCGTGACGATCACGTTCCCCGGAAGGTTGTTCCGCCCTGAAGCGACCCTGGCGGTTGTGTTGACGGTGGTTACCGTGGCGGGCTGGATCTGGCGGATGCCACGGGGGTGGTTCACGATTTCGCAAATCGCTTGGCGCTACCGGCTGAAGACTTGTCAGGTCCGGGAGGTCGCGGACAAGCTTGGCATGAGGGCCTTCAACCGTGGTGCGCTGATCCCTCCCGCACAGCGGAAGAAGATGCATCCCGAACTGATGCGTCTGAAGAAGCGCAAGGCGATGCGCGAGCCGAGGGCAGCGAAGGCCACCCAATTGGTCTACGAATCCTCAGCCGCGCAGTCTGGTTTCCTGGATGAGGCCGAGCGCATGCAGTTCTCCGGTGAGGAGCTGTTGCGACATCTGCATCCGAGCGTCACCCCTTTCGTGGCCGACGCCAAGGACGAGGCAGTCTGACGAAATCAGCTGAGGCCCCACGGTTTTCAGCGGACGCCGCTTCGGATGAAGCCAGAGACCGCGGGACTGTTTATGCCAACGAGAAGTTGGCCAAGCGGGTGGAATCGACGATCTGTCAGCGCGAATCGCCGGTCGCCGCCTGCGAGCGCCTTGCGAAGTCAGGTTGCGGCGCCATCGTCGACACCCCCTCAGTTCCGCTGAGGACGGTGCTCTAAATTCGCTGATGATTCGCGGCGATGGCGCCGCGGTGCTTCAGGGGGAGCTTTACCGATGGTGAGATCAAGGACGACTCTGCGATCCCGGCGCCGCGTCGCGCGACGCGTCCGCAAGACCAGCCCATCGCCGTTCGCGCCCGAGTGGACACCGCCCCCGGCGACATACGGCGTGGGCGTGCGACACAACGTCGCCGTGCCGATGAGCGACGGTGTCGAACTGCGCGCCGACATCCACTACCCCACGGTGCCCGAGACTGGGCAGCCCGCGCAGGGTCCGTTCCCCGTGCTGCTGTCGATCACGCCCTACGGCAAGAAAGCCCCGCCCCCGGCCGCCCAGATCGGCGGCGGCGCGGCGCCCTACCTCATCAAACGCGGCTACATCGAGGTGATGGTCGATGTCCGCGGGACCGGTTCCTCGGGCGGTTCGTTCGAGATGTGCGGCGACCGGCAGACGCAGGACGGGGTGGAGTTGGTGCAGTGGGCGGCCACGCTGCCCAACGCCAACGGCCGCGTCGGCATGGTGGGACTGTCCTACCTGGCGATCAACCAGCTCTTCACCGCGGCCGCCGTCGGCCCCGGCTCCCCGCTGAAAGCGATCTTCCCGGTAATGGCCGCCCGGGATTTCTACCGCGACGCCGCCACGATGGGCGGCGTGCCGCACCTGCACGCGGTCCGCGGATACGGGTCCGTCTACACGCTGCTCAACCTGGTCAACCCCACGCTCGAGTGGCTCGCCCGCGGCGGTCACGCGCGACCGCGCTCGGGAGGTCTCGCCGCGGTGCGACAGCGCGGACGCGACCAGCGACGTTACTTCCGGCCCCTGATCGCCGAGGTGGTCGCCGGCGGCGAAACCGCCTATGACGGCCCATTCTGGGATGCGATGAGTCCGGGGCTGGTCCTGCCCAAGGTCGCCGCCAACGGCGTGGCGACCTTCCTCGTCGGCGGTTGGCACGACGCATTCCAGCGCGGGGCGCCGCTGAACTACGCCGCGCTGCAGAACGCGGCCGTCGGCCGCCCGGACGACGCACCGATGGAACCCGGCCAACCGGTCTCGGATCGCATCCGATTGATGATGGGCCCGTGGTATCACGTGTCGGACCACGGCGGACTACACCTCAACGCGCTGCAGTTGCGCTGGTTCGACCACTGGCTCAAGGACGACGCCGCCGCGGCTATCTCCGGGAAGCCGCTGGCATTTCAGGCGATCGGCAGCTCGCAGTGGTTTCGCGCCGACAACTATCCGCTCGCCGAGGCGACGCCCACTCGCCTCTACCTGTCCGACGCGGGGCGCCTGAGCTTGGACGCCTCGCCGGACGCCACCGTGGCGCCGCTCACCTATGTGGCGCGCGGGCCCCTGTCCGGACGCAGCCTCGAGCAGTGGTCGCTGGGCCTGAGCAGTTTCATGTTCTCCCAACGCGGCCGCACCATCCGCTACGACCAGGACAACCGCCGCCTGCAGCGCGGCGCGCTGAGCTACACCACCGAGCCGTTCGGGCAGGCGAAGCTGGTGGCCGGGCCGATCGCACTGACCATCCACGCGACGGCCACCACCACCGAGACGGTGTGGGTCGCCCACCTCGATGCCGTCGCGCCCGACGGCGCCAGCCGCCCGCTGAGCCAGGGCGCGCTCCTCGGCTCACACCGGACGCTGGACCCCGACCGCACCTGGTACCTGCCCGACGGCACCGTCCTGCGGCCGCAGCACCTCAGCACCCGATCGGCCGCGGAGCCCGTCGTGCCGGGGGAGGTCACCCGCTACGACGTCGAAATCTTCCCAACGGCCGCGCTGATCGCCGCGGGTCACCGCCTGCGCCTGACGATCACCACCTATGACTTTCCGCACCTGGTGCCCAGCAAGCCGGCCCGCCGAGCCCTGGCCGGCGGGCGCTATCGACTGCACCAGGGCGGGCCGACGCCCTCTCACATCCTCGTCCCGTTGGCAGACCCGGACGCCGTGAGCTGAGCCGGGACCGTCTGCGGCTCACTGCTCGACGGCGGCGTGGGCACGCACCGACGGCGCGATCCAATCCCCGAGGAACCGTCGCAGCTCCCGTCCGGTGCGCGGTGGACGCCCGCGAAGGCGTGCATGCGGCCGTTCGTGACGAGGACTTCGCCTTGCTGCCCCAATGCGGCGAGGGCGTCTGGCACAGCCACATGATCATCGGGCGCAACGAAATCGCCGTCCAGCACATGATCAGGGTGTTCGCCCAAGAACTCGGTGTCGCGCTCGCCTGAGGACCGTTCGCATCGGTTGCGATAGCGGCAGGCTATCGCGGGTACTGATCCTCTGAACCCGATGACGGAGAGGATCTCATGGCGAACCCCGACCGCGACTCAGGCGACGAGTTGCTGCAAGAACTCCTGTGGACCTACGGGCCGTGCGGGCAGGAGGACGAAGTTCGCGCCGTCATCGCCCGCGAACTGCAACCGGTCGTCGACGACATGTGGACGGACGATGCGGGAAACCTGATCGGCTACATCGCCGCCGACGCGTCTACCGACAACGCCGGCGCGCCCGACCACCGGCAGCGGACGCAAGCCACGCCCGGCACCGCGACGCGGGTCATGGCGCACATGGACGAACTGTCCATGATCGTCAAACGCGTGGACTCCGACGGCACCCTGCATATGACGCAGCTGGGCACGATGTACCCGGGCAACTTCGGTCTGGGCCCGGTCGCCGTCCTCGGCGACAACGAAACCCTCACCGCGGTACTGGCTCTCGGCTCCGAACACACCACCCAGGAAAGCTCGCGCATCTGGGAGACCAAACCCGACAAGGGCGACCGCGCATTGGACTGGCATCACGTGTACGTGTTCACCGGCCGCAGCACCGAGGAGTTGTCCGCCGCGGGAGTGCACGCCGGCACCCGGGTGTGCATCGACCGCAGCAAGCGATCCTTGGTCAAGATCGGCGACTACGTCGGCGCCTACTTCCTGGACGACCGCGCGGCGGTCACCGCGCTGCTGAAGGCCGCCCGCGAATTGCGCGAGCGCGATCATCGCCCCGCCGACGACGTCTATCTGGTCTTCACCACCAACGAGGAGATCGGCGGGGTGGGGGGCACCTACGCAAGCGCCACCCTGCCCGGCGACGTCACGCTCGCCCTGGAAGTCGGCCCGACCGAGAGCGAATACAACACCAGCGTCACCGGCGGACCGATCATCGGCTACAGCGACGCGCTGTGCATTTACGATAAAGAAGTCGCGGACCGGTTGCTGAAAATCGCCACCGACCGGGGGTTGTCGCCGCAGCCGGCCGCGCTGGGCGCCTTCGAATCCGACGCGTCGCACGCCAAGGCCACGGGGCAGGCCGCCCGGGCCGGCCTGCTGTGCCTGCCCACGCTGAGCACCCACGGCTACGAGGTCATCGCTCGCGGCGCGATCGACGACATGGCCGCCATCGTGGTCGATTTCGTGCGGGAGCCCATCCGAAAGAAGTCCTGAAAACCCGATAATCGTGCTGGTCAGGCTGTTAGTCTGGCGACGCTTCCGGACGCAGAACGATGGGGTTGGCACGTGGCACACGTGGTCTCGCAGATGGGCGATCCGCTGGACAGTGAATCCCCATGACACGTCCACGAATCCGCGCACGGGCGCCGCTGCGGATTTCGTTCGCCGGCGGCGGCACCGACGTGCCACCGTTCCCGACGACCGAAGGCGGATGCGTCCTGTCGGCGACCATCGATCGCTACGCCCAGGGATCGCTTGCCCCGCGCACCGATCGCCGGGTCAGCATCGAATCGGTGGACTTCAAGACCACGCACGAGATGACGCTCGACAGCGAGATCCTCTATGACGGCAGCCTCGATCTGATCAAGGCCGCGGTGCGCCGGTTCGGCCGGGACGGCACGGACGGCTACGACCTGGTACTGCGTTCCAGCGCGCCGCCGGGCTCGGGGCTGGGCTCGTCGTCGACGATGATGGTCGCGTTGACCGGCCTGCTCGCCGAGCACTACCGGGTGCCCATGGGCGAATACGAGACGGCCCAGCTGGCGTGTGCCATCGAACGCGACGACCTCGGCATCGCGGGCGGCATGCAAGACATGTACGCCGCGACGTTCGGCGGATTCAACTTCATCGAATTCACCGACCGGGTGATCGTCAATCCGCTGCGGATCCGCGACGAGACCGCCTTCGAACTCGAGCTCAGCCTGCTGCTGTGCTACACGGGCATTACCCGCGACTCGGCCCGCGTGATCGAGGACCAAACGCACCGCGCCACAACGGGTTCCGATGACACCTTGGCGGGCCTGCGGGCCCAGAAGGACCTGGCGGTCGCGATGAAGGCCGCGCTGCTGACGGGCAAGCTGAACGACTTCGGCGCGCTGCTGGGCGAGGCGTGGATGCAGAAGAAACGCATGTCGCCCTACATCACCAACGAACGCATCGACGACCTCTACGAGCTGGCCCTGAAAAACGGTGCGCTGGGCGGCAAGCTCACCGGCGCCGGCGGTGGGGGATACATCCTGCTGTTTTGTGACTTCGCCAAAAAGCACCGGCTCATCGAAGCGCTCGAGGGCGCACAGGCCGGCGTCACCGAATTCGCCTTCGAGAGCAAGGGATTGACGACATGGCTGGCATGACCGGCTCGGACGCCGTCTCACCCAGCGTGGAGCTGGTCCAGCAGCGCTTGGCCGAGACCATCGCGGTCAAGCAGCAGATGCAGCAGGGTGAGTGCGCCGCGCAGACCGTCGAGGTGGCGCGCGCGATCATCGACTCGCTGCGCGCCGGGGGAAAGGTGATCTTCTTCGGCAACGGCGGATCGGCGCAAGACGCCGGGCACCTGGCGGCAGAACTCATGGGCCGCTATGCGTTTGACCGTCCTGGGCTGGCCGCGATCAGCCTGCCCGACGCCACGGCGGCCATGACGGCGATCGGCAACGACTACTCCTACGACGAGGTGTTCGCCCGCCAGGTCCTCGCCACCGGGCGCCCAGGGGACGTCGTGATCGGGCTGACCACGTCGGGCAACTCTCCCAACGTCGTCCGCGCGCTCGAGGTCGCCGGTCAGGTGGGGATGACGACCGTCACGCTCACCGGCGCACGCGGCGGCAAGGTGGCCGACGTCGCGAAAATCTGCATCCGGGTTCCCAGCGAGGACACCGCGCGGGTTCAGGAGGCATGCCTGCACCTGGGCCACTCCATTTGCGAAATGGTCGAAGCGGCATTGTTTCCCGGGCCCTCCTGACATCGGCGATGACCGCAGCCGATCTGCGCAACGTGCGCACCGTCTTCCTGGACCGCGACGGCACCATCAACGTCAAGGCAGCCGAGGGCGAGTACATCCGATCACCCGCGGAACTGGAGCTGTTGCCGGGCGCGGCCACGGCGCTGGCCGCCCTGAACACCGCGGGACTGCGGACCGTGCTGGTGACCAACCAGCGGTGGCTCTCCGAACCCGCCTCCGATCCAACACATTTCACCGCCGTCCAGGACCGCCTGCAACAACTGCTCGCGGGCGAAGGCGCCCGGATCGATGCCGCCTACCACTGTCCGCACGCGACCAACAGTTGCGACTGCCGCAAACCCGGCACCGGCATGTTGTTGCGCGCGGCGACCGAACACGGCTTCGAATTGACCGAATCGGTCATGATCGGGGACAGCGACACCGACATGAGGGCGGGCCGGGCGGCGGGAACGGCGACCATCTTGCTTCGCTCCGGCGGCGGGGCGTCCGTCGACGCCGACATCGTGGTCGACGACCTCGCCGCTGCCGTCGAACTGATTTTGAGCGCCCAAGCGGCGCTCTAGTTCGGTTCATGAACACGCCGCGGATCCTTGCCGCGGTCGCAACCTGCTCATAACCTGGGCAACATCCGACCGCGTCCAGGAGTCTCGGGCCTGGCGCACCAGACGAGGGCAGGCAGGCGGGACAGGTCATGGCAGCATCGCGACGCGCTCAGCGGTGTCGCGATGCTGCGGGCGGCGGCGGTCCATAGCGGTGGCCGGACTGACCGGCGCCCGGGTGGACGAGCTGGCGACGATGGACATCTTCAAGGGATGTCCCGCCGAAGACCTTGCGCCGCTGGCGGGCCGCCTGCAGCCCCTGCGCGCCGCGGCCGGCGAGGTGCTGATGCGGCAGGGGGAGCAGGCCGTCTCGTTCCTGCTGATCTCCTCGGGTACCGCCGAGATCAAACACGTCGGTGACGACGGCGTGGTGATCGTCGAGCACGCCTCCCCGGGCACCATCGTCGGCGAGATTGCCCTGCTGCGCGACATCCCCCGCACCGCGACGGTGACCGCCGCCGAACCGCTGACCGGCTGGGTCGGTGACACGCGGTCCTTCGCCAGCATGGTGCACATCCCGGGCATCACGCCGCGACTGCTGCGCACCGTGCGCCAGCGTCTCGCCGCGTTCATCACGCCGATCCCGATCCGGGTTCGTGACGGCACACTGCTGTTGCTGCGCCCGGTGCTGCCCGGCGACAGCGAGCGCACCGTGCACGGACACATCTACTTCTCCAGCGACACGCTGTATCGGCGCTTCATGACCCCGCGGCTGCCCACCCCGGCGTTGATGCACTACCTGTCGGAGGTCGACTACGTCGATCACTTCGTGTGGGTGGTCACCGACGGCAGCGACCCGGTGGCCGACGCGCGCTTCGTGCGCGACCAGAACGACCCGACGGTCGCCGAGATCGCCTTCACCGTCGCCGACGCCTACCAGGGCCGCGGTATCGGTACCTATTTGATCAGCGCACTGTCCATCGCCGCCGACGTCGGTGGCATCGAAAGATTCTCCGCGCGAATGCTTTCCGACAATGGGCCGATGCGCGCGATCATGGACCGCTACGGCGCCGTCTGGCAGCGCGAAGACATCGGCGTGATCACTACCGTGATCGACGTGCCGCACCCGCACCACCTGCCGTTCGGTCGCGACGAGGCCGAGCAGATCAGACGCGTGGCCCGGCAGCTGATCGAGGCGGTCGGCTGAGACCGGCGCCGGCGTAGTGCTCCATCCGCGTGGTCAGGCTCCGAGCCATTAGGTGACTTCCGAATCCGCTGGCGTAGGCGCTAGCACCTTGAGGATGACGTCGTCCTACCCAGCAGCTGTTCGTGCGACGGAAGTTATTCGACCGGCACCGGCATTGGCGTGGGGGAGACGGTATGGCGGCCTCCTGTGCTATCAACTCCTCATGCGGCCGTTCGGGATTGGCCCGGCGCTGACTACCGCGCTCACGTTGGCCGTCGCCGGGTGCGCTCATCCACCCGCACCCAAACCTTCGGCCGTTCCGGCAAAGCCGTCGCCGAGCAACACCACGGTCAACCCCGCCAACATCAAACGGATCGTCCGCGACCTGCCGCCCGGTTACGAGGTGAGCACCGGAATCCCCAGCGCCGCCTCGCCGAGGGTGATCTGGAGCCTGGGCGACGACCTCCAGTCCAAGCCGGCCAAATGCGGGGCGCTGGCCGACCCCGGCAACGGGCGCGACCAATCGGCGCAGGGCGTGTCGGGCTCGGGCAGCGGCGGCATCGTCAACGCGGTGGTGGTCGGTTTGCAGGGGCCGGTGGACTTCCCGGAGGACCTGCTCACCGCGTGTCCCCGATGGTCGGAGACCGCCGGGAACACCGTCGCGCACGCCCACCTCACCGATGCGCCGCACATCGACGGTGTCCCAACCGTCGGCATGGTCACCGACGTCAAGTCATCGGTCGAGTCGGGCACCGAAATAGATTCGCGCGTCTACACATTCACCGCGTATCTCGGCAACTTTTACGCGTTCACGACGCTGACCACCGATCCGGGTTCAGCGCTTCCGGTGCTGCCGCCGCAATTCGCCGCGGATCTGCTCGCCAAAACGGTGTCCACGTTGCGCAGCTGAACCATCCGCTTGGGTAGATTGGCCACGATGTCCAAGTTGTTGCTCGCGGTCGCGGCCGTCTGCGTCCTGGCCGGGTGCTCGTCGGCCACTCACGACGCGAAGGTCGACATCAACAAGGTGGCCGACGTCAAGTCCAGCTTCGGACCCGATTTCAAGGTCAGCGACATCAGCGAACGGGGAATCGATCCCAAACTGCTGGCCGGCCGAAAACTGCCCGGCGGGTTGACGTTCGATCCCGCGAACTGCGCGAAAGTGGCGGCCGGGCCGGACATGCCGGCCGACGTGCAGGGCAACATGTCCGCGGTCACCGCCGAGGGCCGCGGCAACCGGTTTGTGGTGATCGCGCTGGAGACCTCAAAAGCGTTGCCCGTCAACGATCCCGGGAAGGACTGCCAAAAGGTGACCTTCGCCGGCCCGCAGCTGCGCGGCGGCTTCCAGGTGGTCGAGGTGCCGCAGATCGACAGCACCCGCACCCTGGGTGTGCATCGCGTCATGCAGGCGCTGACCCCCGGCGGCCCACGCACCGGCGAGTTATTCGACTATTCGGCCTCATTCGGCGACTACCAGGTGATCGTCATCGCCAACCCGCTGGTGATTCCCGATCAGCCCGTCGCCCCGGTCGATACCCAACGCGCGCGCGACCTGCTCGTCAAAGCGGTGACGTCGGTGCGTGCCTAACGTCGGCTAGCGCACGCCGCGCGGCCGGAACTGGATGCTCACCCGAGGCCCGACGGGCGCCGCCGTCTTGGGCACGGCGTGCTCCCAGGTCCGTTGGCATGACCCACCCATCACCAGCAGATCCCCGTGCGCTTGCGGCAGCCGCAGCGACGGGCCGCCGCCGCGGCGCCGCATCGCGAACGCGCGCGTTGCGCCCAGGCTGACGATCGCCACCATGGTGTCCTCGGAACTGCTGCGGCCGATCGTGTCGCCATGCCAGGCCACGCTGTCGGAGCCGTCGCGATAGCAGCACAACCCCACCGTGGTGAACGGCTCACCGAGCTCGCCGGCGTAGATGTCGTTGAGCCGGCGCCGCAGGCGAGCCAGCATCGGATGCGGCGGATCGTCGACCGTGAGGTCGTGAAAGCTCACCAGCCGAGGTACGTCGACCACTCGGTCGTACATCTGCCGGCGTTCCTCGCGCCACGGCACGGTCGACAACAAGGCGTCGAGCAGGTCATCCGCCTCCGTCAGCCAGCCGGCGCGGATTTCGATGAACGCGCCGTCACCGAGCTGCCTGCGCTCGGTGTGCTGGAACAGGGAGCCTTGGACCGCAACCTCCACGCGACCCAGTTTATCGCACATCCGTTCGATGGCGCGGGCCCGCGCGGCGGGCGTGTGACGCGATCGTCCGGCCCCCGCCGCCGCTACGGTTGAGTTGTGGGTGAGGTTGAGCTGGGCACCAACTCCGAGGTCGGCGCGCTGCGCACGGTCATCGTGCACCGTCCGGGCGCCGAGTTGCTCCGACTCAACCCGCGCAACGTCGACCAGCTGCTCTTCGACGGCCTTCCATGGGTCGCCCGCGCGCAGGACGAGCACGACCAGTTCGCCGAGGTGCTGCGTTCCCGCGGGGTCGAGGTGCTGTTGCTGTCGGACCTGCTCACCGAAGCGCTGACGCACAGCGGGGCCGCGCGGATGCAGGGCGTCGCGGCCGCCGTGGACGCGCGCCGGCTCGGAGTTCCACTGGCGCAAGAGCTTTCGTCCTACCTGCGAGGGCTGGAGCCGGCCCGGCTGGCGCAGGTCCTGATGGCCGGCATGACGTTCAACGAGTTGCCCGCGGACACCCGCACCGACGTGTCGTTGGTGCTGCGCATGCACCACGGGGGCGACTTCGTCATCGAGCCTCTGCCGAACCTGGTGTTCACCCGCGACTCGTCGATCTGGATCGGCCCGCGGGTGGTGATCCCGACGCTGGCGCTGCGGGCCCGGGTCCGTGAGGCGTCGTTGACCGATCTCATCTATGCCCATCATCCGCGGTTCACCGGGGTGCGCCGGGCCTACGAGTCGCGCACCGCACCCGTCGAAGGTGGCGACGTGCTGCTGCTCGCTCCCGGGGTCGTCGCGGTAGGGGTGGGCGAGCGCACGACGCCCGCCGGTGCGGAAGCGTTGGCCCGCAGTCTGTTTGACGACGACCTCGCGCATACGGTGCTCGCGGTGCCGATCGCCCAGCGGCGCGCACAGATGCATCTGGACACGGTGTGCACGATGGTCGACACCGACACGGTGGTGATGTACGCGAACATCGTCGACACGCTGTCGGCGTTCACCATCCAGCGCACGCCCGACGGGGTCGCCATCAGCGACGAGGTCCCCTTCCTGGAGGGCGCCGCCAAGGCGATGGAGATCGACAAGCTGCGCGTCATCGACACCGGGCTCGACCCGATCGTCGCCGAACGCGAGCAATGGGACGACGGCAACAACACGTTAGCGTTGGCGCCCGGTGTCGTCGTCGCCTATGAACGCAACGCGCAGACCAATATTCGCCTGCAGGAGGCCGGCATCGAAGTGCTGACCATCGCGGGCTCCGAACTGGGCACCGGCCGCGGCGGCCCGCGCTGCATGTCGTGCCCCGTCAGCCGCGACGCAATTTCATAGCACCGCGCACCTATAACTGGCAACGTATTTCCCGAGAGACCCCGTCGCTAGTTGCAGTCTCGCGGCACAGGCATCAGCGCCAGCTCGGCAGCCAGATCTCCATGTTCCACGTCTGCTGCGAAATCGGCAGGCCCGTCAGCACCGGGAACAGCCAGGCGAAGTTCGTCACCACCAACGCCACATAGGCGCAGACGGCGATCAGTCCCAGCGTGCGTCGCTCCGCGTTCACCCCCGGGCCCCGCGCGGGCGCTCCAGGCGTGTACAGGATGTCGCCGCAAATCAGCGCGATGGCCATCACCAGAAACGGTGCCATCGTCGCCGCGTAGAAGAAGTACATCTGCCGATCGATGTCGGCGAACCATGGCAGCCACCCCGCGCAATAGCCCACCAGCACAGCGGCATAACGCCAGTCGCGGCGCACCAGCATGCGCCACAGCGCGAAGATCAACACCGGCACCGCCACCCACCACATCGCCGGCGTCCCCACCAGCATCTCGGCCTTGACGCAGGACTGCGCGCCACATCCCGGCACGTTCTGCTCGTCGATGGCGTAGAGCACCGGCCGCAATGACATCGGCCAGCTCCACGGCTTCGACTCCCACGGGTGATGGTTGCCGGCCGAATTCGTCAAGCTCGCGTGGAATTGAAAAGCCTTGGCGGAGTAGTGCCACAGCGACCGGATCGCGTCGGGTAGCGGGATCACCGAATGCGGGCCGATCGTCTGGCCCACCTCGTGGCGATCGATGGCCGTCTCCGAGGCGAACCATGGCGCATAGCCGGCCAGATACACCAACACCGGGATGAGGCCCAGCGCATACCCGGTGGGAATGAGGTCGCGTCGCAACGTCCCCAGCCAGGGTCGGTCGACCTGATACTGGCGCCGCGCGGCCACGTCGAACGCCAGCGACATCAGCGCGAAGAACACCACGAAGTACAGGCCGGACCACTTTGTGCCGCAAGCCAATCCGAGCAGTACCCCGGCGCCGAAGCGCCACCACCGCACCCCCAGCCGCGGGCCCCATGCCGTGTCCAAATTGCGGCCCTGCAGCAGCACGACGTGCATTCGCTGCCGCACCTGGTCGCGGTCGACGATCAGCGCGCCGAACGCCGCGACCACGAAGAATGTGAGGATGCCGTCGAGCAGCGCCGTGCGCGAGGCGACAAAGCTGACGCCGTCGCAGATGACCAGCACTCCGGCGATCGCGCCGATCAGCGTCGAGCGGCTGATGCGCCGGACGATCCGCATCACCAGCGCCACCATCACCACGCCGAGCAATGCGCCGGTGAACCGCCAGCCGATGCCGCTGTAGCCGAAGATCGCCTCGCCGATCGCGATGAGTTGCTTGCCCACCGGCGGGTGGACCACCAGACCGAACCCCGGATTGTCCTCCACCCCGTGGTTGTGCAGCGCCTGCCAGGCCTGCGGGGCATAGTGCTTTTCGTCGAAGACCGGCGTGCCGACATCGGTCGGCGAGCCCAGGTTCAGGAAGCGGGTAACGGCGGCCACCACGGCGATCACGCCGGTCACCACCCAGCCGCGGACGTGATCGGTCGGCCCGAAATCGGCCACCGGCACCCGCCGGCCCGGGCTGACGACGGGGACCACGCGCTCCTTTTCGGCGCCCTGGACGTTCAAGGGGGATTCGCGGGCCGGGGCAGTCATCGGTGTCGATCGTAGGCTGTCGACCATGACCACCGGCCGCCTGTTGCTGGGCGCGACCCCCTTGGGCCAGCCCTCGGACGCCTCGCCCCGCCTCCTGGACGCGCTGGCCACGGCCGACGTGGTGGCCGCCGAGGACACCCGCAGGGTCCGGACGTTGGCCAACGCCCTCGACGTGAAGATCGCCGGCCGGATCATCAGCATGTTCGACCGGGTCGAGGCCAATCGAGTGGACTCGGTGGTCGAGGCGATCACGGCCGGCGCGACCGTGCTGGTGGTCAGCGACGCCGGGATGCCGCTGATCAACGACCCCGGCTTCCGGCTGGTGACCGCGTGCGTGGAGGCCGGCCTGCCGGTGGGATGCCTGCCGGGGCCCTCGGCGGTGACGACCGCGCTGGCCCTGTCCGGCCTGCCGGCGGAGAAGTTCTGCTTCGAGGGTTTCGCGCCGCGCAAGAAAGCGGCGCGACGAACCTGGCTGGATTCGCTGGCCGACGAGCGACGCACCTGTGTGTTCTTCGAGTCGCCGCGCCGGTTGCCCGCCTGCTTGCAGGACGCGGTCGAACGGCTCGGCGGCGCGCGCCGGGCCGCGGTGTGCCGGGAACTGACCAAGGTGCACGAAGAGGTGGTGCGCGGATCGCTCGACGAGCTGGCGGCGTGGGCGGCCGACGGTGTGCTCGGCGAGATCACCGTGGTGCTCGCCGGTGCCACCCCGCGCGCCGACCTGCCGTCGCTGGTCGCCGAGGTCGAGGAGTTGGTCGCGGGCGGTGCCCGCGTCAAGGACGCCTGCGGCGAGGTGGCCGCCGCCCATCCCGGAGTGCGGTCCCGCCAGCTCTACGACGCGGTCCTGCAGTCTCGCCGCGATTAGCGGCGGTCGCCGCACAGCCAGAGCCGGGCGCAGCGGGCCGCCGCCATCAGGACAAGCCGGCCGGGGTTGCCGCGGCGATCGACGGTAGCCCGACGATGGGCGACGCCTTGTGCAGGCATTCGGCCCACTCGGCGTCGGGGTCGGAATCGGCGGTGATCCCGCCGCCGACGCCGAGCACCGCCCCGCCCCCGGCGTCGAATTCGACGGTGCGGATCGCGACGTTGAGTTCGCAGCCGGCGACGGGGGAGGCCAATCCTATTGTCCCGCAATAGATTCCCCGGCGGTGCGGTTCCCATTTCGAGAGCAGTTGGCGGGCACGATGTTTGGGTGTCCCGGTGACCGACGCCGGCGGGAAGGTGGCGTCCAACAGCGCCGACGTCGGCAACTCGACCGGAACCTGGGCCGCCACCGTGGACACGAGGTGCCACACGCCCGGCGCGCGCCGCACCACCAACAGCTCCGGCACGGTCACCGAACCGACGATCGCCACGCGGCCCAGATCGTTGCGGACCAGGTCCACGATCATGATGTTTTCGGCCACCTCTTTGGCCGAGGCGCGCAGCGCCGACGGCCAGGCGTCCAACGGCAAGGTGCCCTTGATCGGGCTGGACGTGACGGCCGCCCCGCGCCGCCGCAGGAAAAGCTCCGGGGACAGCGACGCCACCGCGCCCCACGGGCCCGCGACGTACGCTGCCCGGGCCGGAGAGGTGCGAGCGACGCCATCGACGAAGAAGTCCAGCGAGGAACCGGTGACGGCGCCGGTGAATTGGGTGCACACGCATGCCTGGTAGACCTCGCCCGCCCGGATGGCTTCCAGGCAGGCAAGCACCCCGTCGCGGTGCGCGGACCGGTCGGCGATGCCCCAGTCGATCCGGCACTCGCGCGCCGGTGCCGCCGGTGCGGCCAGCGCGGTGGCAAGCCAGCCCGGCATCGGCGCGCCGGACAGGCTTTCGTACCACCAGTGCCCGTCGCGGTCGCGGCGCAGCACGCTGTCCGTCCAGCCGCCCGCGGCCTCGGGGATCCGGTGCGGATGGGCGTCGGCGCCGGGGTCGGGATACGAGAGGTAGCCGACCCAGCCGCCACCCACCGCGTGCGGCTCCGGCGTCCGCGAGACCTCGACGGCGAACACGTCGTCGACGTCCACCGGGCCCACCGACAGACTCGGCGCGATCACCGCCAGGGCACCGAACCACTCGCCGGTCAGCGCGGCCGGCGGCGGCAGACCGAGCCGGGTCGTGGCGTCACCGACGGCGCGCAGCACCTGGGGTGCGGCGCCGAGATCGCCGAGCCGGTCGATGCGCACCGACCCAGTGTGCCGCTCAGCCGCGGCTGATGTCGCGAGCGGTGGCCAGCGCCGCCAGTTTGCGCGGGTTGCGCATGACGTAGAAGTTGGTGATCTTGTCGTCGGCGATCTCCACCGTGATCACGCCTTCGAGCTGGTCGCCCAGGTACAGCAGCACCGCCGGGGCGCCGTTGCAGGTCACCATCTCCACCCGCAGCGTGGCCATCTCCGCGGCCCTGCGCATCAGCCCGGCGATCGCGCGGGCCACCTTGTCGGCGCCGACGACCGGCCGGCGAGCGGCGCTCACCACGCCGCCGCTGTCGGCCGTCCAGGTGGCGTCGGGGGCCAGCATCGTCATCAACGCTTCCACGTCACCCCCGGCTGCCGCGGCCAGGAACTGCGTGGTGATCTCCGCGGTGCGCTCCGGGTCCGCGGCCTCGAACCGCTTGCGCCGGGCTCGCACGTGTTCGCGAGCCCGGTGCGCCACCTGTCGCACGGTGGGCGCCGGTTTGCCCACCGCCTGGGCGATCTCGCCGTAGTCGAAGCCGAACACCTCGCGCAGCACGAACACC